>NZ_JBQFZU010000002.1:0-322374 GCF_056542405.1 Ruegeria sp. AD11(2025) | reverse complement strand
GTGTTACGTTGCAAAGGCTCAACAGTCAATCATCGCTCGCAACCAAGTCTAAGCTATTTCCGAACATCCACTTTGCGTGCAAATCCAGTCAGCACTTTCACATTATTTCTCGGGAGCGCCCCAAGCCCACTCACTCAGGTGAGATGGAAGTCAAAAGACCGGGTTTACCGTTCGTAGTACAGATGTCTGCAATGTAGTCAGCCAACCGAAAGCAACTGTTATGGCGAGATAGAATCGACCACAATAATGGCAGGGACCTCAGCTGGGGTTTGTGGCGGAGAGACAGGGATTCGAACCCTGGAGACGGTTTCCCGCCTACACACTTTCCAGGCGTGCGCCTTCGACCACTCGGCCACCTCTCCGTGGGCGCGATATTTGGACCATCGCCGGGGGATTTGCAAGGGGCGATTAAAGCGAAAATTCAACCTTCCGCACATACGCCACACACGCGGTTAAACCTCGTCGCCGTCCCCGTCGCTCAGATCGGCCTCGGTCATCTCGACGGGTGCTGAGGATGGCGGATTTGAAGGCGGTTTCGCCGTGTCGCTCTCTGGTTTCTGCTGCAGTACCGATGGTTTACCCTCTAAGGCCTCAGGGTTGCGCAGCCAGACATCGCGCTGCGCGAACGGGATCTCGATCCCTTCCTCGACAAAGCGGCGATTGATCTCGTGGTTCATGTCGGACTTCACCGACAGCACCCAGTTCACGTCACGCAGAATGGCGCGAATCTCGAAGTCCAGTGAATCTGCACCGAAGCCCTGAAACACCACGCTGGGAGCCGGATGCGCCAGCACCATCGGGTGCGAATTCGCTACCTCCCCTAGGATTTTCTCTACCATGCGGGTGTCGGTACCATAGGCCACTCCCACCGGCACGATGACCCGCCCAATGGTGTTGCCGCGGGTGTAGTTCGTGACTACGCCGCTGATCAGGTCCGAGTTCGGGACGATCACGTCGGTCCGGTCAAACGTCTCAATCCGCGTAGAGCGCACCGAGATGTCGCGCACATAGCCCATCATCCCGTTCACATCGATCCAGTCCCCTTTCGAGATCGGACGTTCGACCAACAAGATAATGCCCGAGACGAAATTTGATACGATGGTCTGCAGGCCGAAACCGATACCAACCGACAGCGCACCGGCGACGATGGCCAGCGACGACAGGTCGAACCCGGCCACCATGATGGCGACCAGCGCCGCAAGGAATATCCCGACATAACCGGTGCCCGCCGCAATTGCGTTCTGCCCGCCCGGATCGATGCTGGTTTTCGGCAGCAGCGAATTGCGAAGGCCGCTTTGCAGCAACCGTGTCAAGCCAAAGCCGATGGCGAACACCACCAGGAAGGTAAAGAAGTTGCTGGGTGAAATCGTGACGCCACCGATGTCAAACCCTAGCAGCAGTCGAGACCAGACTTCGAGCAGGTCGGTTCGCCGCGCGCCCCAGTACAGCGCCAGAATCGGCAGGGTCAGGATGGCGATGGCAAAGCCGGCCAACACTGAAAACAGCGAGTCCCGCGCGGACTCACCCTGCCCGCTCAGCCAACCATAAACCGAGGTCAGGAATCGGTGGAAGATCGCCAGCGCCGCAAAAAGCACCAGCGTTTTCACCGCCGGGAAAACAATCGCCTCGGCCGCATTGGTATAGCCGACGAGCGCCAGAATCGGGCTTGCCATCCCCAACAGGAATAGAGCGCGGCGCAGAAACTCGATGATCTGAGTAAGACCGGCACCGCGTGGCGTTTCACTAGCTTCGGCGTCGTCCTCCGCCGGCCTGCTGGTTCGTATACGGCGGATACGCAGCAGGATCATAGCGGTGCCAAAAACCACCGGAAAGCTGATGACTGCCCGAGTTGCGTCTGAAATGTTCTCGATCTGATCGAACAACAGCCCGAATTCATATGCGATCAAAAAGATCGCCAGAATATCAAGATACACCCGCAGCTCAGTGACATTCTTGCGGGACAGGCGATTGAAGTTCTGCGCCGCCTGCGCCAGATACAGCTGACGTCCGATCCAGTCATAGTAAAAGATAAGGGCGGCCCAATATGGCACGTTCTGGATCAGCAATGTGCCGCGCAGCCCCAGAAGACCGGTCATGATGATCGCCTGAACCAGCAGCCAAACACCCAGCCATGGCAGCAGTATGCGCAGCAGCGAAACCAGAAACGACCAGACGCCGATACCGCGCCCGCCAAGGCTGCGCATGTATTCACCCGCGGCCTCGGACCAGTAGCGCCCGTAATACAGCAGCACAGCCGCAGCGAGGGTCAGGAACAGGATACCCAGACCGCGATCCCGCAGACGGTCCTGTACGATATTGGCCTTCAGGTTTTGTACCGACTCGCCAATCAGGCCGCGTACGGATTCGACGATGTCGGTCCAGGCCGGACCCCAATAAACCGGGTTGATCGGAGATGGTCCGCGTTCTAGCAGCTCTTTTTTCTGCCTGTCGCGCAACAACCGGTCGATCTCGCTGATCAGACCGTTGGCGCGGCTGAAGGCCTCTTCCGAGATGATCCGCGGAACCTGCAGGCTGGTCAGTTGATCCTCAAGGTGGGCCCGCAATTTGGCGATTTCTTCGGGCTCGGTCGCGTCTCCTTCGGGCGCGGGTCCAAGCGCCTTGATCTGGGCATCCAGCGTCTGGATGCGATCCGTATTGGCACTGCGCGCCTGGTTAAAACGTTCACGATAGTTGTGGATTTCGGACCGCAGGTTCTCCAGCGCCGCGTTCGACGTTCTGTCGGCTTCGATCTCGGTCTCGGCACGGTCCGCCGTTGCCAGCCAATTCTGGTAGAACTCGCTTTGCTGATCGGTCAGCTCGGCTGCCACGGGGCCGCCCAGCATGGCAAAGCAAACCAGAAAAAGCGCTAGAAACAGGCGGACCTGCCGCAGCATCATACGTCCTCGAACACGCCGGGGATGCTGCGTGGGGCTTCGGTCATCCAGTCCGGCACCGGCAGCTCTTTTTCACGCAGGAATTCAGGGTTGAACAGTTTCGACTGGTAGCGCGTGCCATAGTCACACAGGATCGTCACGATGGTATGACCCGGCCCCAGATCCTTGGCCAGACGCACGGCACCGGCCATGTTGATTGCAGTCGAGCCACCCATGACCAGACCTTCTTCGCGCAGCAGGTCAAAGATGTAAGGCAACGCCTCGTTGTCAGTCATCTGATAGGCATAGTCGGGCTTGAACCCTTCGAGGTTCCTGGTGATCCGCACCTGTCCGATACCTTCAGCGATCGAGCTGCCCTCCATCGCGATCTCACCGGTGGTGTAGTAGGAATAGAGCCCCGCCCCCATCGGATCGACCAAAGCGATCTTCACGCCTTTGGGCTGCAGCGCGTCGGCCACACCGGCCAGCGTACCGCCCGAGCCGACCGCGCTGACAAAGCCATCCACTTTGCCGTCTGTCTGTTCCCAAATCTCCGGACCGGTGGTTTCGACATGGGCCTGACGATTGGCAACGTTGTCGAACTGGTTTGCCCAGATCGCACCATTGGGTTCTGTCTGCGCCAGTTCCTCGGCCAGGCGACGCGAATAATGCACAAAGTTATTCGGGTTTCGGTACGGAGCGGCCGGAACCTGCACCAGCTGGGCGCCCGCCAGTCGCAGCATGTCTTTCTTTTCTTCCGACTGGGTTTCCGGGATCACGATCACCGTCTTGAACCCCATCGACGCGCCGACCAGCGCCAGACCGATGCCGGTGTTACCCGCTGTACCTTCGACAATTGTTCCGCCGGGTTTCAGCTCACCCCGCGCGACTGCGTCACGGATGATGTAAAGCGCCGCGCGATCCTTGACCGACTGACCCGGGTTCATGAACTCGGCCTTGCCGAGTATTTCGCACCCGGTCTCTTCACTGATGCGCTTCAGCCGGATCAGCGGTGTTTTCCCGACTGCGTCGGCAAGGTCTCGTGCAATGCGCATGGCGCCCTCATATCATTACGTATCAACGAAGATTTACAGATGCCGTGCGACAACCACAAGCGGCGATCCTCACCCCCGCAGACGGTCACGATGCCGGGCCAACCAGTTGGCCAGCGAAAGCAGAGGTAAATCCTTGAATTCGTTGCTGTCTACCTTCTGCAAAAAGGTGTCATAGGGCAGGATTTGCGTGCGAATATCCTCGCCTTCGGATTCCAGCCCGCCGTTGTCGATGGTCCGGGTCAGATCACCCAGTCCAACATAGAGGTAAATATACTCGGTCGACGACCCGCTTGAGGAATAGGCCCCTCCTGCGTATTCCAACGCGTCCAGTGTGACCTGCGCCTCTTCCTGCGCTTCACGGTATGCAGCCTGTTCCGGGGACTCTCCGGGGTCGATCATGCCAGCAACCGGTTCCCACATCCACGGCTCGGGGTCATCGATCAAAAAAACCGGCGCTCGGAATTGCTCGACCAGCAGAACAGCATCACGGACCGGGTCATAGGGCAGCACGACCACGGCGGCCCCTTGCATCAGTCCGCTTCGGTGCAGAACCGGCCCCATGGTCCCGTCATGCTGACGGTGCTGAACCTCCAGTTCTTCGATGCCGAAATAGTTTACATAGGCGCGCTTGTGGCTTTGCACGATAACGTCCATGGCCGTGTCGCGCGGATCGCCTGTCCGACGCTTACGCGCAGCCAGTCTGGCCCATGCGCGGGTACGAATAGGCGCGAAATTGCGAGCAATCGTTGCCGCATCGACCCTGCCGTAATAGGCAAGCTCTTCCTGTGCGGCCAGCAGAGTCACTTCGGACCATTCATCGACCCAACCCTGAAGTGACCACGGCCCCTCCGGGGTCCAGAGACCCGGCTCGGGAAAGAACACGCTGGTACCAGCCTTTGATCCGTCCGCAAGCAGGACATTTTGCGGACTGAGATCATAGTCAAACCCGCCTTCGTAGTAGGCCAGCCTGTTCAGGTCCTCTTGGGTAAATCCCTGCACGAGCAGACCTTCGGCCTCGCTGCCTTTCTGCAGCACGATCATCGGAAAAGCCTGCCCAGCAACGGTGTAAACTGCGTGATCTGGCAGACTGGCCTGCGACACCGTCAATTGCGACAAAGGGCGGCCAATCACAAGCTCAAGCAGCGGCTGATGCCTGAGCGTGCCATAAAAAAACATATCGGACACTGGATTGAAACTCGCGCTGAAATCCGGAGGATTATCGCCAGCGGCGGCTGGCTTCTTCGGTTGCAAGACCGGCGATAAGTGCTCCGATCAGCAAAGTCCACAGAATTTCTGGTGCCAGCAGAAACTGGCTGTATTCGATCCCGTTTTTGAAGATACCGATCAGGGCATCGAACGGCCCATCATACCGATGGCGCATGGCCAGGCGGAACATCTCATTGCAGCCCTGTACAAATAGACCCCAGAATACAAGTGCGGCAATGCCCGTCAGCCCGTTATTGACCGCACCGGTCCAGCCCCTGCCAACGCGCTTTCCCATGATCATCCAGCCACACACCAACCCAATGATCATGTTGACTGTCGTGAACGCGCCATAATCCTTACCCTCTTCGCCGTTGTCGATGATCATGCCTGAAACGATAAAGGCCACCACCAACAGGCAAATTGCAGCAACGAGACGCGGAGCACTAGGCATTCGGTATTTCCGTTTGTTAACTGGGTTTTGCTATAGTGATCTGTGTCACATCGCAGTTACCAGTGTCAAAGGCTGCGCCGCATGCGGTCAAATAATAATTCCACATGCGGCGGAAACGCTCATCAAACCCCATTTCGGCAATTTCGTCCCATTTTTCGTTAAACGTATCGTACCAACGGCGCAGCGTCAGATCATAGCTTTTGCCAAATTCCCGAGATTTCACCACGTTCAACCCCGCCTCCGAGACCTGCTCTTTCAGGATTGAAGGTGTCGGAAGCATTCCACCCGGAAAGATATATTTCTGAATAAAATCAACACCATTCTTGTAAATGTCCCAACGGTGATCTGCAACGGTGATGATCTGTAACGTCGCATGTGCACCGGGTTTCAGACGCTCGCGCACGGTTTCGAAATAAACCGGCCAGTATTTTCGTCCGACGGCTTCGAACATCTCGATCGAGGCGATCCCGTCATATTGGCCCTGCTCATCGCGGTAATCCTGCAACTTGAGTTCAACAAGGTCGGAAAGTCCCGCTTTTTCAATGCGCTGTCGCGCAAAATTCAACTGTTCCTGGCTGATCGTCAAACCTGTGACCCGAAGGCCACGTTCTTTCGCGGCATATTCGGCGAAACCACCCCAGCCGCAGCCGATCTCAAGGATGTGATCGCCGGGCTTTGCGCCCATTTCATCGACGAGGCTGGCGTATTTCGCAGTTTGCGCCTTTTCCAGACTTTCCTGCCCTGTCTCGAACAACGCGCTGGAATAGGTCATCGTCTCATCCAGCCACAAACCGTAGAAGTCATTCCCCAAGTCGTAATGATAAGAGATGTTCTTTTTGGCCTGTCGACGATGGTTCCGATGCAGCCAGAAACGCAGCCGTTCGTAAGCCTGCACCAGGAACTTACCGGTGAAATCGTCATATACAGTCTCGGTGCCCAGATGCACCAGATCCATGAAGGATCGCAGATCCGGGGTGCTCCAGTCGCCTTCCAAGTAGGCGTCGGAAAAGCCCAGTTCTCCTTCGCGGATCAGTCGAGCAAAAACGTCCGGGTCGTGGATATCAACCCGAGCGACCGGCCCGGGTTTGGACCCTTCGGACCGAAAAATTCGGCCGTCGGGCAACGCAATATCCATCCGACCGGACTCCATCCGGTTCAGCATCTTGAAAACTTGACCAAAGTACCTGGGCAGGTCTTTCTGCCCTTCCGTTGTCGTTAGGATCATCCGCTCTCCCCTGTGCGGCCTTGGTTCAAAGCTAGGTCGAGTTTGTGTTTATGGCAAGTTTTCAGTTCCTTACCCGGTTTTTCGGCCATCATAGGCCGCCAAAGCCCGCGCCCGGCCAACGGCAAGATCGACTATCGGCTCCGGGTATTCAGATGTGGGATCAAGCGCCCATGAGCGTGGCACCGCTTTAAAGTACGACAGTGCACTAGCCGAGGGCGTAGCCTGCCCTTCGGCAATCCAACGTTTAAAACAGGCTCTGTAAGGGTCGAATTTTTCCTGTTGAGTCTGCGGGTTAAATATCCGGAAGAACGGCGCGGCATCAGGCCCCGAGCCTGCAACCCACTGCCACCCCATCGCATTTGACGCTGGGTCCCAATCGATCAGACACTCAGCAAACCAGTCCATACCGATTTTCCAGTGCGTCATCAAATGCTTGGTCAGATAGCTGGCCACGATCATGCGGGCCCGGTTATGCATGCGACCGGTCACATACATCTGCCGCAAGCCGGCATCCACCGCCGGAACGCCGGTGCGACCCCGTTGCCACGCGACGACTTCGGGGTGGCCTGCATCCGTATTCCACGGGAAAGCGTCCCATTCCTGTTTCCAGTTTTTGGTCAGCAAGTGCGGTGCGTGGAACATCAGATGATAGGCAAACTCGCGCCAGACCAGTTGGCGCAGGTAGGCCTCGGTGCCCTGCGCACCCGTCATTGCCGCACGCTGGACCGCATGCCAGACGCTGCGCGGACCGATCTCGCCCAAGGACAGATATTCGGACAAATCCGATGTGCCATCCAAATCCAGACGATCCCGATCTGCTGAATAGCCTGAGATTCGGTCCAAAAACCCGTGCAGAGCCTCAAAAGCCGCATTTTCACCAGGCCGCACATATGCGGCAACAATTTCTGCCCCGCGATTCATTTCCCTACCCAATTTCCATGCGGCCAGATCATCGGACCCTGGCCATTTCCGAGGCGCCGGGATCGCCAAAGGCGCAGCCTCGGGAGCGGCAACGTCCCGCCTCTGAACGGCCCGCCACATCGGAGTGAAAACCCGGAAGGGCTGACCGGTCTTGGTGGCCACGGTCCACGGCTCGAACAACAAATGGCCCGCAAAGGACGTGGCCTCGATACCCGGCCCATTCAGAGCCGATTTGATACGGGTGTCGCGGGCAATTGCGTCCGGATCATAGGTCCGGGACCAGTAAACAGCGGTCGCCCCAGTTTCCTCGATCAGGTTCAGCAATTCAATCAAAGCGTCCCCGCGCCGCAGGATCAGGCGACTGCCAGCCTTTCCAAGGGACTGGGCCAAGACCTCGAGCCCAAGCCCAAGACGCCATTTTGGTGCCGCGCCCAATGCCTCGACAAGGTTGTCCAGAATAAAGACCGGAATGACAGGACGCCCAGTTCGAACCGCAGCACTTAGCGCGGGATGGTCCGACAGGCGCAAGTCCCGCCGGAACCACATGATGATCGGAGATTGAGTGTTTTTCATATCCGCCCGGTTGTTTTCTTCGCATTACGAAGCCGAACGGAAACCGGATCACAAAACAGCGTCAAGTGCGTTCAATAACTGATCAATTTCCTGTTGAGTGGTATAGTGCGTAAAGCTGACCCGCAGCACACCTTGCGTCGCGTTCACTCCCATCGCCTGCAGCGGGCGTACGGCGTAGAAATCACCGCCACCCGCCATGACCCCGTGATTTGCAAGATCGGCCGCGACGGCTTCGGCGTTCCGGTTCAGGGCCAGTGCAACGGTTGGCGCGCGGCGTGTTGCGTCCGATGTCCCTATCAGTCGAACAGTATTGCGATCCTTGACCGCGTCCAGAACCGGTTGCAGCAAGGCCACTTCCTGACCGCGCATCAGGTCATGCACGAACGCTCCGCGTTGGGTTGCCCCCTCGACGGGTCCATTGTGGTGATCACACAGCAGATCGACATAGTCCGCCATACCCGCGCTGGCCGCGATCTGCGCGTGATCGGGTCCTGCCGGTGTGAACCGCTTGTAAAGCACATCGCCGTTGAAAAAATGCGCCTGATTGGGCAGCAATTCCCCAAGAGATCGTCGGATCACCATGCAGCCCTGATGCGGGCCATATGTTTTGTAGGCCGAGAACAGGTAGATATCCGGCCCAAGGTCACCGACATTCGGAAACCCATGCGGCGCGTAGGACACGCCATCCACGCAGACAAACGCCCCCGCCGCGTGGGCAATGGCAGTGATGTCCGTGACCGGGTTGATCTCTCCAATCACGTTTGAGCAATGCGGGAAACAAACCAGCCGGACTTTTTCATCCAATAGGTTTTCAAGGTCCTGCGGGTTCAGCGATCCGGTTTCCGGGTCAATCTGCCATTCGCGGATTTCGATCCCGTCCTCGGCGAGACGCCGCCATGGTCCGGAATTGGCCTCGTGATCCTGATTGGTCACCACGATGGCTTCACCGGGTTGCATCCACTGCCTAAACGCCTGCGCAAGCACATAGGTGTTTTGCGTTGTAGAAGGCCCAAAGCTTAGCTCATCAGCATCCACACCCAAAACCGCAGCCATGCGGGTGCGGGCATCATCCATCTCTTCTCCGGCCAAACGACTGGCGTCATAGGGGCCATAGGGCTGCACCTTGCGCTGTGTGTAATAGCGCGTAAGCCTGTCCAGTACAGGCTTGCAGGTGTACGACCCGCCCGCATTTTCAAAGAACGCCTGTCCTTGCAGACTGGGCTCGGAAAAAGCCGGGAACTGAGCCCGAACGAAATTGATATCCAGAGTGCTCATGGCACACCTCTCCTCATTCATGCAGCTTGTTCCGATACGATGCCCGCGCATGATTTCGGACAACTCGGAAATCACGGCAGGTCTTCCAGCCCAACCACAGCCCCGGTTGAAACCAAAGACATGGGCAGTCTTTCCGGGCAGAACGGGCCACCCTAAGGACGCGGATACTTAGACAAGGACGAGGATATCGGTCAACCCGGCCTAAAAGAAAAAAGCCCCGACGCATGTCCGGGGCTTTTCGTCGTGAAGTTGAACTCAGCGCCGGCGTTTTTCGTTCGCCAAACCGATGAAAATCGATACGCACATCAGCACCAGCACGATCGCAAATGGAAAGCCGGTTGCAATCGCGGCGGCCTGCAAGGCGCCAAGCCCGCCGCCCAGCAACAGTACTACAGCAATCGCGCCCTCAAGGATGCACCAGAACACGCGCTGCGCCGTCGGGGCATCGGTTTTGCCGCCTGCTGTGATCGTATCGATAACCAGCGAACCCGAGTCCGAGCTGGTGACAAAGAACACGACAACCAGGATGATGCCGACAAACGAAAGCAGGCCGGTCATCGGGAAAGCTTCGAACATCTTGAACATCTTCAGCTCAAGCGCTGCGTCCGACAGGCCCTGCGCTGAACCGGACATCACCTGATCCAGCGCCGCGCCACCGAATACGCTCATCCACAGCGCGCCAACTACTGTTGGGATCAGGATCACGCAGGTCACGAATTCGCGAACGGTCCGGCCACGCGAAATGCGGGCGATGAACATGCCAACAAAAGGCGACCAGGAAATCCACCACGCCCAATAGAAGGTGGTCCAGCCCTGCATGAAGTTGGTGTCTTCGCGACCGACCCAGTTAGACAGAGCAGGCAACGCAATGAAGTACTCGATCATGCTGTCGAAAAAGCCGGTCAGAATTGCGACGGTCGGGCCAACGATCAGCACCAGAAGCAGCAGAGCTGCGGCCAGGATCATGTTGGCTTCGGACAGGCGTTTAACCCCCTTGTCGAGGCCGGCAACAACCGAGATCAGAGCAAACACCGTGATCAGCCCGATCAACAGCACTTTCATGCCATCGGTAATCGGAACGTCGAACAGATAGTTCAGACCGGCCAGCGCCTGCGTCGCACCCAGACCCAGCGAGGTCGCCAGACCGAAGATGGTGGCAAATACCGCCAGAACGTCAATGATGTGCCCCAGCGGACCCCAGGTCGCCTCGCCAAACAGTGGGTAGAACACCGAACGCATGGTCAGCGGCAGCCCCCGATTAAAGCTGAAAAAGGCCAGCGCCAGCGCCACGACAGCATAAACGGCCCAGGGGTGCATACCCCAATGGAAGATGGTCGCAGCCATTGCCAGCTTTTTCGAGGCTTCCGGGTCTTCCAGCCCTGCCCCCAACGGCGCCCAGTCAGTGCGCAACCCGTCTTCACCGACAGCAACACCGCCAATCGATGACCCATAGTGCGAAATCGGCTCGGCCACGCCCCAGAACACCAAGCCGATGCCCATGCCCGCAGCAAACAGCATCGAGAACCAACCGGCATAGCTGTAATCCGGTTTGGCATCGTCGCCACCCAGGCGGATCGAGCCATAAGGCGTGACGATCAGCAGCAGCGAAAACACCACAAAGATGTTGGCCGCGATCATGAACACCCAGTCGAACTGGCTGGTCAGTGCCGGACGAAGCCACCCAAAGAATTCGCTCGCCTGCTCGCGGAACACGAGCGAGAAAAACACGAATGCAATGATGGTAAGCCCTGAAACGGCAAAAACAGGATTGTGAACGTCCAGTCCCATAATCTGGACGTTATCCTGACCGACTTCATAGTCGGTCTCCGAGCTTTCGGACATAGTTCCTCTTCCTTCCTTCTTCGATGCTCAGGACATTCAATATCCCTTGCCGAAGAGGGTTGGCTGAGAAGACCACATATATCGAGAAAACGACAAAGATCGCAAAAAAAACGTATTTCGGATTGTGTCTGTTGCGAGCCTGCAGAATCGTCATCACCGCACAGAAAAGGCCGGGATGAAAACCCGGCCTGCACATTCAATTTGTTCGAACTAGCCCTGAACTTTGGTGTAGGTGCCTTCACCCGCCAGAATGCCCCGGAAGCCGCCGGGCTCATCCAGGCCAAAGACAATCAGCGGGAGGTTGTTGTCCCGCGCCAACGCGATGGCCGAGGCATCCATTACGCGCAGCCGCTTGGCCAACACGTCATCGTAAGTGACCGTGTCATACCGCACCGCGTCCGCGTGTTCTTTGGGGTCTTTGTCATAAACGCCGTCCACACCGTTCTTACCCATAAAGATCGCCTCACACGCCATCTCGTTGGCCCGCAAAGTAGCAGCCGTATCGGTGGTGAAATACGGGTTGCCGGTCCCGGCGGCAAAGATACAAACGCGCTTCTTTTCAAGGTGCCGTACGGCCCGTCGGCGGATGTAGGGCTCGCAGACCTCATCCATACGAATGGCCGAGATGACGCGGGTGAACACGCCGATCTCTTCCAATGCCGACTGCATACCCAGCGCGTTCATTACAGTTGCCAGCATTCCCATATAGTCAGCGGTTGTGCGCTCCATCCCCTGTGCCGAGCCGCTGAGACCGCGGAAGATGTTGCCACCTCCGATCACCATACAGATCTCAACGCCCAGATCGTGCACCGACTTGACCTCTTGCGCGATACGCTGAACCGTGGGCGGGTGCAGGCCAAACCCCTGATCCCCCATCAGTGCCTCGCCCGAGATTTTCAGCATCACGCGGCTGTACTTTGTTTTGGGGGTCTCGGTGGTTTCGAGTGTTTCGGTCAGGCTCATGTTGCGCTCCGGGCTGGCACGGGGTTAATTTCCGGCGCAAAATGAAGCAAAAACTCCGCAGGTTCAATGCGGATGGTGAGGATTGGGGCGTACCCGGATGGCCAACAACGAAAGTTCGCAGATTTGGGACCGCCTGCCCCCGATAAATGAGGATCAGCCCGTGCTGATCGCGGGGCCGACAGCCTCGGGAAAATCGGCGCTGGCCTTGCAGATCGCAGAGACCTTCGGCGGTGTGATCCTGAATGCGGATGCCAGCCAGGTCTATGATTGCTGGCGGGTGGTTTCGGCGCGACCATCAGCCGAAGAAGAAGCCCGCGCGTCGCATCTGTTGTATGGTCATATCGCCTATGACCAGGACTATTCCACCGGCCACTGGCTGCGCGAGGTGACACCGCTGCTGTCCTGTGAACGGCGACCAATTATCGTCGGCGGCACCGGCCTGTATTTCTCGGCCCTGACCGAAGGAATGGCCGATATCCCCGCCACACCGCCCGAGGTTCGAGCAGACGCTGACGCAATGGACCTGCCGTCGCTGATCGCTGGTGTGGACGCGAGGACGCTGGACCGTATCGACACTCAAAACCGCGCCCGTGTTCAACGCGCGTGGGAAGTATTGCATGCCACCGGGCGCAGCTTAAGCGACTGGCAGGCCGACACTCCGCCTCCGGTTCTAGACCTGTCTGGCACGATTCCAATCGTTTTTGACGTGGACAAGGAATGGCTGCTGGACCGCATCACCCGGCGCTTCGATCAGATGCTGGACTCCGGCGCGCTGCAAGAGGTCGAGGCGATGCGCGACCTCTATGATCCGTCCCTGCCGGCCTTCAAGGCCATCGGTGTGCCCGAACTGATGGCTTATCTGGACGGTAAGATGAGCTTGGACGCCGCCCGAGAACGCGCGACAATTGCCACCCGTCAGTTCGCCAAACGCCAGCGCACCTGGTTCCGCGCGCGGATGAGGAATTGGAATCGGGTAGATTTCTCAAAATGATACACCAGTCTCCTGATCGGTTTTTCTGAGCGATTCTCCGAAAAGGACGAATCCGCCGGTTCACCACTGTATACATCGCGATTACACCTTAACCCGGGCATTGCGGACCTTATAACAATCCCCGACCATGTCGCTTTTGTACCATTAATGACGATTTCGAACATTGACCTCATACAAATTCTGGGGCCGAATGGACCTATGGGGACATGCAGAACTCAAAAAAACCGTGAACCTGCTGCCGGAAGCTGACCGGTTCGAGCGGTTCCAATCTTCATACAAAACAAAATATGTCATCAGGGAGAGACATTGATGAAAAACCAAACCATCACCGGAGCCCCGATTCACTGGGCCGCAGAAATGCACGCTCAGGAGTATCGTGACGGCAAACTGAACCGGCGAGAATTTCTGGCGCGCGCCACCGCGCTGGGTGTTGCCGTGCCAGCGGCCTACGGTATGATCGGCCTGCAATCACCTGCTGCGGCGCAGGAGCCGCAACGAGGCGGTACCATTCGCTATCAGATGGAAGTTCGCGCGCTGAAAGATCCGCGGACTTATGACTGGACACAAATCGCTACCTTCACCGCGGGATGGCTCGAGTATCTGGTTGAGTACAACAACGACGGATCGTTCAAACCTATGCTTCTGGAAAGCTGGGAAGCCAATGACGACGCCACCGAATACACCCTAAACGTTCGTCAGGGCGTGAAATGGAACAATGGTGACGATTTCACCGCCGAAGATGTTGCGCGTAATATCACCGGATGGTGCGATTCCTCGGTCGAGGGCAACTCGATGGCTTCACGGATGGCGTCTCTGATCGACGAGAGCACCCAGCAAGCCGCAGACGGTGCTATTACTGTTGTCGACAGCCACACGGTCAAGCTGAAGTGTAACGCCCCGGACATCACAATCATCCCCGGCATGGCCGACTATCCCGGCGCCATCGTGCACAGCAGCCATGATCCCAACACAATGTTGGACAACCCGATCGGCACCGGCTTCATGCTGCCTGAAAGCCACGAAGTTGGCGTGAAAGGTGTTCTGGTTCGCAATGAAGACTTTGACTGGTGGGGATATGAAGCCGGTAAAGGCGGCTATATCGACAGGATTGAGTTCATCGATTACGGCACCGACCCTGCCGCTTTCCTTGCTGCCTATGAGGCCGAAGAAATCGACATGAACTGGGAGTCGGTCGGTGAATTCGTCGATATCTTTGACGGCATCGGCCTTGTTCGCTCGGAAATCCCGTCGGGCTTCACCATCGTCATCCGTCCCAACCAGCTGGCCGAAGATGCAGACGGAAACAAAATCTACGGTGACAAACGCGTACGTCAGGCCCTTGCGATGGCTGTCGACAACGCGGTCTGCCTGGAGCTTGGCATGTCAGGCTACGGTATTGTTGCCGAAAACAGCCACGTTGGTCCGATGCATCCTGAATACAACTCGGAAGTACCTCGTATTCCATATGACCCAGCCGCAGCCAAAGCGTTGATGGACGAAGCCGGTATGGGTGATTTCGAGCACGAAGTTCAGTCCATCGATGACGATTGGCGCCGGAACACTACTGCGGCAGTTGTTGCCCAGCTCAATGACGCGGGCATCAAGGCCAAACACACGGTTCTGCCGGGGTCGACCTTCTGGAATGACTGGACAAAGTACCCGTACTCTTCGACAAACTGGAACCACCGCCCGCTTGGCACGCAAATCCTTGCGCTGGCCTACAAGTCAGGCGTTGCATGGAACGAGTCCGGTTTCTCGAACGAAGAGTTCGATACATTGCTGGCCGAAGCAAACTCCATTTCCGATGTGGACCGACGCCGCGAAGTAATGGGCAAGCTGCAGGCGATCATGATCGACGAAGGCGTGGTCATCCAGCCCTATTGGCGGACCGCGATGCGCCATCACCGCGACAACATGGTCGGTGTCGAAAAGCACATCGCAGACCTGCCCCAGCTCTATAAATTTGGCTTGTTGAGCTAAGCCCAAACTTATCAGGCCGCGCCTCAAAGGCGCGGCCTTTTCGTCCTAAACGCGGCGACACAAAAAACAGCAATGCGTGGAACCAGATGACCTTCGCGCTAGCCTACCAACAGGGGCCAACATGGGACTTTTCATTCTAAAGCGTGTAGGCATCATGCTCATTACAGCATTGTGCCTGACATTCTTGGTCTTTTTCCTAACCAACCTTTATCCCAACCTCGAAAAGCTCGCGAAAACGCAGGGCAATTTCCGGATGTCGGATGAACAGGTTGCAAGCTTTCTGGAAAAAAACGGATATCTTCAGCCGATGCCGGTCAAATACGGCGAATGGCTGGGCGTTCTGCCCTCCTTTCGGCATACAAATGAGGACGGCTCTGTTCAGGGCAGATGTATCCTACCGGGTGAATCTGCAGAAGATGCCCCGAAATTCTGCGGCATTCTGCAAGGGTACTGGGGCTATTCCACTGTCTTCAAAGAGGAAGTTTCTACCGTTGTCGGAACCCGTCTTGGCCTGACTGGCAGGTTGATGTTCTGGGTGATGTTGCTGATGGTCCCTTCAGCGCTGATCCTTGGCGTTCTTGCTGGTATGAAAGAAGGATCCGCCACCGACCGGACCCTTTCGACCTTTGCGATCACCACCACGGCGACACCGGAATACGTGTCGGGTGTGATTTTCATCGCCATTTTCACCTCGTCCGCTGTGGGCCTGAAATGGTTCAAGGGTACCGCAACGCAGGCGATGGAGAACCCGACCTTTGAGAACTTCTTCTTACCGGTTCTAACGATTGCGCTATACGGGATGGGCTACATCGCCCGGATGACCCGCGCGTCGATGACCGAGGTGATGACGGCACAGTACATACGGACTGCACGCCTCAAAGGTGTGTCTTTCTCGAACATCGTCATGAAACACGCGCTGCGCAATGCGCTGATCGCACCGTTTACCGTCATCATGCTGCAATTCCCGTGGTTGCTGAACGGTGTCGTGATCGTTGAGACCCTGTTCAACTACAAGGGCTTCGGTTGGGCACTTGTTCAGGCGGCAGGCAACAACGACATTCAGCTGCTGCTGGCGATTTCGGTCGTATCGGTCTTTGTGGTGCTGGTAACGCAGCTGATATCGGATATCGGCTATGTCTACCTCAACCCGCGCATTCGCATTTCGTAAGGAGGGATAGAACATGGAACCACTTACCTGGACCGGCTCTATCGCCCTCCTGAACCCGTTGCTGATGATCGCGTTGGTGGCACTTCTGGTGTCGATCGTCGTCTGGATTGTAGGCAGCATCGTGCTGCCGGAAACGCCGGTCAGCGTGAATGTCGACGGAACGATCAGTTCTGGCTCGGGCCTGCGCGGCCTGACCCAAAAAGCACTGCAATACAGCTTTGCAGCCTGTGTAGCGTTGGCGTTGGCCTATATCGTGCTGGGTATCTTAATGGGCACCAGCGCGGGCATCATCGGCGCGATCTCGCAGCAGTTCCTGCCTGTCTGGCTGTCGCTCATCATCCTGTTCGCCATGTCGATTGCCTTTAAGCGCAAGCTGGGTCTCTACGGCAAACTTTTTGACAGCCCCATTGGCATGATCGGCTTCGGCCTTGTGATGTTCTGGGTCTTTACAGGCATCTTCGGCGCCATGGACCTGATCATCACCCACAATCCTCTGGACCAAGTATCGGGCATGAAAAACAAAGTCCCCGGAACACCCTTGCCGTCCACAGAGGAGGGTGCGTACGCTTGGTACCTGCTGGGCGGCGACAATTTAGCACGCGATGTGTTCAGCCGCATGGTCAAAGGCGCATGGATCGTGGTGCAGATCGCACCCTTGGCGACCATGTTTGCCTTCATGGTCGGGATCACTCTGGGCCTGCCCGCCGGGTTCTATGGCGGCCGTCTGGACACGCTCCTTTCGTTCCTTGCCAATCTGATCCTCGCCTTCCCGGTGATCCTGTTGTTCTACCTGCTGGTCACCCCGGAGATCGTGGCAACCGGAGTGCCAAACTATATGGCGGCAGTACTGTTCGTATTCCCAATCCTGTTCCTGGGCGTTCTGTTGAACTCACGGTTCTATACAAGGCCGAACTTCCGCACCCCGTTGCTGATCGGAGTATTGGGCATCGCGCTTTGGCTGTATCTGTCGTTGATCACGACCGGTGGCTACATCATCAATACCGACAGCTATCGCATCTGGGGACTGCCAACGTATCTGGACCTGTTCGATATTCCCGGCGGCATCCTCGTTGTGTTCGTTTCGGTTGTCTTCGTGAACTCGCCCACCGTGTTCCGTATCGTTCGGGGATTGGCCTTGGACATCAAAACGCGGGACTACGTGGCGGCGGCCCAAACGCGTGGTGAAGGTCCATGGTACATCATGCTGTGGGAAATCCTGCCCAATGCACGTGGTCCGCTAATCGTCGATTTTTGCCTGCGGATTGGCTACACCACCATTCTTCTGGGGACATTGGGCTTCTTCGGGCTGGGCCTGCCCCCGGAAAGCCCGGACTGGGGCTCGACGATCAACGAGGGGCGTAAACTCTTGTCAATCTACCTGCACCCCGCCCTTCCGCCTGCGCTTGCCTTGTTGTCACTGGTTCTTGGTCTGAACCTGCTGGCCGACGGTTTGCGCGAGGAAAGTCTTAAGGACTGATGTGATCGAGGCCGGGGGGGCAGCCCCCCGGTTCCCCGAGATTTTTAGCCAGATGATGGGACGTCCCTGACTCTCGCGAGGAGAAACACAGATGAACAAACTGGCGGAATATGACGGGCCAATTCTTGAGATCGACAAGCTGTCGATTTCCTTCTTTACCCGCCTGCGGGAAATCCCTGCGGTGATGGATTTCTCGGTCAGTGTGCAACCCGGCGAAGCCGTAGGATTGGTTGGAGAATCCGGTTGCGGCAAGTCCACCGTTGCGTTGGGCGTCATGCAGGACCTTGGCAAGAACGGACGGATCGTTGGTGGCTCGATCAAGTTCAAGGGGCGCGATCTGTCCGAGATGACAACCGAGGAACTGCGCGACATTCGCGGCAATGAAATCGCGATGATCTACCAGGAACCGATGGCCTCGCTGAACCCGGCGATGAAAATCGGCAAGCAACTGATGGAAGTGCCCATGATCCACGAGGGCGTGAGCACTGAAGAAGCCTACAACCGCGCCCTCGAAGTCGTAACTGACGTGCGCCTGCCCGACCCCGAGCGGATGTTGAACTCTTTCCCGCACCAGTTGTCGGGTGGTCAGCAACAACGGATCGTCATCGCCATGGCGCTGATGTCGAAACCGGCGCTGTTGATCCTGGACGAACCAACCACAGCCCTGGACGTGACCGTCGAGGCTGCCGTGGTCGAGTTGGTCAAGGATCTGGGTAAGAAGTACGGCACCTCGATGCTGTTCATTTCACACAATCTCGGACTGGTTCTGGAAACCTGCGACCGACTTTGTGTGATGTATTCAGGTGAGGCGGTCGAGCGCGGCTCGATCCACGACGTATTCGACGAGATGCAGCACCCCTATACGCAGGCGCTGTTCCGCTCGATCCCGTTGCCGGGGGCAGACAAGAACGCGCGGCCTCTGGTGGCAATACCTGGGAACTTTCCACTGCCTCACGAACGCCCGCCGGGATGTAATTTTGGCCCGCGCTGCGACTATTTCGAGGAAGGCCGCTGCGACGCGCAGAGCATTCTGATGGAGCCAGTGCCCGGCAATGATCGCCACCACACGCGCTGCTTGAAGTTCCAGGAGATCGACTGGAACGCGCCGATCACTTTGGGCGAACAGAAGGATAAAGGTGAAATTGGCCGCGTTGTCCTAAAGATGGACAACCTTAAGAAATACTATGAGGTCGCCGCCAACGCCCTATTCGGCGGTGGTGAGAAGAAGGTCGTTAAAGCCAACGAGACGCTCAGTTTTGAGGCCCACGAATCCGAAACGCTTGCCATTGTGGGCGAATCCGGATGCGGTAAATCCACCTTTGCCAAGGTCTTGATGGGTTTGGAAACGGCAACGGACGGCCAAATCCTGCTGGACAACCGCAACATCGAAGATGTCCCGATCGAGGAACGCGACGCCAAAACCGTTGGCGAAGTTCAGATGGTCTTCCAGAATCCGTTTGACACGTTGAACCCATCAATGACCGTCGGCCGTCAGATCATACGCGCGCTGGAAATCTTTGGCGTGGGCAAATCCGAAGCCGAGCGCAAGAAGCGAATGCTGGAATTGCTGGACTTGGTGAAACTGCCCCGTGCCTTTGCCGAGCGCATGCCCAGACAATTGTCGGGCGGGCAAAAGCAGCGTGTCGGGATCGCCCGCGCCTTTGCAGGGGACGCCAGGATTGTGGTCGCAGACGAACCGGTGTCGGCCCTCGATGTGTCGGTGCAGGCCGCTGTGACAGATCTGCTTATGGAAATACAGCGCGAGCACAAAACCACGCTGCTGTTCATCAGCCACGACCTTTCTATCGTGCGCTATCTAAGCGACCGGGTGATGGTGATGTATCTGGGCCATGTGGTCGAGTTAGGGACCACCGATCAGGTCTTTGCGCCGCCCTATCACCCCTATACCGAAGCGTTGCTGAGCGCTGTTCCCATAGCGGACACGTCAATCGAAAAGCAGCATATCGTTCTGGAAGGGGATATCCCGTCGGCGATGAACCCGCCCCCGGGCTGCCCTTTCCAAACCCGGTGCCGGTGGAAGTCGGAAGTGGCGGGCGGGTTGTGTGAGCGCGACGTGCCTCCGGTAAAAAATCTGGCCGACGGGCATCAGGTCAAATGCCATCTGTCCGAAGAAATTCTGGCCCGCATGGAACCGGTGATCAAGATCGCGGCCGAATAAGCCAGTCAACCGCAGTTCAAGGGCGCCGGAAATGCACCGACGCCCTTGTCATGTTTCTAATCCGTAGCTTTCTTATACGTAGCGCAAATAGCGCTCGGATCTCTGCCGGTATGCAATAAATGGTCACAGTTTTTTAGTGAGCACTTTATGCCGCTCGTCACCAACGGTCGCGCGCGAGCTGTATTGGGCCTGCACATGCCCGGCGCGTTCTGCACCAGCACGACGGCCCCGTTCTTTCCATTCTAAATCGTGCAGGAGTTGGGTCGCCTGCCCTGGAGTATCAGTGATTACAGCTCCTTGGTTGTCTTTCTGACGGTCACGCTCAACCGCAGCTTTGCCGCACGGTTGGGCAGCGGTCAGTGATTTGCGCTGCTGATCCATGCATCCATCCCAGTGTATGTGATCGTGTTGATGTCGGTTCTGATCTGGCCGTCTTCCAGAATGCAGATCTCGGTCGGGGTGCAGGGGCTCAATCTCAGAAAAAGTTCGTTATCGAAGATGTACGGCTTTGGCCGCATCACCGCCGAGCGCTACTGGATCGATTTATCATCACTCAACGCGTGGCTAAGGGCGATGACTTCGCAGGGGTAGATGGCAGGTCGTGCGCAGGATTTTTTTCACCGGGCAATGGGGTGCGGACTGAGGTGGCAAAGAAACCGCAAAAGCCCGGTTCCGGTGCCGACCGGGTGTCGCGGTTGGCTGTGACGGCTTGCCAACGGCGCATGTTCTGTGCAGCGGCGCCCTGACCCTGCTTTACGTGCGCAAGGCCGGTCTGCCCGATTTCGCGCGCTGGCAGTTCTGCTGATTACGGCCAAACTCCGCAAGCGCCGCGAAGTCGGTGCGACGTGACAAAAAGGATCGCTTAACCGCCCCAGATCACTTTCACATAGTCCTGGGTTTCTTTGTACGGGGGAACGCCGCCGTGTTTTTCAACGGCCTGCGGCCCGGCATTATAGGCCGCCAGTGCCAGACGCCAGGATTTGAACTTACGGTACTGCCAGGACAGATACCGCGCCCCACCCTCCAGGTTCTGCTTCGGGTCATGCGGGTTCACCCCCAAAAGCTGCGCAGTGCCGGGCATCAACTGAGCCAGCCCCAAGGCGCCCTTGTGGGATCTCGCGTGCGGGTTCCACCCGCTTTCCTGCTGCACCAGACGCAAGAACAGCTCTTCCGGGACATTGTGCTTGCGCGCGGCCTGCCGGGCCAGAGTCATATACTGCCCCCGGTACTTACCCGTGTAGCGTTTGTTGAAACTGGCACTGGACTTTGCCCTCTTGGGTTTCAACCGCTCGGAGTCGCGATACTGGGTTGCGGCACGCGAATCTAAAATCTTGGATTGTTTTAGGAAAATGTCCTTCCGGCTTTTCGTCGACAACGTCTGCGCAGTCACCGGGACCGAGACCAGAGCAAAGCACGTAACCAAAAAACAACTAACCAGAAATCGCATTTACGCCAATCTCGCTCGTTCAGGAACTCTATGGAGTATAGATATTTCAGTTAATAATGAAAGCTTGGTAAACCGAGCCCCGGTATATTCTTGCTGAGTGTTACCTACATGAACCGTGTTTCAACCACGACGCAGGCCGTATAGGGTCGCTGGGAAACTCTGCGCCAGATTCGGGCGCGCAAACGTCAATTCAAAACGGGGAAGTACATGGCGGGTTCAGTCAACAAGGTCATTCTGGTCGGAAATCTTGGCCGCGATCCCGAGGTCCGGACATTCCAGAACGGTGGCAAGGTTTGTAACCTGCGCATCGCAACGTCCGAGACCTGGAAAGACCGCAACACCGGTGAACGCCGCGAGCGCACCGAATGGCACTCGGTCGCGATCTTCAACGAAGGCCTTGTCCGCGTGGCCGAACAGTACCTGCGTAAAGGGTCCAAAGTTTACCTTGAAGGTCAGTTGCAGACCCGCAAATGGCAGGATCAATCGGGTCAGGATCGGTACTCGACCGAGGTGGTCTTGCAGGGGTTCGGCTCGACTCTGGTGATGCTGGACGCCCGCGGTGAAGGTGGCGGCGGCGGTTTTAGCGGCCAGTCGGGCAGCTACGGCGGTGGTCAGGCCGGTGGCGGCTATGGCGACCCCTATGGTGGTCAATCCAGCGCCCCTGCCCCGGCATCCGGCGGTATCGACGACGACGAGATCCCGTTCTAAGTCAAACGGAGGCAAAATATGACATGGTCCTTCTCACTCGGCCGGATACTGGGGTCGGAACTGAGGGTCCATGTCACCTTCTTCCTGCTGCTGGCCTGGGTCGGTTTCGCCGCCTATTCCAGCGGAGGGCTACCGGCCGCCATCGAAAACCTGATCTTTGTGCTGGCGTTGTTTGCCTGCGTCGTCGCGCATGAGTTTGGCCACGCACTGATGGCGAGACGCTATGGGATCAAGACCCCTGACATCACTCTGCTGCCCATCGGTGGGTTGGCCCGGCTGGAGCGGATGCCGGAGAAGCCAATGCAAGAGGTCTGGGTCGCCCTTGCGGGACCTGCCGTGAATATCGTGATCTGGGTGGTACTGGTCGTGCTAGGGGCCGGGATGCCGCTTGAGACGATGGCCCAGATTGACTCGACCGGCCCCGGGTTGTTGAACCGGCTGGCCTATGTGAACCTGCTGCTGGCGGCATTCAACATGATACCGGCCTTTCCAATGGATGGGGGGCGCGTATTCCGTGCCCTGCTGTGTCTGAGGATGGACCGGGTCAAGGCCACCAGAGTCGCCGCCCTTGCCGGACAGATCGTCGCTGTCGCGTTCGGTTTCTGGGGGCTGAGCGTGGGCAACCCGATACTGGTTCTGATCGCGGTTTTTGTCTTCATCGCAGCCAATTCCGAAAGCCACGATGTTGCTATGCGCTCGATCGCGCGGCGGGTATTGGCCCGGGATGCGATGATCACCGAGTTTCACGCCCTGTCCCCGACCGACACGCTGGCCACCGCAGCGCAGGCCGTCATTCACACCACGCAGCATGAATTTCCGGTACTGGACTCAGCGGGCGCTTTACTGGGTTTCGTTACGCGCAACGGTTTGTTCTCGGCGCTGGCGGGGGAAACTCCGCGCTCGGACCCGGCGACCTCGATCATGGTGACGGAAATCCCACAGGTGCAACTGACCAGCGGACTCGAGATGGTTCTGGACGGGCTGCACAAAGGTGCCCCGGCCATCGCGGTCTGTACGCAGGCCGGGAACATGGTCGGTTACATCACCCGCGAAAACATCGGAGAGCTGATGGTGATCCGCGGCCGTTGATCAGACCGTCGCCAAGGCGTCTTGCAGTACTGAAATCACTGCCTCACGCGGGACGTCCGAGGTGACAAATGCCTCACCGATTCCACGCGCCAGGATGAATCGCAGTTGGCCGTCGATAACCTTCTTGTCCTGCGCCATCAATTCAACCAGCGCCTCGGCACTTGGCAACTCGCCCGGAATGTCGGCGAGATCGGTTTTCATCCCCATTGCCCGCAGATGGGCACGGACGCGGCTTGGATCTTCCTGCGAGCACAACCCCAGACGCGATGACAACTCGAACGCCAGCGCGCAGCCGATGGCCACGCCTTCCCCGTGCAGCAGACGGTCGGAATAGCCGGTCGCGGCCTCAAGCGCGTGACAGAACGTATGGCCGAGGTTCAGCAGCGCGCGGTCGCCCTGTTCGGTTTCATCACGCGCGACAATATCCGCCTTCATCTGAACCGAGCGCGTCACGGCCCGCACCCGCGCGGCCATATTACCGCCCGAAACCTCCATTCCATTACCCTCAAGCCACTCGAAAAACGCGGCATCGCCCAGCAAACCGTATTTCACCACCTCGCCGTAACCCGACAGGAAATCGCGCTGGGTCATTGTTCCCAGAACCGAGGTATCGGCCAACACCAGCGATGGCTGATGGAACGCGCCGATCAGGTTTTTGCCCTGCGGCGCGTTGATCCCGGTCTTGCCACCCACCGAACTGTCGACCTGTGCCAGCAGCGAGGTCGGGATCTGCACGAACCGCACTCCGCGCCGCAGCACTGCAGCAGCAAAGCCGACCAAATCGCCGATAACTCCGCCACCCAAGGCAACAACCACATCCCGGCGCTCGACCTTCTCCGCCAGCAACCACTCTACGGTACGTTCAAAATGCGGCCAGCTTTTGGTCGCCTCTCCCGCAGGTAAGGCCAGGGACGTCAATTCGATGCCGGCGGCAGCCAAACCCTCCCGCAGGGCGTCCAAATGCAGCGCGCCCACGTTCTCATCGGTGACAACGGCCACTTTGGGGCGGGGCAGCAATGGCGCAATCTGTGCCCCGGCCTGCGCCAGCAGGTCCGGACCGATTTCCACGTCATACGAGCGTTCGCCCAGCTCTACATGTACGGTTTGGTGCATTTACTTCCGTTCCAAAACATCGGGGCGTGTTGCCAACGAATCCAACACCCGGTTCACCATATTCTCGATCGAGGTTTCGCCGTCCGATTCAGCGATCAGGTCGGCCTGCCCATAAACCGGTACACGGTCCTCGTACAAGGCGCGCAAGGTCGCATACGGGTCGGCGGTGCGCAGCAAGGGGCGCGTGTCCTTGTGCTTGACCCGGCTCCACAGGACCTCAAGATCGGCGCGCAACCAGACGGACACACCGCGCTCGGTGATCATCGTACGGTTCTGCTCGGTCAGAAAGGCGCCGCCACCAGTGGACAGAATGCCTTTTTCTTCATCCAGCAGGCGCCCGATAACCTGACTTTCTTTAGCGCGAAAAAACGGCTCTCCGTCGCGAGCGAAAATCTCGGGGATGGTCATGTTGGCCGCCGATTCGATCTCGGCATCACTGTCGAGGAAGGGAACGCCCAACCGCGCGGCCAACGCACGGCCCACAGCCGTCTTTCCTGCCCCCATCATGCCGACAAGAACCACCGTTTTGTGCAGTTCAAAGCCTGTATCCGGGCCCACGTTCGAAGAGTTATGCTTAATTTCGCTCATTTCACCGTGAATGACGTGATCTTAGGAAAAATGCTAGCTATAACTATGACAAAAGAGAAAATTGGGGCAGCGTTGAGCAATGGGCCGTCTGATCAAGTTCCTGTTATATCTGATTTGCCTGGGTTTCATCGGGCTGGCGGCATACGCCTATCTGGGCCCGTTCTTCGGCGCCGACTTTTCGGCACCGCAAGACGAGATTCGAGAGCCGGTAATCCTGAATGTCGAATAAGGCCGCACTGGTTGCGTTGTTTGTGGCCGGATCGGCGCAGGCGCAGCAGGAACCTCTTTCTGTCATTGATTGGCTGAGCGACCCGCCGGAAAACCTGCCGGGGACCGTGTTGCTGGAACCGCCTGTGACGGAGACCGGCGTTCAGCCGGACGTCGAGGTCACGCCGCTTGAGGCGCTGTCGCCGCCGCTTGGGCTGGTGTCGTCCTCCGTGACCGGGCTGCCCGTGGACCTGTGGCAGAACAGCGATCCCGCCCGTCTGGCGCAGCTGATCGCCCGTGTGCCCGTCAAGTATAACCCTGCGATGCAGCGCCTGCTGTTTACCCTGCTGCTGACCGAGGCCCGCGCACCTGCGGGTCCGAACGCGAAGGAACCTTTGCTGCTGGCACGACTCGACCGGCTAATGCAACTGGGTGCGGCCGATCCGGTGCAATCACTGGTGCAATTGGCCGGCCCCACCGACAGCCGCGAGCGATTTCAACGCTGGTTCGACGCGACGCTGCTGACCGGGGATGAGGATCGAAGCTGCACTGCCCTGATCGCCCAGCCGCATCTGTCCCAGGACTATGCGGCGCAAATCTTCTGCAAGGCTCGCCGGGGCGATTGGGAATCCGCCGCTCTGACGCTTGAGGCCGCCCACGCGCTGCAGATTTTACCGCCCGAAGATCTGGACGTGCTGGACCGGTTCCTCAGCCCCGAACTCTACGAAGACGCCGAGTATCTGCCGCAGCCTGACGACCCCGACCCGCTGAGTTTTCGCTTGTTCGAAGCAATTGGTGAGCGTTTGCCCTCCACCCCGCTGCCGCGCGCCTTTGCAAATGCCGATCTACGCGATGTGGCCGGTTGGAAGGCACAGATCGAGGCCGCCGAGCGGCTTACGCGGATCGGGGCGCTGACACCCAACCAATTGCTCGGCTTATATACTGAGCGATCCCCTGCCGCGTCCGGCGCGGTCTGGGATCGGGTCGCGGCAGTGCAAAAGTTTGAGAGCGCGCTGCAAACTGGCAAACCGGGCGCGGTTGCCAAGGCGCTGCCCAAAGTCTGGGAACAGATGCGCAGCGTTGGGCTGGAAGTTCCGTTTGCCGAACTGTTCGCAGGCCGTTTGTCGCAGATGACTCTGCCCGATACGGCCGCCGAAAACCTGCGGTGGCGGATTTTGTTGTTGTCCGAGCTGTATGAAACCGCCGCGTTGTCGCCACCGGATCAGTCGGTGAAAACGCAGTTCCTAACCGCACTGGCGCAGGGCGATCCGGGGCGGGCTAAGTCACCATCACCAATGGCCGATGCAGTAGCCGAAGGCTTTGCCTGGGCTGCCCCAGTTCCATCAGACATTGATGCGATGCTGGCGAACGGTCAGCTGGGCGAGGCCATTCTGGAAACGATGGAATTGTTCGCCCACGGTGCGCGCGGCAACCTTGTCGATCTGACCGCCGCGGTGGCAACCCTGCGCCGTGTGGGTCTTGAGGACACCGCCCGCCGTGCGGCGCTGAACCTTCTGATCCTGCAGGACACGTGACTATGGTGGCCCCGGCAACTTCGGATCTGTGGATTTCCACCTTCCTGCAGGCCCAAGCCGCTGAGATGGGGGCGGCCAACAATACCCTGCTCGCCTATGGTCGCGATCTTAAGGATTTTGCCGCCTGGCTGGAGCGCCGCAAAACCGGGTTTACCGAGGCCGAGCGTGATCGGATCGAGGCCTATCTGATCGACTGTGATGCGCTGGGGCTGGCAAAATCCACCCGCGCGCGGCGGCTGTCGGCGATCAAGCAAATCTATCGTTTCGCTTTCGAGGAAGGTTGGCGCGAAACCAACCCCGCAATTCAGATCAAAGGTCCCGGACGACAAAAACGCCTGCCCAAAACGCTGGACGTGCCAGAGGTCGACCGGCTGTTGCAGGCCGCCCGCCAGACCGGACGCACCAAAGGCGACCGGGTGCGCAACACCTGCCTGATGGAGGTGCTTTATGCCACCGGAATGCGGGTGACCGAGTTGGTCTCGCTGCCTGTCTCATCTGCGCGGGGCGATCCACGGATGCTGCTGGTTCTGGGCAAAGGCGGCAAGGAACGGATGGTGCCGCTCTCCCCCCCTGCCCGGGAAGCGCTGGCTTCGTGGCTTATGGTTCGGGATGAAACCGAGGATCAACTGGTCGCCGAAGGCGGTCAGCGGTCCAAGTTCCTGTTCCCTTCGCGCGGGAAATCCGGGCATCTCACCCGCCACATGTTCTTTCTGCTAGTCAAGGAATTGGCGGTTCAGGGCGGGGTTTCGCCAGAAAAGGTCACGCCGCATACGCTGCGCCATGCTTTCGCTACGCATCTGCTGGCCAACGGGGCCGACCTGCGGTCAATCCAAACGCTGCTTGGCCATGCCGACGTGGCGACCACCGAAATCTATACGCACGTTCTGGATGAACGTTTGGCCGAACTGGTGCTGGAGCATCACCCGCTGGCCAAAGAGCCCGAAGACAAAGGCTAACCTCTTGATCCGCAGGGGCCGCGACCCCATAACGGATGCAGCAACACCAATAACCAAGGACCGATGGAACCCTCTTCTTCTCTGATCGACGGCGCATTCTGGTTTACCACTGGCGCCATTCTGCTTTTGCTTGTCTTGTCAGGCTTTTTCTCGGGTTCCGAAACGGCATTGACCGCCTCGTCGCGCGGCAAGTTGCGGGCGCAGGCCGACAAGGGCTCGCACGGGGCGCAAAAGGCGCTGGATATCACCGATGACAACGAACGGTTGATCGGCTCGGTCTTGCTGGGCAACAACCTCGTAAACATCCTCGCGGCTTCGCTGGCGACTGCGCTATTCACGCGCTTGTTCGGCGAAAGCGGCGTGGCGTTGGCGACACTGGTAATGACCCTTCTGGTTCTGATCTTTGCCGAGGTTCTGCCCAAGACCTACGCCATCACCAACGCAGAAAAAGCAGCCGCCGCTGTCGCGCCGATCATCAGTGTTGTGGTGACGGTTTTCTCACCTGTGGTCGCTGCGGTGCGTCTGTTGGTGCGCGGCGTTCTGCGCCTGTTCGGCGTGCAGATCGATCCCGACAGCAACATCCTTGCCGTGCGCGAGGAAATCGCCGGCGCGCTACATCTTGGCCACTCGGAAGGCGTGGTCGAAAAGGAAGACCGCGACCGTATTCTGGGCGCGCTTGATCTGGGCGACCGCACGGTCGAAGAAATCATGCTGCACCGCTCGAATATCGAGATGATCGATGCCGACGACGCGCCCGAGGCCATTCTGCAGCAATGTCTGAAAAGCCCACACACTCGCCTGCCCGTGTTCCGGGATGAGCCGGAAAACATCGTGGGCGTGGTGCACGCAAAGGACCTGTTCCGCGCCATGTATGCACATGCGGATGCCAGCGAAGAAGAAAGCGACCGGCTGAAATCATTCGACATCTCGAAGGTAGCGAATGCCCCTTACTTTGTGCCCGAAACCACCACGCTGGACGACCAGATGCGCGAGTTTCTTCGCATGCACAGCCACTTTGCGCTGGTGGTGGACGAATACGGCTCATTGCGCGGCCTGATCACACTGGAGGACATCCTCGAAGAAATCGTTGGTGAAATCGCCGACGAGTTCGATATCGAAGAAGACGTCCCCGTCACCCGCACCGAGGACGGACAGTATCTGGTCGAAGGCGCGATGACCATCCGCGATGCCAACCGGGCGATGGACTGGTCGTTACCCGACGAAGAGGCCAACACGATTGCCGGGTTGGTCATCCACGAGGCGCAGATGATCCCGGTGACCGGACAGGTGTTCTCGTTCCACGGATTCCGTTTCGAGGTCACCGCGCGAGAGGGCAATCGGATCACCGAACTGAAAATTCGCCCCCTGTAACCTTCGGTCTGCGACAAGCAGTGTCGCGAACGAAGCAGTCAGCCTTGCCTTGCGCTTGCAGTCTTTGACCAAAATGAACGGGAGGCCGACACATGAAGACCACAACTCAGGTAGCAGTCATCGGGGGCGGCGTTGTCGGGTGTTCGGTGCTCTATCACCTAACCAAGCTGGGCTGGTCGGATGTCATGCTGCTGGAGCGGTCGGAACTGACCAGCGGTTCAACGTGGCATGCGGCCGGTGGGTTCCATACCCTGAACGGCGACACCAACATGGCCGCACTGCAGGGTTATACGATCCGCCTGTATAAAGAACTGGAAGAGATCACTGGCATGTCCTGCGGGTTGCATCATGTCGGTGGCGTGACGCTGGCCGACAATCAGGACCGGTTTGACATGCTGCTGGCGGAACGCGCCAAGCACCGGTTCATGGGGTTGGAGACCGAGATCGTCGGCCCGGAGGAGATCAAGAACATCGCCCCGATCACCAACACCGACGGCATCATCGGCGCGCTCTACGATCCGTTGGACGGTCACCTTGATCCCTCGGGCACCACCCATGCTTATGCCAAGGCGGCCCGGATGGGCGGCGCGACCATCGAAACCCATTGCATGGTGCGCGAAACAACCCAGCGCCCCGATGGCACCTGGAACGTGGTCACCGACAAGGGCACCGTTCACGCCGAACACGTGGTCAACGCAGGCGGCCTCTGGGCGCGAGAGGTGGGTGCCATGGCGGGCGTCTATTTCCCGCTGCACCCGATGGAGCATCAGTATCTGGTCACGGACTCGATCCCTCAGATCGAGGCGATCATCCACGCCGGTGGCGAGCACCCGCATGTGATGGACCCTGCCGGGGAAAGCTATCTGCGGCAGGAGGGGCGCGGCCTGTGCATCGGGTTTTACGAACAGCCCTGCAAACCCTGGGCCGTGGATGGAACCCCGTGGGAGTTCGGGCATGAACTGCTGCCCGACGACTACGACAAGATCACCGACAGTATCGAATTCGCATACAAACGCTTTCCCGTTCTGGCCGAGGCTGGCGTGAAATCGGTGATCCACGGGCCGTTCACCTTTGCTCCCGACGGAAACCCTCTGGTCGGGCCGGTGCCGGGGATGCGCAACTATTGGTCGGCCTGCGGTGTGATGGCCGGGTTCAGTCAGGGTGGCGGTGTTGGCCTGACACTGGCGCAATGGATGATCGAGGGTGAACCCGAACGCGACGTCTTTGCCATGGATGTGTCCCGGTTCGGCAACTGGATAAGCCCGGGCTACACCCGACCGAAGGTGATCGAGAACTATCAGAAACGATTCAGCGTCGCCTACCCCAACGAGGAGCTACCTGCCGCGCGACCCAACCGCACAACCCCGATGTACGACATTTTCAGCGATCTGGGCGCGGTTTGGGGTCAACAGTACGGGCTGGAAGTGCCCAACTACTTTGCACAGGACGGCGAACCCGGATACGAGACACCCTCATTCCGCCGTTCGGACGCTTTTGACGCAACGGGTCGAGAGGTGCGCGGCGTCCGCAACGGCGTTGGTATCAACGAGGTCCACAATTTCGGCAAGTACCGTATCACCGGCCCCGCAGCCCGCGCCTGGCTGGATCGGCTCATGGCCGGGCGCATCCCGCAGCCCGGGCGAGTGTCTCTGACACCTATGCTATCCCCCAAGGGGAGGCTGATCGGAGATTTCACCGTCTCCTGCCTGAGTGAGACCGAGTTCCGACTGACCGCTTCATACGGTGCACAAGCCTTTCACATGCGCTGGTTCCTGCAACATCAGCAAGATGGTGTGACCATCGAGAACGTCAGTGACCGCCTGAACGGATTTCAGATCGCCGGACCAAAGGCTTCTGACGTGCTGGCCGCATCTACCCGCAACGATACTTCGGACCTGCGGTTCCTTGACGTGCGGCGTATGACGGTTGGCATGACCGACTGCATCGTGCAACGCGTCAGCTATACCGGCGATCTGGGATATGAGATTTACTGCGATCCTATGGCGCAAAGGCAGCTCTGGTGGACGCTGTGGCAAGCCGGACAGCCGCACGGCATGGTGCCCTTTGGCATGCGCGCGATGATGAGCCTGCGTCTGGACAAATTCTTTGGCTCGTGGATGCGGGAATTCTCGCCCGATTACTCCGCCTCCGAAACGGGGCTGGATCGGTTTATTGCGTTTTCTAAAACCGCCGATTTCATCGGTCGGGTCGCTGCCGAACAGGAACGGACCCAACCAATAGCACGCAAACTGGTGGCTTTCGTGGTCGAAGCGGACGACGCCGATGTAAACGCGTATGAGCCGATCTGGCTGGACGGCAAAGTCGTGGGATTCTGCACATCGGGCGGGTATTCGCACTATGCCGATAAGTCGATTGCGCTCGGGTTCCTGCCTGCAGATCGGGCGACGGACGGTTTGGAGGTTGAAATCGAAATCCTTGGCCAATTGCGTAAAGCCAAGGTGATCTCTGAACCTCTGTTCGATGCGGACGGGGCGCGTATGCGGGGATGACACCGCACGGATACGGCGGCATGGTGGCGGCATGACGGATATACCCATCCTCTTGCTGGCCGCCGGGCAATCCAGCCGCATGGGCGGCAAGGACAAGTTGTTGCAAATCGTGGATGGCCAGCCTTTGCTGCGTCGCTCGGCACAGATCGCTCGACGCGCGGCCCCGGTGATCGTTGCACTGCCCCAGGCCCCGCATCCACGGCATGACGTGCTGGACGGGCTGGACCTGCACAGGATCGGTATCGCGGATGCCCGCGAAGGCATGAATGCCAGTCTGCGCGGAGCCCTCGCGCATGTATCAGCCAATGCGCGCGCTGCGATGGTTTTGCTGGCGGACTTGCCCGACATCACAACCGAGGATCTGGCGGCCGTTCTCGGTTCGGTTCAATCCCACCCGAATAAACTGATCTGGCGTGGCGCGACAACTGGCGGCAAACCGGGACACCCGGTCGTGTTCGATTGCAGCCTGTTTGATCATCTCAACCGTCTGACGGGCGACGAAGGCGCGCAGTCCGTCATCCGCGCCAATGCCGACAAAGTGCATCTGCACACCCTACCCGGTCAAAACGCCCTGCTGGATCTGGACACTCCAGAAGATTGGGAAGAGTGGAGCGCAAAACGCAGCACCTGAAAGTAACACGGCCCGGTCGATATCGACCGGGCCGGTACCCAAAACAGGACTACCACTTTTCATCAATCCCGGAAACGCGGCCAACAATGCCTAATGACATCCTGGCTATTCCGCCGCCGAACCTAAACAAGACCCCCTCGTTAACATGCCGCTCAGCGTTTCCAGTGACTGTGACAAGCCTGAGGCACCCCCTAGTGCCACTGGCTCCCCCTCGCTTGGGCTCTTTCATCGTCACCGATCCGATGCGATCAAACAACGTAAAATTGGAGAGAACAGTTAATTTTGCACCCTTCAGGATGGTTTTTGCGCAACATTTCCCAGACAAAAATCAACTTAAAGATGATCATATGATTTGATTGACGTCACATCATATCTGATTAAGCGCAAACCTATTGGGAAATAATACGCATTTGCTATAAATTGTTTTCGAAAATCCGGTTCAAGTTTGAACTTTGCCACAACCCAGAGGGGAGGGTCAAATATCGAAAAAAATCTGCCGCTGCTTTGTTAACAAAAATGATTCAATTCAACTCTTTTCGCACCCAAGCGCCCAAACCGGCAACAATCCACCGATTCGTGCTCGTTGATTCGCACAAATCCTCCGATTTCTGCCTTTGATCTGGCGGCATAGAACCGTCCGTTTGTGGCAAAATTAAGATTTCTTAACATTTCGCTCAGGAAACACACAGACTGAGCGCGCATCTCCTGTTCCAACGCGCGGTCGCAACCGCGTGATGTAAACAGGAGAAAAAAATGAGCATCCGCAAATCCTCTCTTCTTTTGCCCGGGACAGCCAGTTGGATTGGCGCCAGCGCGCTGAGCGCCGCATTGCTGACAACCACCGCCCTGCCCTCGATGGCCGATGAAGCGCTTGCCGATCTGGTCGAAAACGTTTCGCCTTCGGTTGTCACTATCATCGCGGAACAAGGCGCAACGCCCGTTCCGGCGCAGGGACAAGAGTTTGACTTTGACCAGCACCCATTTGGGGAATTCTTCAAACGCTTTGGCGCACCCGACGGCTTCAACGCCCCGCAGCGCGGGCCGGCGCAGGGGCTAGGGTCTGGATTTGTCCTGGATGAGGCTGGGTACATCGTCACCAATCACCATGTCGTCGACAATGCCGAATCCGTAACGGTACGCATGTCCGATGACCGTTCCTATGAAGCCGAAGTCATCGGCACTGACCCGCTGACCGATATCGCCGTTCTGAAGATCGACGCGGACGGGGCGCTGCAAGCCGTGCAACTGGGCGATAGCGACGTCATCCGTGTGGGAGAGGACGTTGTGGCCATCGGCAACCCGTTCGGGTTGCATTCGACGGTCACGACCGGGATCGTGTCGGCCAAAGGTCGCAATATCTCGGCTGGGCCTTACGCGGAATTCATTCAGACCGACGCGGCCATCAACAAGGGCAACTCGGGCGGTCCACTGTTCAATATGGAAGGCGAAGTGGTTGGCGTGAACTCGGCCATCTACTCCCCCACCGGTGGGTCCGTGGGCCTGGGCTTTGCAGTGACTTCGAACATCGTGGAACACATCGCCGCCGACCTGCGCGATGACGGTCAGGTCAGCCGCGGTTGGCTGGGTGTATCGATCCAGAATGTCAGCCCCGAGATCGCCGCAGCCATGGGCATCGATGCCTCGCACGGCGCACTTGTCGCAGACGTTGTTGATGGCAGCCCGGCGGATGGCGTGCTGGAACAGGGGGATGTCATCCTGACCTTCAATGACGAGGCCGTCGGTTCCAGTAGCGATCTGCCGATCCTTGTCGGCACCACCAAGGTGGGCACTGACAGCGTTCTGACCGTTCTGCGCGATGGCACTGAACAGCAGATCGAGCTGACCATCGGTCAGCATCAAAGCGCCTCGGCCGAGTTCGACAAGTCGGTGGACGAAGCTGTCTCGGGCACCGCATTGGGCGTCACCGTGGCTCCGCTGACCGACACGAACCGTGCCGAGATGGGTGTGAGCGAAAATGTCGACGGCGTGATCGTCACCGACCTCAAGCCCGACAGCCCCGCGGCCAAGGCTGGTCTGCAGCGCGGCGATGTGATCGTGAAGCTGGGAGGTCAGGAAACTGCAACTCCGGACGCGCTGAAAGCCGCGCTGGACAGCGAAAAGACCGATCCCGCGCTTGTGCTGATCAATCGCGGCGGAAACCAGATCTTCGTGGCGGTGGAAATCGCCTGATCTGACACCAGCGCGCGCCACGTGATGGGGAAATCTGGCGGGCGCCTCCCTGGCGGGTTTGAATTGTCCGCAAACCGCCGGGACTGCCGGGTGCGCATCTCCGCACCCGGCAGATTACTTAGCAAAACCATGTGCTTTGCCCGAGATTTGTGCTTAACTCCCGAAAGAAAGGAACTCGCATCATGAGCCGCCGCCTGCTGATCGTCGAGGATGACGAAGACACCCGGGAGTTCATCGCCAAGGGATTTGGCGAGGAAGGTTATGTTGTCGAGGCAGCCGAAGACGGCCGCGAGGGTCTGTACCATGCCACCGACGGCGGATTTGACGCTGTGGTTCTGGACCGAATGCTGCCGGGGCTGGACGGGCTGTCCCTGATCAAATCGATGCGCGCGGCGGGTGTGAATACACCAGTTCTGATGCTGACCGCGATGAGCGCGGTGGACGAACGCGTCAAAGGGTTGCGTGCCGGGGCCGATGACTATCTGGTCAAACCGTTTTCGTTTCAAGAGCTGCACGCCCGGATCGAGGCCCTGTTGCGCCGCCCGCAAGAAGCTGAGGAAAGCCCCACCCTAACCTGCCGCGACCTCGAGATGGATTTGTTAACCCGCAAGGTCACCCGCAACGGGCGCGAGATCACGCTGACACCGCGCGAGTTTCAGATCCTCGAATTCTTCCTGCGCAGAAAGAACCGCGTTGTGTCACGCACCATGCTGCTGGAAGGTGTTTGGGATTACCATTTCGACCCGAATACCAACGTGGTCGACGTCCATATCTCTAAGCTACGCCGACAGCTGGACGAAGGCGGTGAGGCGCCGATGATCGAAACGGTCCGGGGCGCGGGTTACATGATGTCTGATGGATAACCTTAGGCTTTCCTTCAACAATTCACGCACACGACTCGTCCTCGCCAGCATGGTTCTCAGTACCTTGCTGACGGCCACTGTACTGGCATTGGTCTATGTCACCGCCAACCGCAGTATCGAGGTCGAGACCCGCTCGGTCGTGTCGGCAGAACTGACCGGTTTGGCGGACGAATATGAACGCCGCGGTCTGATCGGGCTGCTGACCGCGATCGAGCGGCGCATTCCTACCGCCTCGGAACGGGATGCTTTGTATCTGCTGACTGATCGGTTCGGTTCCAAACTGGCGGGCAACCTCAAACAATGGCCCGAAGGAATCACTGCGGGCAGCGGCTGGGTCGATCTTGAACTCCGCCGCGCTGACAATGACCAACTGGTGCCCATCTCGGCCGCCTCGATCCGCCTGCCCGGCGGCGAACGCCTGCTGGTCGGGCGCGACGCTTTGGCCCGGCAGCAATTTGATCGGGTACTGCTGCGGTCGGTTGGCATTGCACTGGCGATTGCGCTGGCGCTGAGCGTGCTGACCGGCTGGCTGTTCACCCGCCTGGTCTTTTCCCGCTTGTCCGATATCGCCAGCACCGCCGAGAACATCGTCTCGGGTGATCTGTCCCGCCGAATGCCACTACGTGGGACCGGTGATGAGTTCGATCAGGTGGCCGGTACGCTCAACACCATGCTGGACCGGATCGAGGAACTGGTCAGCAACCTGCGCACCACGTCGAATTCCATCGCACATGATCTGCGCTCGCCCCTGTCACGGCTGAAACAACGGGTTGAGGCGCTGTCAGACCCGGGCAAAACGGATCAGGAGCGTGAGATAGATGTTGCGCGTGCCAGCACCGAAATCGACCATGTGTTACACGTGCTAGGGCAATTGACCGAAATCTCACGCGCCGAGGCCGGTGTTGGTCGGGAACAGTTCGAACCGGTGGACCTGCAGCAATTGGTGGCGGATGTGGCCGAGTTATACGACCCTGTCGCCGACGATCAGAGTATCCGGCTAGAGGTCACGGGCAGCGCGGGTTCCATTCCCGGGCACCGCCCCCTTTTGTCCCAGGCCCTGTCGAACCTGCTGGAAAACGCGCTGCGTTATGCCCCGCAAAACACGACGGTCACGATCAACCTGTCCGAAGACGGCCCCTATACCAGCCTCAGCGTCCGCGACCGGGGGCCCGGCGTACCCCAAGAAGACCTGCCACGTCTGCAAATGCCGTTTGTCACGCTCGACCCGGCCCGGACCGAGCGTAATGCCGGGTTGGGGCTGGCCCTGGTTGCCGCAATATCCCGAATGCATGGAGGCGCATTCGAGGCGCATAATTGCGATCCGGGACTTGAGGTGGTGATCAAGCTGGCTCGCAATCGTTAGGCAGGAACCCCTTTAGTAGCCATCGTCTTGTTTTTATATCGTTTATCCGCCGTCACGTCGGCGCCGAACCATTCGGGTGGAGTATAGGCTTCGGCCTCGGCTTGGGTCTGAAACTCAACTTCGACCAAACGCAACGGCGCCAGATCACCCAGAAACACGTCCAGTTCAAACACCCGACCATCTGGCAATTGCCCTGTGTGGCGCTCCTTTTCCACCCGGCGCCCGTCTGTCTCGGGCCAAAAGGTATCGAATTGCTCGGCCGAGATTTCAGCCTCACGCTCGACCCGCACCAAAGCGCCACCGCCTTTCAGCGTCAGAAAGTACCTATCGTTTTTCTGACGCAGACGGAGTTCAGTGGAGTCGTCAGGGGCCGTCAGATAGCCCTGACGCACAACGGCCTTTTCCGCGCCACTCAAGTCAGGCAGGTCCGCGACCAGAAACTTGCGTTCAATCTCGGTACTCATTTGGTTGAAATCACTCCGTTTTCCAGTTCACCAAACAGCGCTTGATAAGCAGCACTTGCGGCGCTGCGCCCGGCATAGATGCTGACCGGGGCGCGGTTCTGACCCATACGCTCGATATCCGCGGCAAAGGGAATCTCGGATTGCAGGAACCGCTTTTTGTACGCCTTGCGCATCTTCTCCATTGTTTCCAGATGCAGGGTTTTGCGCCGCTGCACCATTGAGAAAAACGCCTTGAGCTTTTTCTTGGGTAACTTGTGATCGTTGAAGAAACTCACCAATTGCTCGAGCGTTCGTTCAGATAGTGTCGTCGGGATGACGGGCACAAGAATCTGGTCGGCGGCCTTGAAGATGTTCTCGGACAGGGTCGAGAAGTTCGGCGGGCAATCCAGAATGATCACGTCATAATCACTGCCTGCGGTGGCCAAGGCCTTTTTCAGCCGCGACCGCTTGTTCCGCATGCGCGAGAGGAACACATCGAAATCACGAAACGTCAGGTTGGCGGGCAATACGTCCAGCCCATCAAAATCACTGGCCCTAATCGACTTGGTGAACCGTTCAACATCTTCGAAGAACCGCGCGTCCGTCAGCTTTTTCGATGGCTTCACCCGGAAATAGAACCCCGATGCCCCCTGAGGATCGAGATCGCACAGCAGCACGGTGTACCCCGCTTGCGCATAGGCATAGGCCAGGTTCACTGAGGTCGCGGTTTTTCCCACTCCGCCCTTGTTGCTGTAGCAGGCAATGATCTTCACTCCTCAATCCTCCTTGTGGTGAAACAGAGTTCGGAACAGTTTCTGGATGTCCGGGCTGTCGAAATGCTGGAAATTTGCGATCACACGGTCGCGTTCTGCCTTTTGGCGTTGGTCGAGAACGGCGATCAACCCACCGACGGACATGGCGAGCTGGGCGTTTACCCGACCTTGCGCGTTGCTTTGGGTCGTCACGAATTCCAGCAGCGCCTCTTGCTGGACCGAGTAGTCGTTGAACAGGCCAAGGTTATCCTGCAGCTTTTTCAATGGCTTGATAAGTGTTTTAAAATCACTTTTGTCGAACAGAGGACCAAAGAACTCCATCAGGTAGCGCAGTTTCTTACAGTCGATCCGCAGGTCATGCACGACCTTATCCGGCGTTTCCGGGGTGATGCCGCGGGCCAGCTTGCACACCTTGCGATACCGTTTCCAGATCAGCGCACAGGCATAGCCATAAGCCCCACGATCTGCATTTGGACCGGGTTCCAACCCTTTCACATCAGCAAGCAACGCCGCCAATTCATCCATCTTTTTGCTGTATGCCGCGCTGCGAAAGCGCTGCGACAGCGCGGTCAGAGCGCGGGTCCGCTCCTTCGCGAACTGCGCGAACATGGCCTCGGCGCCTTGATGAAGGTTGGGCGGTATCAGATTGAAGTAAATTTCTTTTTCCAGAAGATAGACATCCAGATCCCGCACTCGCCCGGTCGGGGCCATCAGATCCGAGAATTCGCGTTTCAGCGCGTCGGCCTGTTCCGGTGAGAACACGCCTTTGAACAGGCTCAACACTGACCGGACCCTGCGCAGCGAGACGCGGTAGTCGTGCAGGAACTCGGTGTCGATATCGGCGATCACACCCGCCTCGTTCTGGCGCGCGACGGCCAGATAGGTCCGAATGATATCCGCTGCCACTTCGATGGAAGGCTCCTGCGTGCCTAATGGGACATCGGGCTTGGCGTCATAGGGGGTGGAGTCGGGAAACAAGTTTGAGAACACCGTGTCAAATCCAGATACCGCCATAGTCTTCAACGCCGCGCACACAGCGTGAAAGGCGCGGTCATAGCCGCGCATCGGCTGTACGTTCAGAATGGTCGCCCACCCCTTATCCGTGGACAACGTCACGACGCTGCCCCGGACCTGCGTCTTTTGCAGGTCATCCAGCACCGCAAAACTGCCGAATTCGATCAGGCCCGAGCCTATGCTCATTAACGCGCGCAGTTTGGGGAACCCCTTCACCGCCGCTTTTACAGGGCCGTCCGGCAGGTCCTGAACGAACTTCTCCTTACCGCTGCAGGCCTGAGCCAGAACATCGCCGTCGGCTTGAAGCAATTGTAATGCGCCGTCGACCTCGATCAGCAGCCGCCCTTCTGCCCGCAGCGATTGATCATGACAGTCCAAAAGGTCGAACGGGCGTGCGGCTGCAGTTGTCTCGAATTCGGGCGACAGACCTTTGAGCGCGTCGGAAAACCCCGCCAGATCGAATTTGCCCGGAACGATGAAAAACCCGCTTTTCTGCCCCATCACGAACGACCCTTTTTCGACGTATCAAGATAGTCATTCACCAGTGTCTCGATGATCTTCTGAACGCTGGTCCCCTCTTCGATTGCCCGGATCTTGAGGGCTTTCAAAGTCTTGCCATCCAACCTCTGCGAGGTGTTCTTTTTGCTTTTGTCGGATTTTCCCCCGGGTTCCTTGTTCTTCGACATGGGCAACCTTATGACAGCATGACGTCATGAAATCGCACGCCATCCCATCTGGCAAGTCCGATGTTGCTCTAACCCGGCGTCAGGTCGACATCACTGCACCACAGGGCTAGAAGTTGGGCATGTCCGATCCCGTCTCTTCGATCCGCAACCTTGGCCCCGCTTTCGAACAGGCGTGTGCCCGTGCCGGAATCCACTCGGCGCAGCAACTGCGTGAGTTGGGCCCCGATGAGGCATATGCCCGCTTGGTGCGCGCCGGAACCCGGCCGCATTTCATCGGCTATTATGTTCTGGTGATGGGGTTGCAAGGACGCCCATGGAACGATTGCAAGGGTGAGGAGAAAAAGGCCCTGCGTCAGAGGTTTGATACGATCAAGACCAGTGTCAGCGCCACACCCGAAACCAAGATGATTTCGGATCTGGATGCGGTCGGCGTGCGGGTGTCAGTGGACGACCTCAAGCCGGTATGAAAAAGGCCGCACCCGTTGCCGGGAGCGGCCTGAAATTCAGATCTTACAGCAGATTAGCCGACCAGTTCGATGCCCGAGAAGAAGTAGGCGATCTCAACAGCTGCGGTTTCCGGAGCATCCGAGCCGTGGACCGAGTTTTCGCCAACCGATTCAGCGAACTCGGCGCGGATGGTGCCGGGGGCTGCGTCTGCGGGGTTGGTTGCGCCCATGACTTCGCGGTTCTTTGCAATGGCGCCTTCGCCTTCCAGAACCTGAACAACAACCGGAGCCGACGACATGAATTCGCACAGTTCGTCATAGAACGGACGCTCGGCGTGTACTTCGTAGAATTTGCCGGCTTGTTCTTTGGTCATGTGGATGCGCTTTTGCGCAACGATGCGCAGGCCCGCTTCTTCGAACTTGGCGTTGATTTTGCCAGTCAGGTTGCGGCGGGTTGCATCGGGTTTGATGATCGAGAATGTGCGTTCCAGTGCCATGTCGGCCTCTCCTTAACATAAGGCGCGGGGTCGCGCCGAAATCCATCGCGCGCCGCCTAGCATGGTCTGTCTCATATGAAAAGCACTATGATGCGCTACGGCTCAGATCGTTTCGGGCAGTGGGTCATGGCGGTCAACCCAACGCACATACAGCACCGCCAACAGCCCGGCGAAACTGCACGCCCACATCATGCCCAGAACCAGAAACGGACCGTTTTCGGGGCTAACCCAAACACCGGTGAGCGAGGTCAGAACGGCCCCAAGTGCCACGATCATTGCGCCGGACAGGCCAGCGGCGCTGCCCGCCAGTTTGGGGCGGACTGACATCGCCCCGGCGGATGCATTGGCATTGGTCAGACCATTGCCAAAGCCGACGAAGATTGCCGAACCGAAAAACACCCAGACCGAACCCAGTTCGGCAAGGAACAGAAACAGACCACCCAGCGGTCCCGTCGATGCAATAATGCGCCCGATCAGAATCATGGTGGTTAGCCGGGTACGCACCGCGATCCGTCCGGTGATAAAGTTCCCCACCATAAAACCTCCGGTGATAATCCCGATGCCAAGCCCCAGCATCGCCGGGCTAAGATCAAACCAAGCTGCTGCCACCAAGGGCGCTCCGGTGATGAAGCTATAGAACCCGCCGATCGAAAAGGCCGCGCACAGGGCATAGCCCCAGAACCGGCGCGCGCGGAACAGGTGCGGGTATTCCCTCAGTTGCGCGGCGAAGGTCGAGGACCGGTTGTCGTTGGTCTCGCCCATATCGACCCAAAGCAACAGCAGCATCCCTGCCCCCAGCACGGAATACAGAACAAAGCCAGCGCGCCAGCCAAACACACTGTCGAGCGCACCGCCCAGCATCGGCCCCAGCATCGGGGCCAGCGCCATCGCCATGGCCACATAGCCCAGTTTGCTGGCGGCCTCGTTTGGCGAGTACATGTCGCGGATGGCGGCGCTGGACAGAACAGGCCCGGCTACCACGGCGGCCTGCATCAGGCGGAAACTCAGAAAAACCCAGATCGCGTCGGCCAGCACGCAGCCGACCGACGCGGCGACGAAGACCACCATACAGATCAGCAGAACAGGTCTGCGGCCAAACCGGTCGGACAACGGTCCCATGATCAGTTGCAGCACGGCAGACACCGCCAGGTATCCCGCCACGGACAAGTTCACCAGCGCGTAATCGACCTGAAAGTCTTCCCCCATCCGCGCCAGCGACGGCAGGAACATGTTAAGCGACAGTACTGACAACGCAGTCGCAAAAACCAGTGTTACCAGAGATGGAGGTGATTGTGCCGCGCGCATGAAGAAATCCGGCTAGAAATGCAAATCACGGCAGAGCTATCACAAGGTCCGCGTCGTGCCCATGCCAATCACTTGGCGCAAAGCCTGTAGGTGTGGGCCTCTCGGACAAGGTTAAACGCGCAATGCGCCAAAGGGATAGCGCGTAAGAATGACGCGGTTGAAAGAAATCGATTTTATTGCCTGACTTTTTCTGTCAGTTATTTTGCTGTGCGGACAGAAAGTGTTAACAAAAAGGCCACTCTGATGACACCGAAAATTGCGGCTATCGCCTGCATCCTTGCCTCAACCGCCGTAGCCGATCCGGCGCCCGTGCCGATGAACTACGAACTATTCGAAACAGCGGTTGCTCACACCGATCTGGAAACCTGCCCGTTAAACCTGTCTCAGTCGGGTGTGTTTTGCCGTGCCACGTTGCACCACGACGAAGTTCACGTCTTTGCATTCAGCGAAGAAGGTGACCAGGCTTTGGTTGGTTTTGCCTCGTACCCCTTTGAAGACGTGGCCGCAGAACTAAACTGACAGGCCATCGGCGATTCACCCCATTGACAAGCGTCAGGCCGTGCCGCAGTGCTCGGCCTATGCTACGGATCGAAGACATCACCTTTGCGGTCGAGGGCCGCCCCCTGTTTGACGGTGCCAGCGCCACCATTCCCGACGGCCACAAGGTTGGTCTGGTGGGGCGGAACGGCACCGGCAAGACCACTCTGTTCCGCCTGATCCGGGGCGAGTTGGCGCTGGAATCGGGCAATATCGTTTTACCGAAACGGGCGCGGATCGGGGGCGTGGCACAAGAGGCACCCTCGTCCAACGTGTCGCTGATCAACACGGTGCTGGCGGCTGATACCGAACGCAGCTCTTTGATGGCCGAGGCCGACAGCGCCGAAGATCCCGCGCGGATTGCAGAGATTCAGACCCGTTTGGCGGATATCGACGCTTGGTCGGCTGAAGCCCGCGCGGCCTCGATTCTCAAAGGGTTGGGGTTTGATGATGAGGACCAGTTGCGCCCCTGCTCCGATTTCTCAGGCGGTTGGCGGATGCGTGTCGCGCTGGCTGCGGTACTGTTCTCTCAGCCCGACCTGCTGTTGCTGGACGAGCCGACCAACTATCTGGACCTCGAAGGTGCGCTATGGCTGGAGAGTTATCTGGCCAAGTACCCGCATACGGTCATCATCATCTCTCACGACCGTGGACTGCTGAACCGTGCGGTAGGGTCGATCCTGCATCTGGAAGACCGCAAGCTGACCTACTACGCGGTGCCTTATGACAAGTTCGCCGAGCGTCGCGCCGAACGTCTGGCCCAGGCAGAATCGGAAAACGCCAAGGCCAAGGCCCGCATAGCCCATCTGCAGAGCTTTGTTGACCGTTTTCGTTACAAGGCATCCAAGGCGGTGCAGGCCCAGTCGCGACTGAAAATGATCGAACGCATCCAACTGGTTTCGACCCCGCAAGAGGCCGCCCTACGCGCGTTTTCTTTCCCCGGACCCGAGGAGCTTTCGCCGCCGATCATCCAGATCGAGGGCGGAGTGACCGGCTATGGTGAGACTGAAGTTCTGCGCCGACTGAACCTGCGCATCGACCAGGACGACCGCATCGCGCTGCTGGGGAAAAACGGTCAGGGCAAGTCAACGCTTTCCAAGCTGCTGTCCGACCGCCTGCCCCTCATGGCGGGCAAGATGACCCGCAGCAACAGGCTGCGTATCGGATATTTTGCACAGCATCAGGTCGATGAGTTGCATGTGGACGAAACACCACTGGACCATCTACGTCGGCTGCGCCCGGATGAGGCTCCGGGCAAATGGCGGTCGCGCCTTGCTGGGTTCGGGTTGAATGCTGATCAGGCGGAAACTCTGGTCGGGCGGTTGTCCGGGGGCCAGAAGGCGCGGCTGTCGCTGCTGATCGCGACCATCGATGCGCCACATATGCTGATCCTCGACGAACCGACCAACCATCTGGACATTGAAAGCCGCGAAGCGCTGGTCGAGGCGTTGACCGCCTATTCCGGCGCGGTGGTCCTGGTCAGCCACGACATGCACCTGCTGTCGCTGGTAGCAGATCGACTGTGGCTGGTCTCGGACGGCACGGTCAAACCCTTCTACGGTGACCTCGAAGCCTATCGCGCCATGCTGCTGGCCCGCGACAAACCGGTCAAAGAAAACCCTCGGGTGGAGAAACCTAAACGCGCTTCGCGCGAGACTGTTTTAGCCCTGCGCGCCGACCTGCGTAAGTGCGAGGACCGGATCGAAAAGCTATCGGACATGCACGAAAAACTCTCGGCCAAGCTGGCAGACCCTGCCCTGTACGAAGACGACAAGATCAACGATCTGGAAACCTGGAACCGTAAGTTCGCCGAGGTAGTCGAAGCGATGCAAAAGGCGGAGTCGCTTTGGGTCGCCGCCGCCGAACGCCTTGAAACCGCCGAGAATGCCGCATGATGGATCTGGCCTTTTTCATTACTGCATTTACCACCTTGTTCGTGGTGATCGACCCCTTTGGCACCACCCCGATTTTCGTGGCGCTGACGCAGGGTATGGATTCGCGCGCGCGGCGCAAGGTGGCGTTGCGCACCTGTGCCGTGGCTTCGGGAATCCTGATCGCTTTTGCGGCCTTTGGCGAGGCAGTGTTGGGCTTTGTCGGCATCTCGATGGAGGCATTCAAAGTCGCCGGCGGAGCGCTGCTATTCCTGACCGCGCTCGACATGCTGTTCGAACGCCGCACCAAACGCCGCGAAGACCGTGTCGAAGAGGAAGAAGAACACCCCGACCCATCTGTGTTCCCTCTGGCCATTCCGCTTGTCGCCGGCCCGGGATCGATTGCGACCATCATTCTTCTGGCCGGTCAACATCCGGGCATTCTGGGCATCTTTGAAGCTATTCTGGTGATGCTTGCAGTGATGGCCGTGGTTCTGACGTTCTTCCTGTCCGGTGGCCTGATTGCACGTATTCTGGGCAAAACCGGCCTGAACGTGTTGACCCGGTTGCTGGGCATGCTACTGGCGGCGCTGTCGGTTCAGTTCATATTGGATGGCCTGAAGGCCTTTGGTTTTGCGTCTTAAATCCCCATATACCTAAGAGTGAATTCAGTTAGGGTAACGGTATGGATGGCGACAGCATTGGGCGTTTGGTGTATCTGGTCGTGCTTGGCGCGGCGGTGGTGTTTTGGTTTGTCTCGCAGAACCGCCAGTCGCTGAACAAAACCATGCAGCAGGCTATGGCTTGGGTGTTCATCTTCGTCGGTGCAATCGCCGTTGTCGGCTTGTGGGAGGACATCCGCTCGACCGTTGCCCCTGCCCCGCAGATGACCGTCACCGGCGAAACCATCGAAGTTCCGCGTGCCTATGACGGACATTATTATCTGCCTGTTGTCGTGAACGGAGAGCCAATCAACTTCCTTGTCGATACCGGTGCAAGCCAGATTGTGTTCAGCGAAAAGGACGCCCGGCGTATCGGCGTTGACCCCGACCAGCTGAATTACCTTGGTCGCGCTTCGACTGCGAACGGAGAGGTGCGCACCGCGCCCATCCGGCTGGACAGTCTTGAACTTGGCCCGATCACCGATCATGGCGTTGCGGCCTGGGTCAATGAAGGCGATTTGCGTCAGTCTCTGCTTGGCATGGACTACCTACATCGGTTCTCGAACATCCAATTCACGGATGGCCGCATGATTCTGTCCCGGTAACGGGTTCATGGCAGCATTCCCAGATTGAGAACAAAATGAGAACATGCTAGGCTGGCGGCATGTCTACAAATCTTCTTGGCCGCAAGCCCGCGCGTGAAGCGCCGGGGCTGGCCCTACACTCGCAGATCACCCTGCAACTGGGCCGCGTGCACGAGGCCTGCGGCCCCGCCCGGCGCAGCTTTGCCATGTGGTTAGCGGGCCAAGCACAAGGGCCGGTGCTGTGGATTTCCCCCGCGTGGGAGCCCGGCCAACTGAACCCCGATGGGATGATGCCCTTTGCCGATCCTGCCCGGTTTATCTTCGTCCGTCCCACCCGTGCCGAGGATCTGCTGTGGTGCATGGAAGAGGCGCTGCGCAGCGGAGCGATCCCGCTCATCATCGGCGACCTGCCCGGCGCGCCGGGGCTGACGCCGGTGCGGCGAATGCATCTGGCCGCCGAACAGGGTGGCGCGATGGGGCGGGCTCCACTGGGCCTGCTACTGACACCCGGCGATGGCGGCGCGCAAGGGGTCGAGACTCGCTGGCACATGGCGGCGAACCATCAGGGAGAGGCCCGCCGCTGGACCCTGACCCGCCGCCGCGCCCGCGCCCTGCCCCCGGTTAGCTGGCAGGCCACCCAGACCAAACCGCGCGCCGGGCTGAACCTGACCCGGATCGAAACGCAAGATGTATTGGGGTGACACCTCACCGGGATCACAAAACATGTGACTGGCCAAAGCCCGACCCCGGCCCTAGCGTTTCCGTATGAGCCACCCGATCCATGACAGCCGCTACTCCTGGCTTCGCCTTCTGATCACGCTCGCCATAGCAATGGTGGCAAATGTGGGCATGTGGGCGGTGATCGTGGTGATGCCCGCCGTCGAGGCGCAGTTCGGGGCCGGACGGGCCGAGGCTTCTTTGCCCTACGTTCTGGCCATGATCGGCTTTGCGTTGGGGAACATGTGGCTGGGCCAAATGGTCGACCGGCTGGGCGTGACCAAGGCGCTGATCGGAGCCGCAATTCTAAGCGCAATAAGCTACCTGCTGGCGACATGGGCACCGAACATCCTGCTGCTGTCGGTGGCGCATCTGCTGCTGGGGCTGGGCACGTCCATTGGGTTCGGGCCGCTGATCGCCGATATCTCGCACTGGTTCATGCGGCGGCGCGGGATCGCCGTCGCGCTGGTGGCCAGCGGGAATTACCTGTCCGGGGCGATCTGGCCCACCCTCCTGTCGGGCATTCTGGCCCGCGACGGCTGGCAGCAAGTCTATCTGACGCTGGCAGTCATAACTTTGGCGGTCGTCATCCCCCTGTCCCTTCTTCTACGCCGTCAGGTCCCGGTCGAGGCGCACAGCACCGCCGCCGCCAACGCGCAGATCAAAGCCCGCAGCGTTGGAATATCGCCACGCGCCCTGCAATACATTCTGGGTCTGGCGGGGATCGGATGCTGCGTGGCCATGTCGATGCCGCAGGTTCACATCGTCTCGTACTGCGTCGGTCTGGGATACGGTCCGGCCGTCGGGGCCGAGATGCTGTCGCTGATGCTGTTGGGCGGCGTGGTCAGCCGCGTGATCTCGGGACTGGTGGCCGACAAGTTGGGCGGGGTGATGACCCTGCTGATCGGCTCGGTTCTGCAATGCATCGCCCTGTTCCTGTTCCTGCCTTATGACGGGATGGTCTCGCTTTACGTCATCAGCCTGCTGTTCGGGCTGGCGCAGGGCGGTATCGTGCCCAGCTATGCACTGGTGGTCCGCGAGTATATGCCTCCGCAAGAGGCTGGCGCCCGCGTCGGGTTCGTCATGATGATGACGATCATGGGCATGGCTTTGGGTGGCTGGATGTCCGGTTGGATTTACGACGTGACCGGCAATTACCAACTGGCCTTCATCAACGGCATTTTGTGGAACGGCTTGAACATTGCCATCCTGCTGGTGCTGCTGAACCGTTCACGCCCGCGCAGGCAGGAGGCCTTGGCATGACCCACCTGACCCGGCGCACACTTCTGGCCGGGTTGGCCATTCTGCCTCTGACCCGCCCGGCCCATGCGGACCTCAGCACCTACGTGCTGGTGCCCAAGGGCACATCCGTGGACTTTACCTTTGACCTGTCGGGCCTTGCCCAATCCGGCACCATGCCGATCCACTCGGCCGATATCCGGATCGACCTGAGCAACCTGACCAACAGTCGCGTCAGTGTCACCCTGAACGCCGCCGAAGCCCGCACCAAACTGCCATTCGCCAGGAACGCGATGCTGGGTGCAAGCGTATTGGACGTCGCACGGTTCCCGACCATTCACTTCGTATCGACCCGGGTACAGCTGGGTGACGGCGGGCGGATCTCCCGCGGGGCGAAAATCACCGGCAACCTGACCCTACGAGGCGTCACGAAACCGATCGCCTTGCAAGCCGACCTCTTTCGCCCGCCAGGCAGCACCTCTGACAATCTCGACATGCTGTCCATCCGCCTGACCGGCGCGCTGAACCGCCACGATTTCGGCGCGTCCGGATACCCCGATCTGGTGCAGGACACCGTCGGGCTGAACATCCGGGCCGAAATCAAAAAGGCAGGATAGCCAAAAAACGACGCCTGCGCGTCGATAAGGCGCGCGCATTACTGGCGTATTGGGTAAAGGTGAGCCCATCATGCGCACGATCATTTCCTTTGCCGCCCTTTTTCTTTCTGTCATTCTGCTGCAGCTCTCCACCGGCGGCGTCGGACCACTGGACGCCATCTCGGGCATTACACTGGATTTCACGACCGAGCAGATCGGTCTGTTGGGATCATCGCATTTCCTTGGCTTTTTTATTGGCTGCTGGTGGGCTCCACGGCTTATGGGGAACGTCGGCCACTCGCGGGCCTTTGCCGTCTGTACAGCCTTGGGGGCGATGGGGCTGATCGGGCATACTCTGACTGACAACCCTTATTTATGGGCCCTATTGCGGATCGCCTCGGGCACCTGCGTAGCAGGCAGCTACACTGTGATTGAGGCCTGGCTGAACGCCAAAGTCACCAACGAAACCCGTGGGCGCGCCATGGGGACGTATCGGTTCGTCGACATGGGGGCGTCGCTGGGTGCGCAGTTGATCATTGCCGTGCTGCCGCCCGCCTCGTACGTGTCCTATAATCTGTTGGCGATCCTGTGTTGCGCTTCGCTATTGCCGCTGACATTGACCCGCGCCAGCCAGCCGATCACACCTGACGCCCCCCGCCTGAGACCGAAACTGGCCTGGCGCAGTTCCCCCCTGGCGGTGGCGGGAGTGATCGTGGCGGCGCTTAGTTCGGCCTCGTTCCGTATGGTCGGCCCCGTTTACGGGCAAGAGGTAGGGCTGGTCGTGGATCAGATTGCGTTTTTCCTCGCCTCATTTGTTTTGGGAGGGGCTCTGGCCCAATACCCGTTGGGATGGCTTGCCGATAAATATGACCGGCGCTGGGTGCTGATCTGGCTATCCGGTGCTGCCGTGCTCAGTTGTGGTGTTACGATGGCCGCAAGCGGCACCGGTACGCTGGGTGTTATGCTGGCCGCTGGAATCTTTGGCCTAACGACCTTTCCGATCTTCTCGGTTTCCTCTGCACACGCAAATGACTTTGCTACCACGGAGGAACGGGTGGAACTGTCAGCCGCGCTGATGTTCTGGTACGCGCTGGGGGCAATTGCCTCACCTTACATCTCATCCACGCTGATCCAGCAATTTGGTCCCGGTGCCCTGTTCGCCTTTGTGGCCACCGGACACTTGGTTCTGATCGTATTCGGCGTGGCGCGGATGCGCTCTCGTCCGACACCGGAAGAGCGAACCAACTATGTCTATGCCCCGCGCACCTCGTTCACCATCGGGCGTTTGCTGAAACGGTCGCGCGAGGAATAGAGCCCCGAACGCTACTCCGGCGGCGGCACGGACGGGATCATTTCATCGAGAAGCGAGCCTGCTTCATAGCCCAGTAGATCAACCTCCATGCGCCCCGGATCCCCGAATGCCCAAGCGCCCACAAGACGTTGCATCTTCTCATAGCCGACGTAATCGGCCATCGCCTTGTTGCCATGCGCATTTTCGGCAAACATAACCTGACCCGTCAGAACTTTCTGCGGCATCACGCGCTCCAGATAGAGTTCGACAACATTGATCCCCGTTACATTGGACCCGCCGTGATGAACCACATACATTTTATCCCAGTCTTCTTTGCTGATTGCCGCACGCGCCTCAGTCACGGCCTTGTGCAACGAGGCAAGCTCAGCTCGCGCCGCCTCGCGCATGTTGGCCGCCCAGATGGGACGCATGTCGTTGATCACTCTTGAGACGTCTTGTCGTGTAAGGGTTCCGCGCTGGACCGCCATATTCGTAAAGCTACGCGCGGCCTCAAGCATCTGACGTTGCCGGGCAATCTCCTCTTTTGGCAGGTCGAGCTTCTCTATCCACGGCGTCAGCGTATCGATTTCCTGCGCGATGGCCGCAAAATCCTTTTTCCATCTTGCGCCATCGGCATATTCCGTGGGCCACGGGGTCACAGCACCGATAATCCCCAGAAGAACGTGTGATGTAGATTTGAAAATCAGGTAGTTTGGCGCGTCCCTGGGAAACGACACCTGCCCATGCTCGGACAGGACCGTAACATCCCGTGCGATCACCATGACCGGGCGTGTCTGCGACGTCAGCGTATCCTGACCACGGCGGAAAATCGACAGCATCGCCTTGTCAAAGCTGTCAATCGCATCCATGGCTTCGCCTTGGTCTGCCTGAACGCTCGGCGCCAGGAAATTGATCAGACAGAGAATTGCGGTCACCTGTATCAGGCGATGAACCAAGAATAGTTTCATTTTATCCCCCGTGAACGAATTGCGCGCCCATTATACATGGTCAGGGGCCATCACGCGAAAGCCACGCGCACATGCGCATACACTTCTTTTCAGGCGCTTATCGGTGAAACCGGGCTTTTGCTGGCGGGTCACATAAGGTAGACGGGCGCGCAGATAGATACTTGGAAGCGCAAAATGGCTCGGATTCTCATCACTTCGGCGATCCCTTACATCAACGGGATCAAGCACCTCGGCAACCTGATCGGCTCGCAATTGCCTGCCGACCTGTACGCGCGCTACCAGCGTGGCCGGGGGAATGAGGTCATGTTCCTGTGCGCGACCGACGAACATGGTACGCCGGCGGAACTGGCTGCTGCCAAGGCGGGCAAACCAGTGGCCGAATACTGCGCCGACATGTATGCAGTTCAGGCGGATATCGCCAACCGTTTCGGCCTCAGTTTCGATCACTTTGGCCGTTCGTCCAGTGATCAGAACAAGCGCCTGACACAGCATTTCGCGGGTAAGCTGGATGATGCCGGATTGATCCGCGAAGTCAGTGAAAAACAGGTCTACTCCAACGCTGATGGCCGTTTCCTGCCCGACCGTTACATTGAAGGCACCTGCCCCAACTGCGGCTATGAGCGCGCACGCGGGGATCAGTGCGAGAATTGCACCAAGCAGCTGGACCCAACCGATCTGATCGAGCCGCGCTCGGCCATTTCCGGTTCAACCGATCTGGAGGTGCGAGAGACCAAACACCTGTACCTGCGGCAATCCGCGATGAAGGATCAACTGGATGAGTGGATCGATGGCAAGGCTGACTGGCCGATCCTGACCACCTCGATTGCTAAGAAGTGGCTGCATGATGGCGACGGCCTGCAGGATCGCGGCATTACCCGCGATCTGGACTGGGGTGTTCCGGTCAAGAAAGGTGATCAGGATTGGCCGGGCATGGAAGGCAAGGTCTTCTACGTCTGGTTCGACGCGCCGATCGAATACATCGCCTGTGCCAAGGAATGGGCGGATGCCAATGGCAAGTCCGATGCCGAGTGGGAGCGCTGGTGGCGTACCGACAAAGGCGCCGACGACGTGCGATATGTGCAGTTCATGGGTAAGGACAACGTGCCATTCCATACACTGTCCTTCCCGGCCACAATTCTGGGATCGGGCGAGCCGTGGAAGATGGTCGACCACCTGAAATCCTTCAACTATCTGAACTACGATGGCGGTCAGTTCTCGACCAGCCAAGGCCGTGGCGTATTTATGGATCAGGCGCTGGAGATTCTGCCCGCCGACTATTGGCGCTGGTGGCTGCTGAGCCATGCGCCGGAAAGCAGTGACAGCGAATTCACCTGGGAAAACTTCCAGCAGTCGGTGAACAAGGATCTGGCTGATGTGCTGGGCAACTTTGTGAGCCGGATCACCAAGTTCTGCCGTTCGAAATTCTCAGAAGCCGTGCCCGAAGGCGGAAGCTATGGCGAGCGTGAACAGGCACTGATCGAGGAACTCACCCGTCGCGTCCGCGCCTATGAAGGGCATATGGAGGCAATGGAGGTTCGCAAGTCCGCGCAGGAACTGCGGGCAATCTGGGTGGCAGGTAACGAATACCTACAAGCCGCCGCTCCGTGGTCGACATTCAAGGAAGACCCGGAACAGGCCGCAGCTCAGGTGCGCTTGGGTCTGAACCTGATCCGTCTCTATGCCGTTCTAAGCGCCCCCTTCATCCCCGAAACTTCGGCCAAAATGCTGAGCGCGATGAACACGCTGGACACAAACTGGCCCGATGATGTCGCGGCCGCGCTCAGCGCCCTGCCCGCCGGGCACGCCTTTACCGTGCCCGACGTTCTGTTCGCCAAAATTACCGACGAACAGCGCGAAGACTGGCAGACCCGATTTGCCGGCACACGCGACTGATCGAACACTTGATATTGAACAGGGAACGGGGGCATACACGGCCCCCATTTTCGTAATCCTGACGTGAAATTTGAAACGCGCGGTTAAGAAAGCCGGTCTAAGTTGACCGGATGGCGCGAAAAATTCCACGAACCGGGACAAATAAATCGCATTCAAGAAGCTTGAGATATACACGCAAAACCGCCATCCTGACCAAGAATTCAATCGACTCGTCGGGGTGCACAGCCTGCCTTGGCGCAAAAACCGTAGTTTTAACGAGGCGCCTGCCATGTCCCTTGCATTGAAGATTTCCCAATCCCGCTTCTGCGGGCCATTCATTGCGGCTTTGGTCTGCATGGGCATGGCACATGCAGCCCTGGCACAGGATCAAGGCGACGCACCACCGCCCAAAGTGTCCATTGCTGCGGCCTACACGCAGGAAATCACCGATGAAGCCGTGTTCATCGGGCGGGCTGAAGCCTTGGACAGAGCGGACATCGTGGCACGTGTCAGCGGCTTTCTGGAAAGTCAGGACGTGGAAGACGGGGCGCTGGTAAAACAAGGCGACGTTCTGTTCACCATCGAACCCGACCTCTACGAAGCGACACTGGAAGCCCGCAATGCCGATCTGGACCGGGCCGAAGCCAACCTGGAACTCGCCAAGGTCGAACTGGCCCGTAAGGAAGAACTCTATCTGCGCGATGCCACGCCGGAATCCGAACGGGACATCGCCCGCGCCAACGAACTGGTCGCCGAGGCCGAGGTCAAATCCGCCAAGGCCGCCATCCAACAGGCCGAGCTGGACCTGAGCTATACCAAGATCCATGCCCCGTTCTCGGGCCGCATCGGTCGGGTTGCGATTAGTGTCGGTGACGTTGTCGGACCGACCAATCCTCCGCTGGTCAATATCGTCAGCGAAGCCCCAATCTATGTTAATTTTTCCCTGAATGAGAAACAATTTACGACCGTTCTTGAAACCGTAGGCGAAAACGCCTCGTCGCTGGCTGAAAGCCAGAAAAGCCCCGTTGTTCGCGTGACTTTGCCGAACGGGACCGAGTTGGACGAGACAGGAAAGATCGTTTTCGTCGACAACCGGATCGATCCCCTGACTGGCGCAATCACGATGCGCGCCGAGTTTGACAATGACAGCCGACTGATCGTCGACGGAGCCTTTCTGAACGTGCACATCGAGGCGCTTGAACCCACTCTCGAGGTTCTGATCCCTCAGGCCGCGCTGCAACGTGACCAGAGAGGCGATTTTGTGCTGGTCGTAAATGACAAGCAGATGGTCGAACAACGCTATATCACCACCGGAGATAGTGTCGACTCGGCGATCATCGTAAAAGAAGGATTGCGCGAAGGAGAAAGCGTGATCGTTGAGGGCCTGCAAAGGGTTCGTCCGGGCGTGGCCGTGGATGCGGTCGTGGCCTCTGAGCAGCCGGGAGAGTAACAGATGTTCTCTGCCCTGTTCATTAGCCGGCCCAAGCTGGCGCTTGTTATTTCGCTGGTCCTGACCATCATGGGCGGGATAGGCTATCTGGTTTTGCCGGTCGCCCAATTCCCGGACATCACGCCGCCTGTGGTCAGTGTGACCACCACCTATACCGGCGCTAACGCCGAAACCGTGGAAAACACCGTCGCTGCGCCTATTGAGGCTCAGGTGAACGGTGTGGACGACATGATCTATATGACGTCCACCTCGTCCGATAACGGTTCCTACTCGCTGAACATCACATTCGAAGTCGGAACCGACCCCGATATCGCCTCGGTCAACGTGCAGAACCGCGTGGCGCAGGCGATGTCCTCGTTGCCGGCCGAGGTGACGTCCTCGGGTGTGGTCACGCAGAAAGCATCGACCAATATGCTGTTGCTGGTCACTCTTACCTCACCCAATGGCACCTATGACAGTGTGTTTCTGTCGAACTATGCCTCGATCAACCTGAAGGACGCTCTGGCGAGGGTTCAGGGTGTGGGTCGCGCGGACGTTTTGACCAATCTGGAATACGCAATGCGGATCTGGATGGACCCTGATCAGATGGCGGCCTTGTCCATCACGCCCGGGGATGTGATCAACGCCATCCGCGAGCAGAACGTCGAAGTTTCAGCCGGTTCGATCGGTGCGCCTCCGGTGCCCGAGGGGCAAACGTTTCAATACACGATCAAAACCAAAGGCCGCCTGACTTCGGCCGATGAGTTCGGTGAGATTGTCATTCGGACCGGTGATGCCGGTTCAATTGTGCGGGTCAAGGATATCGCACGGGTAGAACTGGGCGCGGAGTACTATGCGGCCTCCGGTTTCTTTGACAGTGTTCCGGCAACCGTCATCGGCATCTATCAGGCCCCCGGCGCCAACGCGCTGGCAGTATCTGATCGGGTCGAGGCCGAACTGGAGCGGTTGTCGCGCAGCTTTCCCACGGATGTGGAATTCGCCGTGCCGTTTAACACAACTGACTTTGTGGAACAGTCGCTGAACGACGTGGTCACAACGCTGATCATGACCTTCACGCTGGTGATCACGGTTGTTTTCATCTTTCTGGGTAGTTGGCGGGCCACGATCATTCCCGCTGTCGCAATCCCGGTTTCTCTGATCGGTACATTCGCCTTCTTGCTGCTTTTCGGCATGTCGCTGAACACGATCTCATTGTTCGCGTTGGTTCTGGCCATCGGGATCGTGGTGGATGACGCCATTGTTGTGGTTGAAAACGTAGAACGGATCATTGCCGACGAGGGGCTGCCCCCTGCCGAGGCAACCCGAAAGGCCATGGGTCAGATCACCGGCCCGGTCATCGCGACCACGCTGGTTCTGCTGGCCGTGTTCGTACCAGTGACCTTTATGCCGGGTATCTCTGGGCGGCTTTATTCGCAGTTCGCTGTGACGATCTCGACCGCTGTTGTGATCTCGTCAATCAACGCGCTGACCCTGTCACCGGCCTTGTGCGGGCTGGTTCTGCGTGCTCGCTCGGGTCCGCCAAAGGGGCTGTTGGCGGTGTTTGAGAATTTCATTGGCACCATTCGTGGCGGCTATGTGGCCATCGTGCGCAAGCTGCTGATCCTTCCGGTCATTGGCCTTGGTGTGATTGCCGCGCTGGCTATGGGTACCGGGACAATCATGTCAAATACGTCCAGCGGGTTCCTGCCGCTTGAGGACAACGGCTATCTGTTTGTCGACATTCAGCTGCCCGATGCGGCGACGCTGGAACGTACCGAGATTGTCTCCGCCCGTGTCGATGATCAGATTCAGCAGATCCCCGGCGTGGCCAGCACCGTTCTGATCAACGGGTTCTCGATCCTGAACGGCACCACGACTAACGGCGCTGCGATCTTTGTGAACCTGGATAACTGGGATGAGCGTCAGGAAGACGGCCTGAGCGCGGAGGCGATCCTGCAAAAGGTACTGGCCATCGCCTATGGTGAGTCCGCGGCCTCGATCGTGGCCTTCAACCCGCCGCCCATTCAAGGCTTGGGCATGTCTGCAGGTGTCGAGATGGAGGTCCAGCAGACCGGGGGCGGAACGCCTCAGGATCTGGCCTCGGCCGTGGGATCGTTCGTCTATGCGGCGAACCAGCGGCCCGAGATCGGACAGGCCTACACCACTTTCCGAGCAAACGTGCCGCAGCTTTTCGTCGATCTGGACCGTGAGAAGGCCAAGACGCTGCAAGTATCCGTGGCCGAAGTGTTCCAGACCATGCAGGCGCAGTTGGGGTCCTACTACGTGAACGACTTCAACCTGTTCGGCCGTGTCTATCGCGTGATGATCCAGGCCGACGGCAGCTATCGCGACAACGTCGAGGACATTTCAAACCTCTATGTCCGCTCGCAACAGGGTGAGATGGTTCCGCTTGGAACGCTGGTCGATGTTGAAAACGTGCTGGGTCCGGTGCTTCTGAAACGCCACAATCTGTTCCGCTCGGCGACTGTGACGGCAGTTCCTGCGCCGGGGCTTTCGACGGGCGATGCGATCAATGTCATGACCGAGGAATCAGCGACCGCCCTACCCCCAGGCTATGCGTTCGAATGGACAGGGACTGCGCAGCAACAGCTGGCTTCGGGCAGTCTCGTGATCGTCATTCTGGGTCTGGCTATCCTGTTCGGCTATCTGTTCCTTGTCGGGCAATATGAAAGCTGGACGATGCCGGTTTCAATCCTGCTATCGGTGATTGTCGCCCTGTTCGGGGCCGTGGCTGCCGTGGCCATCGTGGGTAGTGACATCAACCTCTATACGCAGATCGGGATGATCATGCTTGTTGGTCTGGCCTCGAAAAACGGCATTCTGATCGTTGAGTTTGCGATGGAGCAGCGGGCCAACGGTCTTTCGATCAAGGACGCCGCCGCCGAGGCCGCATTCCAGCGATTCCGCGCGGTGATGATGACCGCGCTGTCCTTCCTGTTGGGTGTTGTGCCGCTGCTGGCAGCGAGCGGCGCAGGTGCGGCCAGCCAGAAAGCCATCGGCGTCGCCGTGTTTGGCGGCATGCTGGCGGCCACGCTGGTCGGTGTGATTCTGGTTCCGGTTCTGTATGCCCTGATGCAAAGCCTCAGGGAATGGATCAAGGGAACAAAGAATGATCCGGGACCTTCCGAGGAAGCAGCGTAACTCAACAAAAAGCCCCACCAGACAGGTGGGGCATTTTCTTAGGCAGCAGCTTGCGCGCAGTGCTGCGACATCCAATCATCGATCCGGGCAATCTGATCGGCAGTCAGCCGCAAGCCCAATTTGTTTCGGCGCCAGACGACATCATCAGCCTTGCGCGCATATTCCTGGTCCATCAGCCATACCAGTTCCCTCGCGGTCAGAGTGGCACCAAAGTCCTCTCCCAAATCGCCCGCAGATTTGGCATCGCCTAAAATAGCGCGGGCCTCGGTACCATAGGCCCGTACAAGACGTTCAGCCCAGGCGCGATCCAGAAAGCTGAAATCAGCCTCAAGTCCAGCCACCAGATCCTGCACTCCATCGACAGCGAAGTCCCCACCGGGCAAAGCAACCCCTGCCGTCCAGGGTCCAGGCAGGTCTGCAAAATGCTCAGCAACTTTCTCTAGCGCGCTCTCCGCCAAGCGCCGATAGGTGGTGATCTTGCCACCGAAGACGTTCAGCACCGGTGCTCCGCCCTGCGCGTCGACCTTCAAGGTATAATCCCGCGTCGCAGTCGTCGCACTGCTGGCCCCATCATCGTACAGGGGCCGCACGCCGGAATAGGTCCAGACGATATCATCGCGGGTCACCGGGCTTTTGAAATACTTCGTTGCGAAGGCGCACAGGTAATCCTGCTCGGCTGCAGTACAGATCGGAGGCTCGGACGGATTCGGATGATCCTGATCCGTGGTGCCAATCAGGGTGAAGTCGCGCTCATACGGGATGGCAAAGATGATGCGACCATCTTCGCCTTGGAAGAAATAGCATTTATCGTGGTCGAACAGCCTGCGGGTCACGATATGACTACCGCGCACCAGCCGAACGCCTTCACGCGAATTCACGCGGATTTTCGTCTGGATGATGTCCCCGACCCACGGACCGCCCGCGTTGATCAGCATTTTGGCCCGAACAACACATGTCTCGTCGCTGTCACGATCCCGTACCGTCACCTCCCACAGGTCGCCTACACGTTCCGCCGACAGAACCTCGGTACGGATCATGATCTTCGCCCCGCGCGCCTCGGCATCGCGGGCGTTGAGAACAACCAGCCGGGAATCCTCGATCCAGCAATCCGAATACTCATAGGCCGTCTCGAACTTGTCATGCAACGGCCGCCCTTCGGGTGCGATTTTAAGGTCCAGCGCATCCGTGCCGGGCAGAATTTTACGCCCGCCCAGATGATCATACAAGAACAGGCCGAGGCGGATCAGCCACGCCGGGCGCCGCCCTTTCATCCACGGCATCACCATGCTCAGCAGGCGCGAGGTCGGGGTTTCCGAGTCAAACCGCATATCCTCGTGATACGGCAGCACAAACCGCATCGGCCAACTGATATGTGGCATCGCTCGCAGCAGGGTTTCGCGCTCGATCAACGCCTCACGCACAAGGCGGAACTCAAAGTATTCCAGATACCGCAACCCGCCGTGAAACAGCTTGGTCGAGGCCGAAGACGTCGCCGAGGCGAGATCGTTCATCTCGGCCAATGTCACCGACAGCCCCCGCCCCGCAGCATCGCGGGCAATACCGCACCCGTTGATACCGCCGCCGATGATAAAGAGATCGGAGATCTGATCCTGTGTCTGCTTCATATCCGGATGATTCCCCATTGGTGGAAAACGCGCGTTCATTAACCTTACGCACCCTCGTTTCGTCAACGTTTGTTTTCGTTTATGTTCGTTTTGTCACATATTCACGCGGATAACCTTTTCCCATCCCTCAATGAGTTGAAAATTTCTAAAAACAGAACAAAAACGAAAACACCGTATTCGGAGCCAGCCGTGTCCTTATCCTTTCGCCAATCAGATATCCTGAACCTCGCCAGACAGGACGGCCGCGTGATGGTTGAAGATTTGGCCACGCGGTTCGAAGTCACGGTTCAAACCATCCGCCGTGACCTGTCCGAACTGGCCGACATGGGCAAACTCGACCGGGTACATGGCGGCGCGGTCCTGCGCTCGGGTGTGTCGAATATCGGCTATGAGGATCGACGCGCTCTGAACGCCGACACCAAGGCGCGCATCGCTCAGACATGTGCGCAGGATATCCCAAACGGTGCGTCTGTGTTCCTGAACATCGGCACCTCGACCGAGGCCGTTGCCCGGCAACTGCTGAACCACAAAGACCTGATGGTGGTGACCAACAACATGAACGTCGCAAACATCTTGGTGGACAACCCAGATTGTCAGATAGTTGTGGCCGGTGGCGTGCTGAGACGATCCGACGGTGGATTGATCGGCAACCTGACGATATCGACCATTGAACAGTTCAAGTTTGACTATGCGATCATCGGCTGCTCCGCGCTGGACATTCACGGAGACCTTCTGGACTTCGATTTTCAGGAAGTGCGGGTCAGCCAGACCATCATCATGCAGGCGCGCAGGATCTGTCTTGTGGCCGACCAGTCCAAGTTCCAGCGCGCCGCGCCGGCGCGGATTGCCTCGCTGTCCGATGTTGATGTGCTCTACACCGACCACGCCCTGCCCGATGAGCTGACCAGGAAATGCAAGGAGTGGAAAACCCACGTCAAACTCTGCGATTAACGTTAAGTAACTCTCATTAAAAGTGAATCCTGAACGCGGGTTCTTGCCAGACCGGCTATCACCTGACACACTCGCCCCATACAGCAATCGTCGCACGGGAGGGGAGAACCGGGCCATGATAGCGCTTTTATTTGCGTTACTTACAGCCACGATGGGGCTGAATTATTTCAATCGCACCACAGCCGCCAATGTGCTGTTCTTTTTCACGCTGGCGTTGAGTGTGTATTGGTTTAAGTTCCACGCCACCAGCCAACTGACGATCCAGTTGTAGGAGGGCTGAGATGACACCGGAACTCTCACGCAGCCTGAACGCGCTTGGCATGTTGGCGGTATCTCTGGTGCTGTTGCTGGCCTATATCTATCAGCTGAAACTATACGAACTGCCCTGCCCATTATGTCTGTTGCAGAGGGTTGGCTTCGTCGCTGTGGGCGTGGGACTGGGGTTGAACCTGCTCTACGGTGCCCGCCCCCGGCACTACGCAATAATACAGCTCGCGGCATTGTTCGGCGGCAGTGTTTCCGTGCGCCAGATCCTGCTGCATATCGTGCCGGGAACCGGGCATTACGGCTCGCCCGTGCTGGGGCTGCATTATTACACTTGGGCCGCGATCTGTTTTTTCCTGATCCTGCTGGGCACGGCACTCATGCTGTTGTTTGACCGCCAGTTCAACAAAGAGCCACAGCCCCGTTTCGGCGGCAGCACGCTGGCGAAAACCGCGTTTTTCATCATGTTCGGTTTGGCCGCGCTGAATGCGGTCTCGACCTTGGTGGAATGCGGGCCGGGTATCTGCGCCGATCCTCCCACCAGCTATAAATTGATTGACGAAATGGGTGGCAACGGCTGAGGATGAGGTAACCTTCCCAAAAGGAGGCACGAGCATGGGTTTACTGGGACAGCCGCTTGGCTTTTACGACTATCTGACCTTCGTGGCACTGATATTGCTGCTGGCAGCGGTGATGGCATTGTTTCTGTTCATCATGGGGCTGCCGGGGCGGATCGCGATCAAACGCAACCATCCACACGCCGAAGCAGTCAAGATCATGGGTTGGATGGGGTTTCTGGCAGTTGTTCCTTGGGTTCATGCCTTCATGTGGGCATTCCACGATGGCGTTACCGTTGACATTCGCCGTACGCCTGATGACGAAAAGGATGCCATTCGCAAGGAAATCAAACGGTTGGGCGGTACGGTAAACGAAGAATACCGCGACCCGCTGGACCCGGACGACACACAGAAGAGCTAAAGCCAAAGGAATACACAGACTATGTTCGTCGCCCTCGGCATTACGCTGTTCTACATCATTTTCGTCTGGTTCATTTTTTTCAAAGTTCAATGGCTGAAGTTCAACATCACCTGGGGGATTGTCACCTTTTGGATTGGTGCACACCTGTTGCTGGTGTTTCTGGTGGCGCTACGGTTCTTTCAGCCGTTCTCGATCGACAGCCACGTTGTCCGTTCGACCATTCAGATCGTGCCGCGGTTGACCGAACCGACCATTCTGACCGAGGTGCTGGTCGAACCGAACACCGAGGTCAAGAAGGGCGATCCCCTCTACCGCTTTGACGACACCGTGTTCGCGCTAGAGGTCGAGGAGGCTACCGCGCAACTGGTCGCAGCCGAGCAGAACGCCAAGATCTTGGAACAGGATGTCATTGTCGCGGGTGAAAACGTAGAACGCGCAAACGCGCAACTGGCCTATGCGCTGACGCAACAAGCGCGCTATGAAAACCTCGTGCCTGCGGGCGGTGCACGTCAGGATGAGCTGGATCGTTGGAATGAACAGGTCACCGAGGATCAGGCGCAGATCAATGAGGCCGAAGCCAACCTGGAAAAGGCCCAACTGGCGCTGGATTCTCAGATTGACGGAGTGAACACCGGCATCCTTCAGGCGCAGGCTCAGTTGGAAAAAGCCCAGTACTTCCTTGATAACACAACGATTTACGCACCCGAAGACGGTATGATCGTATCACAACAAGCCCGTCCGGGTCTGGTTGTGGGTGATATCCGTTTGGGTGCAATCGCCAGTTTTGTCACCAAGGACAACCCCTATATCCTGGCCACCTACCGCCAGCAGAACCTGAAATTCGTCGAAGTCGGTCAGCCGGTTGAAGTGGCATTGGACCTTTATCCCGGCGAGATTCTCACCGGCAGGGTCGAGGCGATCTGGTGGGCAACCCGTCAGGGTCAGTATCTGCCCTCGGGCCGCCTGCCCGGCTTTGAACTACCAAGACTGCCGGGGCGCATCGCGGTGCAGATCTCGGTCGATATCCCGGACGGTCACACCTTCCCCGCAGGCGGACATGCGGCGGTGGCAATCTATACCGGTCAGGGAAAAAGCTTCGAGTTTCTGCGGCGCATCAACATCCGCCTTTACTCTTTCGCCAACTTCATCAGACCTTTGGATATCTGAGGACGCATGACATGACCCGGGCCAAGCTTCACCGCACACTGATCGGCACTGCCCTATGCGCGACCCTGCTGGTCGGCTGCGCACCTGTCGGCCCGGATTTCGTGCGTCCGAATTCTCCGGTCGTGAAAGAATGGATTGAGGTCAACAGCCCCAGCGCCGGTCCTAGCGGCCTGACCTCGCGCAGTGCGCCGGTGGTGAAATGGTGGGAGACGTTCAACGATCCCACCCTGAACAAACTGATCGCCGAGGCTTATGCGCAGAACCTCGATCTGCAGGTCGCAGGAGCTCGCGTTCTGCAAGCCCGCGCGCAATTGGGGATCGCGTTCGGAGAGCTGTACCCGCAATCGCAGGCCATCGGAGGATCGATTGAGCGGCGGCAGATCAGCGATAACCTCGGACCGATTTCCGATATCCAACGGATCATTCCCTTGGATACCGAGTTTTCTACCTCGCAAGTTGGTTTCGATGCACAATGGGAACTGGACGTCTGGGGCCAACAACGCCGCGGTGTTCAGGCCGCGCGCTCAAATCTGGCGTTGCAGGTGGCAAACTATGACGACGCACTGGTTACGCTGACCGGCGACGTCGCGGCGCTGTACGTAAATATCCGCGCCTTACAAGAGTCCCTAGCCGTCGCACGTGAAAACATCAAATTGCAACAAGAATCCGCTGACCTGACCGAATTGCGTTTCAACAACGGCGTAACAACCGAGTTGGACGTGCAGGAGTCCACGGCCCTGCTGAACAACACTAAGGCTCTGGTGCCCGAGATTGAGAGCGACATACAGCAAGCCAAGAATGCGCTAGCCGTTTTGCTGGGCACCACTCCGTCGCGGATGACCAGCCTGCTGGGCAATTCCGGGCGCATCCCCTCGGCCCGCTCCAACGTCGCCGTTGGTGTTCCGGCCGAGCTGTTGCGCCGCCGCCCGGACGTGCGCGCAGCCGAACTGGCGGCGGCAACGCAGTCGGCCCAGGTCGGAATTGCGATGGCCGATCTCTACCCCCAATTCATTCTTTCGGGGTCCATCGGCCTGCAAGCCTCGGGCGGGCGGGATCTGTTTTCTTCGGCCAGCACCACCAGTCTGGCCAATGCAGGTGTAGTCTGGAACGTGCTGAACTATGGCCGGATCAAGAACAACGTCCGCGCTCAGGACGCGGCCTATCAGGCGCTGATCGCGAACTACCAGAACACCGTTCTAACCGCCTATTCCGAGGTTGAAAGCGCGATGGTTGCCTATGCCCAGTCGCGCAAGCAGGTTGGATTCTATGAGAACAGCGTGGCGGCATCGCGCAAAGCGGCCGAGATTGCTGTGGACCAATACCGAGACGGCATTGCTGATTATTCCCGCATCCTGAACACGCAAACTGCGCTGCTGCGGTCGCAGGCCAATCTGATCGAGTCGCGACAGCAGGTGTCCAGCAATCTGGTGGCGGTGTACAAGGGTCTGGGCGGTGGCTGGCAGATCCGTCAAAATCGGGAGTTCCTGCCCGAGACCGTTCTGGCCGAAATGGCCTATCGCACAGATTGGGGCGATCTGCTGCAGGAAACCCCGACCCGCGCCAGCCTGAACTGACCCCTACTTCGTCAGCCCGCGCAGCCCGCCGGATATCAGGATATTGACTTCGTAAAGAATGCGCGGCGCAGCCAAACCGCCTGGGCTGGCCAAGTAGTTCGGGCTCCATTCCGGGTCGAATTTCTGTTTGAACGACCGCAGCCCTTCAAAGTGGTAGAACTGCTCACCATGCTCATAGACGAACCCGCCGACGCGGTTCCAGAATGACGCCAGCTGCCGGTTCTCAATCCCCGAAAACGGCGCCGCCCCCAGCGAGAACCAGTGGAACCCCTGCTCCGCCCCCCAGGACATCATCTCGGCAAACAAAGCGTCCATGATGAAATTCGAGCCGTCCGGCTCATACCGCATCAGGTCCAACGACAATTCGGATTTGTGCCCGCCCTGAAACAGGTTGGCGAAGGCAACGATCTGGCCTGTGTCGCCCTTTCGCAGCACGGCATGATCAAAATAGGACAGGTATTTCTCGTCGAACCCGCCAAGGGCAAACCCCTTCTCTTCGCCCGCCTTTTGCTGAAGCCAGTCATCGGAAACTTTGCGCAGCTCGGGCAGGACCGGTGCCAATTCCTCTTTCGGAATGACCTCAAAAACATAACCTTCGCGTTCCGCACGATGCTTGGCCTGTCTGAACCGCTTGCGGGATTTACCGTCCAATGAGAAGTCTTTCAGCGGCACCCGGGCGACCTCACCGATTTTCAGGATCGACAGACCAAGGTCCAGAAAGGTCGGCAGATACTTGGTCGAAACACTATAGAACGCACACAGCTTGCCCTCACGATCCGCCAATTCCCGCAGTTGCCAGATCAGTTGCTGGCCGGCTTTTTCATCCCCAACCGGCTCTCCTTTGGTGATCAGCGCGTTGCCGGTATCGGCATAAGCCAGAAACGCGCCTTCATCCGGTGCGATCAGGAACTGCTTGTCTCCGGTCAGTGAAATCTGCGCCTCTGTATCTTCGCTTTCCAGTGCGAGGCGTTCCACGGCCGGAGGAATTTCCGTACGCTGCAACTGGGGAATTTCCCGCCCGAACAACGAATTCACCGCCACCACCCCAAGAATGACCGCCACCACAAGACTGGACCGAAGAAAGCGCGAGGCGTCGCCGTTCCATGCAAACTCCCACCACAACGCGTTCTGGTATTCGACGTGGGAATAGGCGAACAGACCGATCCAGAAAATGACAGCCAGCAATGCGATGACACTGACCAACCACGGGATGTTCAGGCGAAAGATCGAGGCGCCACTGACGCGGTAAAACGCCCCGCGGAAGGTCGCCAATACGGCGATCGAGGCCAACATGCCGATCGCCTCATGCGTATCCAGCCCTTTGGTCAGTGAGGCCACAAACCCAGCCACCATCAGCAACATCGCCACGATCCACGCGCGATAGAGCTTGCGGAACAGCCCGCGCGAGATAAGGATCAGCAGAACGCCAACCGCACTACCCGCCAGATGGGAAGCTTCGACAAAGGACAAAGGCAGGAAGTCCCGCAACACGCCAAGGTTCTGCGTACTGGACGGCAAAGCGCCCGAAACCAGCAGGATGATTCCCGCCACCGCAGTTACACCCGCGGCCACCATCGGAACAATCGGTCGGATTGCACGATAGACCCAAGTTGCCGCTCCGCTGATGTGGTGGCGATGCGTCAGCGCCGAGGCGACAGCGATTGACAGGCTGGCAATGGCAAAGGGCAGGAAGGTGTAGACCAACCGGTAAAGCAGCAAGGCCGCGATCACGTCAGACCGGCCCGAAGCCCCCAGCCCGGCGATCAGCGTTGCCTCAAACGCGCCGATTCCACCCGGTGCGTGGCTGACGATGCCGACGGCAATCGCCCCGATATAGATCGTGAAGAAATAAGGATAGCCGACCCCAATATCATCGGGCATCAGCGTATAAAGCACCATCGAGGCACCAAACAGGTCTCCGATCGCGGCCAATGTCAGCAAACCGGCCAGCTTGCCACCGGGCAAATTGAACCCAAGCCCGCCATACGCCAGCCTGCGCCCCCCCTTTGCGAGCCAGAGGAACAGGACAACGACCGCCGTCAGCAGGCACATACCAATCACGGTTTCAATCGTGTCACTGATTGGCAGAACGTTGGAAATCCCGTCGGGGTGCAAGGTCAGAAGGATACCCAGCAACAAAACCAACCCTGACCAGAACGCGATCCACGAGGTGGCTATGACTCCGGCAACACGGCTCAGGTCCAGCCCAAGCGAGGCATAGATGCGATACCGGATGGCCGTCCCGGTAATGTAGGAAAACCCAAGACAGTTGGATACGGCGTAACCGCTGGCCCCGGCCATGCCTGCAACTGGTAAAGGCACCTCTCCGTCCGCCACACTCTGCACGGCGAGCACGTCATACATGGACAGAGACAGAAAGCTGAAACATGTCCAGCAGAAGGCAACGAACAGCAGCTTCCACGAGGTGTTCGCAACATCCGTTTGCACGTCCCCCCATTTCACATGATGAGACAACTCGTGCAGCACCACCAGCGCGATCAGGGTGACCAGGATCGGCACCGCAATCCTGACCAGAGGTTTCTCGAGAAACCCGGTAACCCGCTCAGCCCAGCGTACGGCCCAGAGTTCTTTGCCTGTCTCCTGCGTGGTCATGGTTTTTCCCTGCTCTGAGGTGCTGCAATGATCCCGCGGGCGGATCGGCCGCGCGAGGGAACTCTTGCACATTTTCCTTGAACCTCAAAGCACTATGGGCGGATCAGACGCGACCCTTGCGCGTGGACAGCAACAGATTGGTCTCGGACTTGGTGATCCCTTCCATCCTCCGGATCTGAAACAGAACCTCATCCAGTTCGGCTAGAGTTTCGGTTCCGATTTCGGCGATCAGGTCCCAACTGCCATTGGTCGTATGCACGGCGCGGACCTGACGCAGGGCGGCGATGCGGGCCATCGTCCGTTCGGTTCCGCGTCCTTCGATCTCCAGCATCATCAACCCTCGCACCGGGCTTTCCGCCACGTCCTGCCGGGTCAGGACGGTAAAGCCCACGATCTCACCGGATTGCTTCAGGCGTTGCAGGCGGCTGCGGACAGTCGTGCGGGTAACGCCAAGCGTTTCGGCCAACTCGGACAGCGATGCCCGCGCGTCTCGGTGCAAAGCATTCAGCAGTCTGCTATCCAAATCGTCCATGATAGTTTCTCATTTTGTATATCTAAGTTTCATTTTGAGCAATTTGCCCTCTTCTCGCAACCCGGCCCGCAGCCCTAAATAGTCATATGGATAGTAAACACGTAATATTGGTCGGCGCTCCGATGGACGCTGGCAAGCGGCGACAGGGCTGCCGGATGGGGCCTGATGCCTATCGCGTGGCGGGTCTGGATCAGGCCCTGGCGGATCTGGGACACCGGGTGACCGATCTGGGTGACATCATCCCGGACAAAACGGCAACCCCCAAGCACACACATCTGTTCGCCCTGCCCGAAGTGATCGGCTGGACCAGCGCCTTAAGCCGAACGGCGAAGGACATGGCACCGAAAGGCCTGCCAATCTTTATGGGCGGTGATCACGCCCTATCGATGGGTACCGTCTCAGGAATGGCAGTCCATGCTGAAAAACTCGGACGACCGCTCTTCGTACTCTGGTTGGATGCTCATAGCGATTTTCATACGCCCGACAGCACAGACAGCGGCAACCTGCATGGCACACCCGTGGCGTACTTCACAGGCCAGCCCGGTTTCGACGCCTTCCCGCCTGTAACAGCCCCGGTGCCAACCAACCGCGTTGGCATGATCGGCCTGCGCTCCGTCGACCCGGCCGAACGTGCCCGGCTGGAGCAGGACCACGCCATGCTGGCCGATATGCGCAGCATTGACGAGCACGGGATAAAAGCGCCTCTAATAGCGTTCCTGGATCGGGTTCGGGCGGCCGATGGCATACTGCATGTTTCACTGGACGTCGATTTCCTCGACCCATCCATCGCCCCTGCCGTCGGCACCACCGTCCCCGGCGGCGCAACCGAGCGCGAGGCGCATCTGGTGATGGAACTGCTGCACGAAAGCGGCCTCGTCTGTTCGCTGGATCTGGTCGAGTTGAACCCGTTCCTCGACGAACGCGGGCGTACCGCAAAACTTATGGTCGATCTGGCCGCCTCACTGTTGGGGCGCCGCATTTTTGACCGCCCAACCCGGAGTTTCTAATGCAGTCCCTGCAAGCCCCTTCAGCCGTTGTGATGATCCGGCCCCATGCCTTTACCTCGAACCCCGAGACACAGGGTGACAACGCGTTCCAGACACTCGCCACGCGCTCGTCCGAACCCTCGGCCGCGGCACGCGCGGAACATGACAAAGCGGTCGCTCAGTTGCGGGACGCTGGTGTGAGGGTTCACGTCTTCGACGATCTCGGCGATCTTGACACACCAGACAGCGTTTTCCCGAACAACTGGTTTTCGACCCATCCCGGTGGGCATGTGGCGATCTATCCGATGTACGTTCCGTCGCGCAGACGCGAACGCCGGGCAGACGTCATCGAAATGCTGAAACAGGAATACCGCGTTCAGGACGTGATCGACTATTCCGGGTTGGAACAGGACAAGCTGGCGCTGGAAGGTACTGGCGCCATGGTTCTGGATCACATCGGCCGCGTCGCCTATACGGTCAAATCCAATCGCGCCGATCCCGTGTTGCTGGAAAGGTTCTGCACCCATTTCAACTATGAACCCATCGTGTTCGAGGCAAAGGATGCAGAGGGGCGCGATGTCTATCACACCAATGTTCTGATGGGCATAGGCACCAACTACGCGCTGATCTGTCTGGATATGATCACCGACGCGGAACGGCGCGCGACGGTCCAGTCGCGACTTGAGGAAAGCGGTCGTACCGTGATTGATCTGAGCTACGAGCAGATCGCCGAGTTCGCCGGCAATGCCATTGAACTCAGCGGTCGCGACGGCCTGGTGCTTGCCCTGTCCAGTCGCGCGCTCGCCGCGCTCACCCCTGAACAAATCGCCACAATCGAAGCCAGCGCCACACCGCTGCCGCTCTCGGTTCCGACAATTGAAACTGCCGGTGGATCCGTGCGCTGCATGATTGCAGGCATCCACCTGTCCCGCCGATAGGAGACCCCGATGCAACCTTCTGACAAGGCGCTAGTGCCCTTCGTGTCCGTCGACAACATGATGCGTCTGGTGCATCACGTCGGGGTCGAGCGGATGATCACCCAGATCGCAGCCCAGATCGAATCCGATTTCAAACGCTGGGAGAGCTTTGACAAGACCCCGCGCATCCCGGCCCACTCGCCGCATGGCGTAATTGAGTTGATGCCCACCTCGGATGGCGAGGCTTACGGGTTCAAATACGTCAACGGCCATCCGAAGAACACCTCAGAGGGGTTGCAGACGGTGACCGCCTTTGGCCTGTTGGCGGATGTTTACACCGGCTATCCTACCCTGCTGACCGAGATGACCATGCTGACCGCATTGCGAACAGCGGCAACTTCGGCATTGGTCGGTAGTTATCTGGCACCAAAGTCCTCAACCGTCATGGCGATGATCGGCAACGGTGCCCAGTCGGAGTTCCAGTGTCTGGCCTTCAAGGCGATGTGCGGGATCACCACCGTGCGTTTGTATGACACCGACAGTAACGCAACCAGCAAATGTGCCGCTAACCTGCAGGGCAAGGGCCTGACCGTCGTACCCTGTACCACCCCTGAAGAGGCTATCGAGGGCGCGCTTATCATCACGACCTGCACGGCTGACAAGAAATACGCCACGATCCTGACCGACAACATGGTCGGCCCCGGCGTCCACATTAACGCCATCGGCGGTGACTGCCCCGGCAAAACGGAACTGCATCGCGATATCCTTCTGCGCTCGGATATCTTTGTTGAATACCCCGAGCAAACGCGGATCGAAGGCGAAATTCAGGCGCTGGAGGACGATCACCCGGTGACAGAGATGTGGCAAGTCATGACCGGACAGGCCGAAGGGCGCCGCGATGATCGTCAGATCACCCTGTTCGACAGTGTTGGCTTTGCGATCGAGGATTTTTCGGCTCTGCGTTACATCAAATCTGCCATCGAAGGCACAGACTTCTTTGAGCCTTTGGACATGCTGGCCGACCCAGATGACCCGCGTGATCTATTTGGGATGCTCATGCGGGCAAGCTGAAGAACCCGCAAAAGCAGTACCTCGCCCCCGGTTAACCCCCGGGGGCTTTTTCTATCCGGCAAGAGATGGCAGGTAGAGAACAATGCTCGGGAATGCCACAAGCAGCGCGATGGTCACGCCGTCTGCGATGAAGAATGGCGTAACGCCTTTAAACACGTCCTGAACGCTCAGGTCCGGGCGCACACCCGCGACCACGAAGCAGTTCAGGCCGATTGGGGGCGTGATCAGGCAGAACTCGGCCATTTTGACCACCAGTATTCCGAACCAGATCGCGCACATCGGGCCGGACATGCCAAACGTGCTTTCAGCGGCGCTGACAGTTTCGCCCCCATTCAGGGCCATAACGGCCGGGTAGACCACCGGCAAAGTCAGCAACAGCATACCGATGGCGTCCATGAACATGCCCAGCACCGCATAGGCCAGAAGGATGCAGATCAGGATCAGCATCGGCGACATTTCCAATGAGGTAATCCAATCCGAAAACACCCCCGGCAAATCCGCAAATCCCAGAAAACGCACATAGATCAGCACACCCCAGATGATCGTGAATATCATGGCTGTCAACTTGGCGGTTTCCAGCAGCGCCGATTTCAACTCGGTCCACCGCATCCCGTGAAACAGGGCAAAGCAGAAGACAATGAAGGCTCCGATGGCGCCGCCTTCGGTCGGAGTGCCCCAGGCCTGTTCTCCGAAAGGGTTGTAAACAAAGCAGATGATGATCAGGATCACGGCCACGATCGGGAGGGCACCGGGCAAGGACGCAAAGCGTTGTTTCCACGTGAAGCCCGTGACAGGGGGGCCGACAGTTTTGAAGAACACAGCAATGCCGACGATCAAAAGCCCGTAGATCACGGCCGAGAACGCCCCTGGAATGAAACCGGCCAGCAACAGCTTGCCCACGTCCTGCTCAACGATGATGGCGTAGATCACCAGGATGGCCGAAGGCGGAATCAACGACGCCAGAGTGCCCCCGGCGGCAACGACTCCGGCGGCGAATTGCTTATTGTAACCGACCTTCAGCATCTCGGGGATGGCGATCCGGGCGAAGACGGCAGAGGTGGCGACCGACGCACCCGATACCGCGGCGAACCCGGCAGTCGCAAACACGGTCGAAACCGCCAGCCCACCCGGCACCCACGCCACCCAGCGCTTGGCCGCTTCGAACAGCGCGCGGGTGAGACCCGCGTAATAGGCCAGATAACCGATCAGGATGAAGGTTGGGATCAGGCTGAGCGTATGGGCGGCAACTTTGGAATGCGGCACCTGCCCGGCCGTTTTGACCGCGACCGTCAGTGCCTTGCCAAAGCGATCGGGGTCGTATCCGAATTTTGCCCAAAAAATCCAGACCAGTCCGACCAACCCGGCAAGCCCGGCCGCAAAGGCCACACGCATTCCTGTGACAACCAATAGCAGCAGGCCACCAGTGACCCACAGACCAATGTCTATCGTGTCCATACGCTAGTCCTGCCCCTCGAATTGCTCAGCTTCAGCAGCGGCTTGCGCCGCCGCATCTTGGATCAGCGGTACTGCCACAGGATGCTCTAGACCCAATACAAAGGCGCGACCATATCCCCAAACCTGTAGCACCAACCGTGCACACAGGACTGAAAAGGCCACTGGCGCCAGCAGCTTGGCGGGCCAGAGCGGGATTCCGATGTCAATCGAACTGTCGCGGCTCCACATCGGAGCACCAAAGTCGAAAGAGCGGTCGAAATGGGACCAACTGCCCCAAACCAGCGCCAGCATCAGAACAAGGATGAGGATCACCGAGATCAGCTCGAACAGCCACAACGCCCGGCCATGCAGGCGCGAGATGACAATGTCCATACGGATGTGGCCGCCTTCGCGCTGCACATAGGAAATGCCCAGAAAGGCGATTAAGGGCATGGCCTGCTCGATCCAGTCCACATACCCCGGCAACGGCGCGTTGATCGCATTACGCCCACTGACCGAGACCACAGCCAACACCATAAGTCCGAACACGGCGAGCCCGCTGATCAGCGCCAGAAACTGCTCTAACTTCAATAGATTGCGATCCAACCGACTAAGACGGCTACCGTCCTCAAGCACCGTGGCCTGTCCTGCCATTCCGGTGACCCCCTGTCTTTTGATTGGTGTCCGGGTGCCCGATCAGGCACCCGGATCGGGCAATCAGTTGCCGCCGCGTTGCTGCTTCAGCGTTGTCTGGACCAGATCATAGAGATCCTGTGCCGGAAGCCCCTGAGCGGACATGTCCGCGATCCATTGTTCGCGGATCGGATCGGCGGCCTTGGTTCGGAATTCTTCGATCACGGCGTCGTCGATTTCAACTTTCTGGACACCTTTTTCATCCAGAACGCTGTCCCATTTCTCAAGCAGCCCGCCATAATTCGCAAGGTAATGATCAATCGCCTCGCCGATCGAGCTGTTCAGCGCCTCTTTATGTTCGGCGGGCAGCGCCTCGTAGGCCTCGATGTTGACCACAACCGGGCAGTTGACGGTGCCGGGGTTCAGGTTCGCGGTCCACCAGTCAGCCTCGTTAATGGTGCCAAATGACAGGTGGGCGTGCTGGGCAAAGGCGACCGTGTCGACGACACCAGACTCCATTGCGTTGAAAGCTTCGGTTGCGGGCACTGAGGTCGGCACACCTCCGACCGCTTCGAACGCCTGGCCCAGACCACCCGTGGCGCGCACGCGCATCCCGTCGAAGTCGCCCAGCTCATCGCGCGGATCGCCGGTGCCGACCAGATTGTACTGCGGCATGGGCGAGGTCATGATAATGCGCGCGTTCCACTGCGCCATCTCATCCTTGACTGCCGGGTGATCATATACAGCATGGCTGACAGCTACCTCTTCTTCCAGAGTGTTCACACCCAGAAACGGCAGTTCCAGCACGGTGATGGCGCGGTTCTTGTCGCGATGATAACCGGCACAAAACTGGGCCATCTCGAAGGCGCCAATCTCGATGCCGTCCAAATTCTCCTTGGGCTTGGACAAACCGCCATAGCTGACATTGATGGTGAATTCACCACCGGTCTTTTCACTGACCAGTTCAGCAAGTTTTTCAACATGTTCGGTGAAGGCGCGCCGCTTGCCCCAGACAGACGCATTCCATTCGGTTGCTGCGGCCTCTGAAACGAATGCAACACCCAAGGCGGCGACGGCAGCGCCGCTCAATATCTTTTTCATCATGATTTCTCCCTTTGCTGCGCTTCTTGTGCAAGCGCTTGAGATTCAAGCTAGCGCCAACATCGAAATGTGCCAACCCCGGTCCGGCCGTCGCAGCGGTGCGCGCCAGCGCTAACAACCGAAAGGTGAATCGAATGCGCGGAAAAACCCGAAACCACCCCACCATGACGCGGGTTAATTTCGTTACACATATTTAGTTGTTTTTATTTTGTTTTTTGAGTTTATATGCATTTTGTTTACTGATTTATCCAAGCGGGTAAAATTTTTTTACAAACAAATGCTGAGATTTCGGTAATTTATTTCATTGTTTTCAGTTCTCCGTATTATCCATGTCGGGGAGGAAGCGGATCGACAGTGCTCGTGCGTCGGGCAAGTATTGGTCCAGAATTTTCAGTCCAGAGGGAGGAGCCTCAGAATGACAACCGCTGCCCAGGCAGATGCCAACGTTTTTCCGCCGTCCGCCGAGACCGTTGCGCGCGCGCATGTCGATGCCGACAAGTACAACGAAATGTACAAGGCATCGATCGAAGATCCCGTTGCGTTCTGGGGTGAACAAGGCAAGCGGATCGACTGGATCAAGCCGTACACCCAGGTCAAGGATGTCAACTATGACTTCGGTTCGGTTAACATCAACTGGTATGCAGACGGCACGCTGAACGTTTCTGCCAACTGTCTGGACCGTCACCTGAAAACACGCGGCGATCAGACCGCCATCATCTGGGAGCCGGACGATCCGTCTGAGGCGGCGCAGCACATCACCTATGCGGAACTTCACCGCCGCACCTGCCGCATGGCCAACATTCTGGAATCGATGGGCGTGCGCAAAGGCGATCGTGTCGTCATCTACCTGCCGATGATCCCCGAAGCGGCTTATGCGATGTTGGCCTGCGCCCGCATTGGCGCGATCCACTCGATCGTGTTCGCTGGCTTCTCTCCTGACGCTCTGGCCGCACGTGTTAACGGAAGCAATGCCAAAGTTATCATCACCGCCGACGAAGCGCCGCGTGGCGGTCGCAAAACACCGCTTAAGTCGAACGCCGATGCCGCGCTGCTGCACTGCAAGGACACGGTGAAATGTCTGGTCGTCAAACGGACCGGCGGCCAAACCACCTGGGTTTCCGGTCGCGACTACGACTATAACGAAATGGCGCTGGAAGCGGATGACTATTGCGCACCCGCCGAGATGAGCGCCGAAGATCCCCTGTTCATCCTCTATACTTCGGGTTCGACCGGTCAGCCGAAAGGCGTTGTGCACACCACCGGCGGCTATCTGGTTTATGCCGCACTGACTCACGAGATCACGTTCGACTACCACGAAGGTGACGTGTACTGGTGTACTGCGGATGTGGGCTGGGTCACCGGTCACAGCTATATCGTCTATGGCCCGCTGGCCAACGGCGCGACTTCGGTCATGTTCGAGGGCGTCCCGACCTACCCGGATGCGGGTCGTTTCTGGGAAGTCTGCGCCAAGCACAAGGTCAATCAGTTCTATACCGCTCCGACAGCCATCCGCGCCCTGATGGGCCAAGGCAACGAGTTCGTTGAAAAACACGACCTGAGCGACCTGCGTCTGCTGGGCACCGTGGGTGAACCGATCAACCCAGAAGCCTGGAACTGGTACAACGACGTTATCGGCAAAGGCAATTGCCCCATCGTCGACACTTGGTGGCAAACAGAAACCGGGGGACACCTGATGACCCCCCTGCCCGGCGCACACGCGATGAAACCCGGTGCCGCGATGAAGCCCTTCTTTGGCATTCAGCCTGTGGTTCTGGACCCGCAATCGGGCGTCGAGATCAACGGCAATGGCGTCGAGGGCGTTCTGTGCATCAAGGACAGCTGGCCAGGTCAGATGCGCACCGTCTGGGGCGATCATGAGCGGTTCGAGAAGACCTATTTCTCGGATTACAAAGGCTACTACTTCACCGGTGACGGCTGCCGCCGTGACGAAGATGGAGATTACTGGATCACCGGCCGCGTCGACGACGTGATCAATGTCTCGGGCCACCGCATGGGCACTGCCGAGGTCGAAAGCGCACTGGTGGCACACGCCGCCGTGGCCGAGGCCGCCGTGGTTGGCTACCCCCATGAAATCAAAGGGCAAGGCATCTATTGCTATGTCACTCTGATGAATGACCGAGAGCCGTCGGATGAGCTGCTGAAGGAACTGCGCACCTGGGTCCGGACCGAGATTGGTCCGATCGCTTCACCGGATGTCATTCAGTGGGCCCCGGGCCTGCCCAAGACTCGTTCGGGCAAGATCATGCGCCGTATCCTGCGCAAGATAGCCGAGAACGACTTCGGCTCGCTGGGTGACACCTCGACCTTGGCCGATCCGTCGGTGGTCGATGACCTGATCGAAAACCGCGCGAACAAGTGAGGATGTGATGGACGCTGCCGCTACCACTACCCCCGCCGTTCTGATCCTTCTCGGTCCTCCGGGTGCCGGAAAGGGTACGCAAGCGCGTATGCTGGAAGACCAGTTCGGGCTGGTTCAGCTCAGCACCGGTGATCTGTTGCGCGAAGCAGTTGCTGTCGGCACCGAGGCCGGTCTTGCCGCCAAGGCCGTCATGGAGGCCGGTGATCTGGTCAGCGATGAAATCGTTATCGCCATCCTGCGAGACCGCATGGCCCAACCGGATTGCACCAAGGGCGTCATTCTGGACGGCTTCCCCCGCACCACGGTTCAGGCCGAGGCGCTGGATGGCTTACTGGCATCCGCCGATCAAAAGATCAGTGCCGCGATCAGCCTTGAGGTTCAGGACGCCGAAATGGTGATCCGCATCTCGGGCCGCTACACCTGCGCCGGCTGCGGCGAAGGATATCACGATCAGTTCAAACAGCCTGCCGAAGAAGGCAAGTGCGACAAGTGTGGCCACACCGAATTCAAGCGCCGCGCTGACGACAACGCTGAAACCGTTGCGTCCCGCCTTGCTGCGTATCACGCGCAGACTGCACCGCTGATCGAATACTATCAGGCTCAGGGTGTGCTGAAAGGCATCGACGCCATGGGTCAGATCGATGACATCGCGAACGACCTGCAAGGGCTCGTGCACGAGGTCATGAATTAAGGGGAGGAGATAAGCCCCCCGGGCTTTGATCCTACAGAAGGATACTTCAAAGGAACCGCCTTGGCGGACCGGTGGAGTTTTGCCTGACACCAATCCGGTGTTCGGCACAATCGAGAAGCGGCCCGGCGCACTGGAGGAGTTGGGTGACGGGCCGCCCAACGAGGAAGCGAAGGAGGAACCCGCAATGGCGGATCATTCAACAAACTCCGCGCAGACTGCCGAAGCCGACAAGGGCTATTGGCAGGCCAACCTGCGCCTCATTTACATCAGCCTCGCGATCTGGGCGCTGGTGTCGTTTGGATTCGGCATACTGCTGCGTCCGTTGCTGTCGGGCATCGCCGTCGGCGGAACCGATCTGGGCTTTTGGTTCGCTCAGCAAGGATCGATCCTGGTCTTTCTTGTGCTGATCTTCAACTACGCCTGGCGCATGAACAAGCTAGACGCCGAATACGGCGTGGACGAAGAATAAGGGAGAGCGGGGAAAATGGATCAGTTTACCATCAACCTGCTGTTTGTTGGCGCTTCATTCGCGCTATACATCGGCATCGCGATCTGGGCCCGTGCGGGTTCCACATCGGAATTCTACGCCGCCGGTCGCGGCGTTCACCCGGTCACCAACGGTATGGCGACAGCGGCGGACTGGATGTCCGCGGCCTCGTTCATCTCGATGGCGGGCCTGATTGCCTTTACCGGCTATGACAACTCGACCTTCCTGATGGGTTGGACCGGTGGCTACGTGCTGCTGGCTCTGCTGCTTGCGCCGTACCTGCGTAAGTTCGGCAAATACACCGTCTCGGAGTTCATCGGCGACCGCTTTTACAGCCAAACCGCGCGCATCGTTGCCGTTATCTGTCTGATCGTCGCATCGGTGACCTACGTGATTGGTCAGATGACCGGCGTGGGCGTGGCCTTTGGCCGCTTCCTCGAGGTGTCGAACACATCCGGTCTGCTGATCGGTGCCTGTGTCGTGTTTGCCTACGCGGTTTTCGGCGGGATGAAGGGTGTGACCTACACCCAGGTTGCTCAGTACTGCGTGCTGATCACGGCCTACACCATCCCGGCGATCTTCATCTCGCTGCAGTTGACCGGCACGCCGATCCCGGCCCTGGGTCTGTTTGGTGACACCGCCAGCGGTGAACCCCTGCTGACCAAACTGGACGCGATCGTGACCGAGCTGGGCTTTGCTGACTACACGGCGCACCATTCGAACACGCTGAACATGGTTCTGTTCACGCTGTCGCTGATGATCGGTACCGCCGGTCTGCCGCACGTGATCATGCGCTTCTTCACCGTACCGCGCGTGGCTGACGCCCGTTGGTCGGCTGGCTGGACGCTGGTCTTCATCGCCCTGCTGTACCTGACCGCCCCCGCGGTTGGCGCAATGGCGCGTCTGAACATCACCGACATGATGTGGCCCAACGGTGGCATCGAAGGTGGCGCTGTCTCGGTCGAGGAAATCGACACCGATCCGCGCTATGACTGGATGAAAACCTGGCAGAAAACCGGTCTTCTGGATTGGGAAGACAAGAACGGCGACGGCAAGATCCAGTACTATAACGACCAAAACACCGACATGCAGGCGATTGCGGAAGAAAAAGGCTGGGTCGGCAACGAGCTGACCAAGTTCAACCGCGACATCCTGGTTCTGGCCAACCCCGAGATTGCCAACCTGCCGGGTTGGGTGATCGGTCTGGTCGCTGCCGGTGGTCTTGCGGCTGCCCTGTCAACCGCTGCGGGCCTGTTGCTGGCGATTTCGTCGGCTGTGTCGCATGACCTTGTCAAAGGCGCAATCAACCCGCAGATCTCGGAAAAAGGCGAGCTGATGGCGGCTCGGATCGCAATGGCTGTGGCTATCGTTGTTGCCACCTATCTGGGTCTGAACCCACCGGGCTTTGCGGCTCAAACCGTGGCCTTGGCCTTCGGTCTTGCAGCAGCCTCGATCTTCCCGGCGCTGATGATGGGGATCTTCTCGACCCGCATCAACAACACCGGCGCGGTTGCTGGTATGCTGGCAGGTCTGACCGTTACGCTGATCTACATCTTCCTGCACAAAGGCTGGCTGTTCATTCCGGACACCAACTCGTTCACCGATGCTGACCCGCTGCTGGGTCCGATCAAGTCGACCTCGTTCGGCGCTATCGGTGCGATGATCAACTTTGCAGTCGCATATGTTGTCGCCGGAATGACCAAAGAGACTCCGCGGGAGATCGTCGAATTGGTCGAAAGCGTTCGCATTCCCCGTGGCGCGGGCGCAGCTCAGAACAAATGAGCATGATGCGGCATCTGGCTAACTTCCATGTGCCGCATTTTTCGATCTACTACTCCCGTCCGGCACACCACCGGGCGGGATTTTTCAACCAGACGCCCAGGATTTTTTGATGCCTCTCTCTCACGACCAAATCACCCGGTTTCTGAAATCCGTACATCCTTATGACGCCCTGCCCTCTGAAGCACTGGACGATCTGGCCAAACAGATCGAGGTGCGAGAGGTTGATGAAGGCTCTCCGGTGTACACGCTGGGACATACCCTGCCCGGTGTCTTCCTGATTTACGAAGGTCAGGTCGAAATCACAGATGAAAACGGCGCAGTCGTCTCTCATCTCGGGCTCAGAAACTCTTTTGGCGAGCGCGGCCTGTTGAAAGACGGCAAAGCGGCAACTCATGCGCACGCGGATACGCCGTCGGTAGTGTTTATTCTGCCTTCGGCAGTGGTACGTCAACTGATCGACAATCATGATTTCGTCGCCAAGTTTTTTAACCGGACGCGCGGCGAGCGTTCCGGCCCGCAAAGCCTGGCAACCAGTTCGATTGATGTCCTGATGGCGCGCAATCCGGCCACCTGCCCCGCGGCCATGCCGGTTCAGGAGGCGGCGCGGCTGATGCGTGACCGCCACATTTCATCCCTGTGCGTGACCGAGGGCGACTCGTTGCTGGGCATCGCCACGCTACGCGACATCTCGGGCAAATACGTGGCAGACGCCATGCCCGACACCACTCCGGTTTCGGCGATCATGACGGTTGATCCGATCACCTTGTCGCCCACCGATATCGGCTCGGATGTGTTGCATGTGATGATGGAGCGCGGAATCGGTCACATCCCGATCGCCGAGGGTGGCAAGCTGGTCGGCATCGTGACACAGACCGATCTGACGCACTATCAAGCCGTCAGCTCGGCTGAACTGGTTCGTCAGATCGCCCTTGCCAATTCGGCGGATGAAATGGCGCAGGTCACGGTCGAAATCCCGCAATTGCTGATGCAACTGGTTGCCGCGGGCAACCGGCACGAAATCGTTACCCGTCTGATCACCGACATCGCCGACACGGCAACGCGCCGACTGCTGGCATTGGCTGAAAAAAAGCTGGGGCCAGCGCCAGTGCCCTATCTGTGGCTGGCCTGCGGCTCGCAAGGACGGCAGGAGCAGACAGGCGTATCGGATCAGGACAATTGCCTGATGCTGGATGACAGCGTGACCGAGGCCGACATGCCCTATTTTGCGGAACTTGCGAAATTCGTCTCTGACGGGCTGGATACCTGCGGGTATTTCTATTGCCCCGGAGACATGATGGCGACCAACCCTCGCTGGTGTCAGCCGGTGCGCGTCTGGCGCGACTATTTCAAGGGCTGGATCGCGAAACCGAACCCCGAGGCGCAGATGCTGGCATCGGTCATGTTCGATCTGCGCCCAATCGGCGGCGCGTTCGAACTGTTTACCGATCTTCAGGCCGACACGCTGGCCGCAGCCAATTCGAATTCGATCTTCGTGGCGCACATGATCTCAAACTCGCTGAAACACACCCCGCCACTTGGCTTGCTGCGTGGTTTCGCCACCATCCGCTCGGGCGAGCATCGCAACACGTTGGACCTGAAGCACAACGGCGTGGTTCCAGTGGTCGATCTGGCCCGTGTCTACAGCCTGCAGGGCCAATTGACCGAGGCCAACACCCGTGCCCGCCTGAAGGCCGCCGAAGCCGCCGAAGTGCTAAGCCCCTCAGGCGCGCGGGACATTCTTGACGCTTATGACCTGATTGCGGAAGCGAGGCTGGAACATCAGGTAAGGCTGATCAAATCCGGTGAAAAGCCCGACAATTATCTCCCACCATCCGCCTTGTCGGATTTCGAGAGGAGCCATCTGCGCGACGCCTTCGTTGTCGTAAAAACGATGCAATCCGCGGTGGGTCATGGCAAGGGTATGCTGGGCTAGGCCAGAAAAAACAATACGGACGCAAGCGTCTGAAATTTGGAGTGACACATGTTTCTGGAACTGATCGGTACCATCTTTGCGGGCTTTGCCTTCGCAGGTGTGGTGATGGTAGTGAACAAATTGACGGGCGGCCGCCTGCCCCGCTGGGCGGCTCCGGTCGCTGCAGGCCTGGGCATGATTGGCATGACCATCGCCAGCGAGTACTCTTGGTATGACCGCACTGTTGAGACCCTGCCAGATGGCATGGAGATCGTGCAGGAAGTCGAAAGCCGGGCCTTCTATCGCCCGTGGACCTATGCGGTGCCCTTTGTTGATCGGTTCGCCGCTATTGACACGGTCTCGGTTCGCACCAACGAGCAGGTTCCGCAACAACGGCTGGTCGATATGTACTTCTTTGGCCGCTGGGCTCCGATTTCTAAACTGCCGGTGGCCGTCGATTGCGCCGCCAACAGCCGCGCCAGTCTGGCCGATGGTGTCGAATTCGGTGATGATGGCCATTTACAGAACGTTGATTGGCTGAGTGTCGGCGACGGTGACCCGATAATTGAGGCAACCTGCGGAGTGTAACATGCTGACCCGGTTGAGCCTGCGCATTCGCATTTTTCTGTTCTTCTGCCTGCTTGCCCTGGGCGGCGTGGTGGTCAGTTCTCTGGCACTGTGGATCAGTTACAAGCGCGCCGCGGACCCGGCCCTTGCTAACGCTTTCATCTTTGCCGAAATCCTCATCGCCTTCGGTATTGTCGGTTTAATCGTAGGTGTATGGCTGCTGTTTGACGACAACGTCGCCAAACCGATCGAGAGGTTGTCAGCCCAGCTGCGCGCCCGCGCCCATGCTGGGGTCAGTACAGATGTCGATATGCAGGCTGCGCGCTATCTGGGAGATCTGGCCCCCGCTGCAGCTGGATTGGCGGATCAATTGTCGGGCAAGACAATGGATGTCGCCGAAGCTGTGGCTGCAGAAACCGCGCATCTGTCAGCCGAAAAACAACGGCTAACTGCGTTGCTGACCGAGATACCCGTGGCAATGGTGCTGGCCAGCCCCACTCATAAGATCGTTCTCTATGACGGTCAGGCCGCCGGGGTTCTGGCCCAGATCGCGCATCCCCGTCTGAACGCCTCGTTATTCGAATACCTGCAGCCAGTGCCTCTGCAGGAAGCCTATGAAAAACTGTCAAAAACCGGGCTTGAGGTCGAATGTACACTGACCAGCATTGACGGCGCGCAGACCTATGCCGCCCGGATGAAACCGCTGGGCGACGCGCCCGGTTATCTGCTGATCTTTGACGAAAGTGCCGCCAATATCGAGCCCGAAGCCGCGCGGCCGCTGGTCTATGATTTCGACCTGCTCAACAGCGCAGCCGGAGGACAATTCGAAACGCTCGCGCTTCAGGAGTTGTGCTTTGTCGTCTTTGACACCGAAACCACCGGGTTGCTGCCGCACAAAGACGAGATCGTCCAGATCGGCGCGGTGCGGGTGGTGAACGGCCGGATTGTCGCGGGTGAGAAGCTGGATATGCTGGTCAATCCCGGCATGCCCATCCCGCCAGCCTCGACCAAGGTTCACAAGGTCAGCGACCGCATGGTCGAAGGCGCGCCGGACATTGCCGAAGCCGGTCGCACCTTTCACCAGTTCGCGCGAGATGCGGTGATCGTGGCGCATAACGCACCCTTTGACATGGCGTTTCTGCGGCGTCACGCCAAACACATGGATGTCGAATGGGATCACCCCATTCTGGACACGGTTCTGTTGTCCGCCGTTCTGTTTGGCGCCAGCGACAAACACACGCTGGATGCCCTGTGCGACAGACTGGAGATCACCATCCCGCACGAGCTGCGCCACACGGCACTGGGGGATGCGGTCGCCACGGCGCAGGCGCTGGTCAAGATGCTGCCGATGCTGAATGCGCGCGGCATGACCACCTTTGGCGCTGTCATCGAAGCCACCCGTCAGCATGGTCGTTTGCTGGAAGATCTGAATTAACCGCAAAATATTCAGATAGAATTCAGCTTTTCATGGACAATCACAGTTGGCCATGGCACCTGATGCCCGGCCACTGCACGAGCGCGTAATGACGGAAAAAACCTTCATCCCCACCCCGGATCAAAGCCCCGCGTTTCGCGAAGCATTGGGGTGTTTTGGAACCGGGGTCACCGTCGTTACGACGCATTCGGCAAACGGACCGCGCGCGATCACTGTCAACTCTTTTTCGTCTGTGTCGCTGGATCCGCCACTCGTGTTATGGTGTTTGGCCAAGGATTCGCACAGGTTCAGTTCCTTTAATGCCTGCCAACACTATTCCATTCACGTGATGGCCGAAGAACAGCAGGATCAGGCTTTGCGGTTCGCGCGCGACGGGTTGGATTTCTCACATGCCGTTTGGGAAACCGATCACAAGGGCCGTCCGCAACTTGCCAACTGTCTTGCCCGGTTCGACTGCCAGCTTCATGCCAAGCACGAGGCCGGTGATCACCTGATCCTGGTTGGTGAGGTCGAACAGGTGATGTACCGAACCGGCAAAGGCCTGATCTTCAAACGCGGTCAGTTCGGCGGGTTTGCGGACCTGCTTTAATCGTCCAACGAGCCGTGGACGGCCAGCGCCTCAAGCTGTGTTTCCTGCGGGGTGATGATGCGAAACGACTCATGTACGCCGCTGTCGGACAATTCGCGCGCAACGGTCAATAGAGTATTGGGGGCGTGTTCCTCGCATAGTTCAGCCATATGGACGATCTCGGTCTGCGCCACACCCAACGCAGCCTCGACCGAGGGCGCGCCGTAGAATTGCACGAAATGTTCGGCCAGGTTCCGCGCGATCTGATCCATTTCCGCCTGTTGGATCTGGGTGACGGCGACAAAAGTCACGCGCCCAAAAGTCTCAACGCCCAGCCAGCCGTTTGAAAAGGCCTGCCGTGCCTTGCCCTCCAGATCAGCCTGCCCCCAGTTTGAAAACTCGAACCCGCCCGAGATGCACCATTCTCCGGTCCGGGCCGGGGAATGGAAGACGTTTGTGTCGCTTTCATCGAAATGGATCGCGCGGGCCAGTTTCATTATCCGTTCTCCAACAGTTCGGTCAAAGGGCGCAGGCGGGTTTCGGCACCTTCGCGGATCAGCATCCCGAACCGCTCATCCGTTCCCAGAAAAACGCCGGTCTCGCAGGGTTCTCCGACACCGCGCAGCAACCCCATCCATTCGCCATGCAGAGGCGCATTACCGTCCTCCTGCCAGCGGTTGAGCCAAGTCAGCATGTGCCGCGACCAACTCTCGACCAGTTGTAATGGCGAAACCTCGGCGCAGCCTTCGTCATACAACGCCGTGATATCCGGCGTTTTGCCCGGTGCCACGCTGGTTTGCATCAGCGCCAATTCCCATCCTACGGCCAACCAGTCGGGTTCTTCGTCCGGGGTCGTCGTGGACGCTGAAACACGAAACTCACCGCATTTCGCGCCGTTCACGCAGATCAACCCGTCCCAGCCAAGATGCACGGCGACCTCGGGCGGGGCCAGTGCGCCCAGTGCGTTCTGGAACCCCACGGCGCATAGCGGCAGCATCGCCATGGCATCCTGCAAGGGAACCTCGGGCGCGAAGACAATCGCCACCCGCAGCCGGTCGGCCTGAATGTTGTACACGACCGATCCGGCATCACAGCCCAGCGCTGCCATGGCTTGCGCGCGTTCGAACGGGTCTTCCCCACCCTGCACCGGATGGCCCGACAGCAAGGGCGGGAAGACTGGCTCGCTCATGCGTTGCCCTTGGCGATCATGTCCCGAGCGATCTTGCGGAAGGCTTCGGCCTGCGGGCTGTCAGGCTTGCTGACGACGATGGGGGCACCTCCGTCGGCGGCAACCCGGATATTCAAGTGAAGCGGGATTTCGCCCAGCAGCGGTACGCCCAGCGCCTCGGCCTCGGACGCAACACCGCCATGACCGAACACGTGTTCCTCATGCCCGCAGTTGGAACAGATATGCGTCGACATGTTCTCGATCATTCCAACGATCGGCGTCTTCAGCTGGTTGAACATGTCGATCCCTTTGCGGGCGTCGATCAAGGCCACGTCCTGCGGGGTGGAAACAACAATGGCGCCGTCCACCTTGAACTTTTGGCTGAGCGTCAGTTGCACGTCACCGGTTCCGGGCGGCAGGTCAACGATCAGCACGTCCAGCGCGCCCCATTGCACCTGGTTCATCATCTGCTGCAGCGCGCCCATCAGCATCGGTCCGCGCCAGACAACCGCCTGTCCTTCATTGGTCATCAGCCCCATCGACATCATGGTGACGCCGTGATTGCGCAGCGGCAGGATGGTCTTGCCATCCGGGCTGGCCGGACGGCCTGAGACTCCCAGCATCCGGGGCTGCGACGGGCCGTAGACGTCGGCATCCAACAGACCCACACGACGACCCTCAGCCGCCAAGGCACAGGCGAGGTTTGCCGAAATGGTGGATTTACCGACACCGCCCTTGCCCGAAGCTACGGCAATGATCCGGTCCACGCCCGGAACGACCTGCGGACCGGTTTGCGAGGGTTTGGGTTTGGGTTTCAGATCCGGCGGCGCCTTGTCGGAATGCGCGGTCATCATCGCCGAGACCTTGGCCACCCCGTCCACCATCTGCGCCGCCTTCTCGGCGGTGGCGCGCACCGGCTCCATCTGCTCGGCGTGTTTCGGGTCAATCTCCAGCACAAACCGCACCGTATCGCCCTCGACGTTCAACGCACGCACCACTCCCGCGCTGACGATATCCTGGCCGGACACAGGATCAGTGATCTTCTTCAGGTTCGCCAGAACCGCGTCACGAACACTCATGCCGTTACCCCTTTGACTTGTCCCACCACGAGGTTGCATTTCATTGCATGTGTCTCCGTCTTGTTCAGTTCAATTGACGCATTCGGGGCCGGACCGTTAGGCTGGGCCATGCGCTTTGTCCTCTTGTGCCTGAGCCTGACGCTCTCTGCCAGTCCCTCTTGGTCGCAGGAGGCATTGGGTCTGGCCGCTCCGGCCGAGGTAAAAGACTCTGGTCTGTTGCAACATATCCTTCCGCGCTTCTCTCTCAAGACCGGGATACGCGTTATTGCAGATGATGCGGGCGTTTTGGTGCTGGAAACCGCGCCACCGGGCGATCCGGTCTTTGCCCGCGACGGCGTGGTCTATCACCTGCGGATCGGAGACAACGCCAGACACGAACGGTTCCGCGACTGGCTGTTGTCCGATATCGGCAAGAACACGGTTGAGAGCTTTATCCCGGAACAGGGCGCGCCTTTCTCTACCCGTTTCGAGTCCACGGCGACACAAGCCGACCCGGTAATCGATGGCGACACCGCCCTCGGTGAGAAACTGTCGATGACCCATTGCGGACGATGCCACGTAATCGGGCCAAAGAACCGCATGAACGGGTTGGGCTCGACACCCTCTTTTGCCGTGCTGCGCGCGATGCCCGACTGGTCGGAACGGTTCGAGGCGTTCTTTGCGCTGAACCCACATCCTGCCTTCACTCAGATCGACGGACTGACCCCGCCTTTCGATCCCGCACGCCCCTCGCCCATTCATCCGGTCGAGATGACCGTGCAAGAGCTGGACGCCATCCTGGCTTTCGTCTCGGTCATCAAGGCAGCCGATCTGGGCGCGCCACTACAACTTCAGTGATCCTTGCGTTTTGAGAAATAGTCCTCGGTCGTGATCACCTTGGGCTTTGGGTTTGACTGAAACGGGTTGTCCTGCTGCTGGAACTGCGCGTTCACACGGCAATTGTCGCACATCTGGATCATCCGGGCCTTGTCCGAGGTCGCAAACATCGGATGTGTGCCCGAGAGTTTCTCCATTATCCGCTCGACCGTGGATTTCACACCGAACAAAGCACCGCATTCGACACAGGCGAACGGCTCTTCTTCGTTCAGCACTTGCTGCGACAGCGCAGCGTCACTGAGATCGAGTTGCGGAACCAGATTAATCGCATCTTCGGGACAAATACTTCTGCACAATCCGCATTGAAGGCAAGCATCCTGCTGGAAGTTCAACTGCGGCTTGTCGGGGTTATCAACCAAAGCACCCGACGGGCAGAGCGAAACGCAACTAAGGCACAACGTGCAGGCATCCGTATTCACTGCCACGGCCCCGTAAGGCGCGTTTTCGGGCAACGGCAACGGAGTCTCCGCCTGCGGATTCAGCGCCTGCGCCGATAGTCGCGCGATTTGTCTGCGGTTGCCCAAGGGCAGCACCGGATTGGCCGGAGGTGGCGGGACTTTCTGCGCGTATAGCAAATCCACCATCGCGTCCGGGCCGGCCTCATCTATCAGCTCCATCTTACCCGGCCCGGAAATCGCCTGCGCCAGTTCAAGTTCCCGGACCAGCGCGTCGCGTTCGGTGGCCGGAGCCAGCAGCACATCGACCCGGGCAAAGCCGTGCGCCAGTGCGGCCAACATCTCGGCATGGCCAAAGCCCGAGATCACGTTCAATTCCAACGGAATGACATCTGCAGGAAGGCCGCGACCGAACCGGGCGGCCAGCCGGATCATCTTGGCCCCGTGGGCGTCATGCACCAACAACCGGGGAGCGGTGCCCCCTGCACGCCGATAAGTGCGCGCAAGAATGTGCATCCGTGACAACAGGGCTGAAACCGGCGGGTCCTCGTAGGTGATCGCCGTTGACGGGCACACCGACGCGCATTCGCCGCACCCGGCGCAGATCATTGGATCTATAGTCACATGCTCACCAGCTGGAGTGATCGCACCTGTTGGGCAGATATCCAGACAGTTGGTGCAGGCCACCTGTTCGGCGCGGGAATGGGCGCAGAGCGTCTCTTCCATTCGCACATAAAGCGGTTTCTCGAACGTCCCGACCAGTTGCACCGCCTCGAATGCGAGGCGCTCGACAGCGACCATATCCTTGGGGTCGGCACGCAAGTACCCTTCACGCTTGGCAGGGGCTTGCACAAACGGTGTTCCCCCGGTCAGGTCGATCACGATGTCACAGGCCGATTTCGCTCCGTCCCGAGGTTCGGACCATGTAAACGCACCGCGCCCGCCGGGTTCGATCTGCTGCAGGGCGTCCAGCCGTAGCGAGAACCCTCCGAGCGCGCCGGTCAAAGACCGCATCTGCCCGCGCACCACGTCAAAGGCCCGCGAGATCGGCTGGGCGTCATCGGTGACCATCACCGTAACCGCCAGCGTGGTCGCCAGACGTTCGGCCAGATCAAAACACAACTCACCCGGTCCGATGATGATGCATGTACCCTCACTGAACACATCCACACTGGACGTGATCGGCTGCGGCAGCAACGCTTCCGCAGCCAGTGCGGCCATCTTGGGCGTGGCGTCCTCACCCTGCTCGGACCACCCGGCACGGTCGCGCAGATCGAAAAAGCCCGGCGTTTCTATATTCAACTCTTCGGCAAGCGCGCTGAACACCTCCTGTTCCTGACCACAGGCAATCACGACTTCCCCGTCCTGCATCAGCGATGCTGCGGCTTCCAACTCAGCGGTGCACAGGGCCGTGTGAACCTTGGAACACTCTGCTTTGCAGGTGGACGCGATTTTCTCGGCGTTCAGGTTTTGTGTCCCTGCACAGTCGCATAACAGAAATTTTGTGCCCATAGCCACCCCTCCCGGACGTCTCCCCATCTCGGGATCAGATTAGGGTGTATGCAAAAAGTGGCAATCCCTGCAGACCAAACTACTTTCGGCATTAGGCCGGTGAAATGGCTCAGACTCATAAACAAACGGTGATCGCGTCCGTGGCCAAAAAGTTCAGGCTTGGCAGAAAGCTAACTTGTGTACCATAGTAGACGCAGTGGAAGGTAGGGGAGAGCCTTCCGGGGAGGACTAAGTGGCGAAGGCCGCAAGCCAGATTGAAATGCCAATCGGCGTCGTCGTGCGCAAAACACCCGGTGTCACCCGCTGGGCGAAGTGGAACTGGCGCGCCGTTGCAGTGTTGCCCGGTGCGGGGCCTGCCGATTGGCAGGAACTGCGCCGCGAAGGCGAGGCTGTGGAGTATCACGCCGCTACCCTCCCCCTGACCCTCTGGGTTGATGAAACCGAGGCCTACATGGTCAACCTCTCCGACGGTCAGCCCTCAATCTACTTGGTTCTGCGTGACGCGCTGGATGGTGAACGCCCGATGGATGCGGTGCTTGTCACTGCATCTCCATTCGAAGGGCAGGACTACGCAGATACCGGCGAAGAGATTGTCGAGAAGATTCCGATGACCGAAGGGCTAATCGCATGGGTCCGGGATTTCGCTCTGGAACATCACCGCGACGAGATTTTCGTCAAACGCCGCCGTGACAAGAAACGCACCGATCTGGTCGAGGACGGCAAAGGAGATGCGCGTATCCGTCAGGACTCGGATGTCTACCGCGCCCCGCGGAGGATCGTGCAATGACGCAGGCCCGCGATTTCTGGTCCCGTCGCAAAGCGGCAGTGCAGGCCGAAGCCGAAGCCGAGGTCATCGCGGTTGAAGAACAGGTACTTGCTACCCAGCAAGCCGAGCTGGAGCAGAAATCCGATGCCGAGATTCTGGCCGAGTTCAATTTGCCCGACCCGGACGAATTGCAGGCAGGCGATGATGTCTCAGGCTTCATGGCCAAGGCAGTTCCCGACCGTCTGCGCCGTCGCGCATTGCGGAGGCTGTGGCGACTGAACCCGGTGCTGGCCAATGTGGATGGGCTGGTTGATTATGGCGAGGATTTTACCGACGCGGCTTGCGTGATCGAAAACATCCCCACTGCCTATCAGGTCGGAAAGGGCATGTTGGCCCATATCGAGGCACTGGCGGCACAAGCCGAAGAGATCGAGCCAGAATGCCTCACTGAGGAACCGGAACCAGAGGTGGTCGAGGAGCCAACGCCTGAACCGGTCGTCATGGCAGAGCCTGAAGACCTTGAAGAAGTTGATATGCCCCCCACCCCGCGCCGCATGAAATTTGAGTTCGAAGGATAGCCCCATGACCGCAGGCAACGCGCAACAAATGGATGTTTCGGCCGAAGATCGCCTGCGCGCGGATTTCTACAATTTTCTTGGGCTGCTGTTGGCGGTTCCGCCGGATCAGATGTTGCTGGATCAGGTGGCCAGTCTGACTGGAGATGGTACCGACTTGGGTCAGGCCATTCAGGCGATGGCGCGCGTGGCCAAGGTCACGAAGCCTGCCGCAGCCGAGCGGGAGTTCAACGCCTTGTTCATCGGGCTGGGGCGTGGTGAATTACTGCCTTATGCTAGTTTTTACCTGACCGGGTTCCTAAACGAAAAACCACTAGCCCAACTGCGCAACGACATGGCTGCACGCGGAATTACGCGGGCACAGAACGTATTCGAACCCGAGGACAATATCGCATCGTTGATGGAGATGATGGCGGGCATGATCGTTGGCCGTTTCGGCACTCCTGCCTCTCTGGAGGAACAGAAAGCGTTCTGGAACAAGCATATCGGCCCCTGGGCCATGCATTTCTATTCGGATTTGGAAGCTGCCGATGCATCGGTTCTTTATGCTTCGGTCGGCACGGCCGGACGGGTATTCATGGAGATCGAGCGCGAGGCATTCCGAATGACGACAGCGTGAAGCGCTGTCATTCGCCAACGTCTTTAGGGGCGTTAAACTGCAATTGGGAAAGGAGGATCCCATGAGCAAGACCAAGGAAGAAGGCGCCACACGCCGCGACTTCCTCAAACTGGCCGGAACGGCAGCGCCCGCTGCCGTCGCCGCCGCCAGCCTGAGCGGTCAAGCCGAAGCAGCCGAGCTGCCCACGGATGAAACCCGCATGCAGGACACAGCGCATACCCGCGCTTACCTGGACAGCGCGCGCTTCTAAGCCGCCTCGACTGCGCCCGGTTCTCTGACCGGACGATGTCACCTACCCGACGGACGGTTGCGATTGGCCCTGATGTCGGCACTCACAGTACCAAGCCAGCCATGGCTTACATGGCGAGCAAGGGAGGAAACCAATGCTAAGGAAAAAGACCAACGGGGTTGCGAGACGCCCCCAGCGGACAAGTATCCTGTCCCAGGTCGGCGAAAAAACCGTCGATCGCCGCGCATTCCTGCGTGGCTCGGGCCTGACGATCGGCGGCCTCGCCGCGATCAGCGCCACGGGTGGAACCGTGACGCCTGCCAGCGCCCAGACAGCCGCAAACCAGGCCGTTGAGAATATCAAATCCGTATGCACCCACTGCTCGGTCGGCTGTACAGTCGTCGCCGAAGTGCAGAATGGCGTCTGGATCGGGCAAGAGCCCGGTTGGGACAGCCCGTTCAATTTGGGAGCACATTGCGCCAAGGGAGCCTCGGTCCGCGAGCACGCCCACGGCGAACGTCGCCTCAAATATCCGATGAAAAAGGAAGGCGGCGAGTGGAAGCGCATCAGCTGGGAAGAGGCGATCAACGAGATCGGCGACGGTATGATGAGCATCCGCGAAGAATCCGGGCCGGACAGCGTGTACTGGCTGGGTTCTGCGAAACATAACAACGAACAGGCCTACCTGTTCCGCAAGTTCGCCGCCTATTGGGGCACGAACAACGTGGATCATCAGGCCCGTATTTGCCACTCAACCACCGTTGCGGGTGTTGCGAACACATGGGGCTACGGCGCCATGACCAATTCGTACAACGACATCCATAACTCGCGGGCCATCTTCATCATTGGCGGCAACCCGGCCGAGGCACACCCCGTCTCGCTGCTGCATGTTCTGCGCGCGAAAGAGCAGAATAACGCCCCGCTGATCGTCTGCGACCCGCGCTTTACGCGCACGGCGGCGCATGCGGATGAATATGTCCGTTTCCGTCCCGGCACCGACGTTGCTCTGGTCTGGGGTATTCTGTGGCATATCTTCGATAACGGCTGGGAGGACAAAGAGTTCATCCGAACCCGGGTCTGGGGCATGGACCAGATTCGTGAAGAAGTTGCCAAGTGGAACCCGGACGAGGTCGAGCGCGTCACCGGCACTCCCGGTTCGCAGTTGCGCCGCGTGGCCCGCACCATGGCCAACAACCGTCCTGGTACGGTGATCTGGTGTATGGGTGGTACTCAGCACACCAACGGCAACAACAACACCCGCGCCTACTGCGTGCTTCAACTTGCGCTTGGCAACATGGGCACCTCGGGTGGTGGCACCAACATCTTCCGCGGCCATGACAACGTGCAGGGCGCGACGGACCTTGGTGTTCTGTCCCACACCCTGCCCGGCTATTACGGTCTGTCCAAAGGGGCATGGGGTCATTGGGGTCGTGTCTGGGGTGAAGATTCCGAATGGCTGGCGGGTCAGTTCGCCACGATCAAGGACAAGGAAGGCAAGGACAAACCGCTACAGAACGAGCGCGGCATCCCGGTCTCGCGCTGGATCGACGGTGTTCTGGAAGATCCGGCCAACATGGATCAGGACAACAACGTCCGCGCCATGGTTCTGTGGGGTCACGCTCCGAACTCGCAAACACGGGGGCCGGAGATGAAGACGGCGATGGAGAAGCTGGACATGCTGGTCGTAATCGACCCGTATCCCACCGTTTCCGCCGTTTTGCATGACCGAACCGATGGCGTCTATCTGTTGCCCGCCTGTACGCAGTTCGAAACCCGTGGCTCAGTCACAGCGTCGAACCGCTCGCTGCAATGGCGCGACAAGGTGGTTGATCCGCTGTTCGAAAGCTTGCCGGACGAAGTCATCATGGCCAAGTTCGCCAACAAGTTCGGCTGGGCGGATCGATTCTTCCGCAATATCGAGATGGAAGACCCGGAAACCCCGAATGTTGAAAGCATCACGCGTGAGTTCAACAAGGGCCTCTGGACCATCGGCTATACTGGTCAGTCGCCGGAACGTCTGAAAAGCCACATGGCCAACCAGCACACGTTCGACAGAACCACGCTGCAAGCCATTGGTGGACCAAACGACGGCGAGTATTATGGTCTGCCCTGGCCTTGCTGGGGAACGCCGGAAATGGGTCATACGGGGACACCGAATCTCTATGATATGTCCAAACCGGTGGCCGAAGGCGGCCTGACTTTCCGCGCCCGTTTTGGCGTGGAACGCGATGGTGACAACCTGCTGGCCGAAGGGGTCTATAGCGCCGGGTCGGAAATTCAGGATGGTTATCCAGAATTCACGATGCAGATGCTGATGGACCTTGGTTGGGACGGTGATCTGACCGCCGAGGAACGCGCGGCCATTGACGCCGTTGCGGGGCCAGAGACCAACTGGAAAACCGACCTGTCAGGCGGTATCCAGCGGGTCGCGATCAAGCATGGCTGTGCGCCCTTCGGGAACGCAAAGGCCCGCGCGGTCGTCTGGACCTTCCCGGATCCGATCCCACTGCATCGCGAGCCGCTCTATACGAACCGGCGCGATCTGGTGGAGGACTATCCGACCTACGAGGACCGTCAGGCATACCGCCTGCCCACCCTTTATGCTTCGATACAAAAGAACGACTTTTCAAAGGATTACCCAATAATCCTGACATCAGGTCGTCTGGTCGAATATGAAGGCGGCGGTGATGAGACGCGGTCAAATCCGTGGCTGGCTGAGCTGCAGCAAGACATGTTCGTCGAGATCAATCCCCGCGACGCCAACAACCTTGGTATCCGTGACGGGCAACAGGTCTGGGTCGAAGGTCCCGAAGGCGGCAAGGTCAAGGTGATGGCGATGCTGACCAACAGGGTCGGTGCCGGGGTGGCTTTCATGCCGTTCCACTTTGGCGGCCATTTCCAGGGTCAGGACTTGCGGGAGAAATACCCCGCAGGTGCCGATCCCTACGTTCTGGGTGAAAGTTCAAACACCGCCCAGACCTATGGCTATGACTCGGTAACCCAGATGCAGGAGACCAAAGCGACTCTCTGCAAAATCTCGGCAGCGTAAGGAGGACGATAATGGCTAGAGCAAAGTTTCTCTGCGACGCTGAACGCTGCATCGAGTGCAACGCCTGCGTCACCGCGTGCAAGAACGAGCACGAGGTCCCATGGGGCATCAACCGCCGCAGGGTGGTGACGATCAACGACGGCAATCCGGGCGAACGCTCGATCTCGGTTGCCTGCATGCATTGCTCGGATGCGCCCTGTATGGCGGTGTGCCCGGTCGACTGCTTCTATCAGAACGAAGAAGGGGTCGTCCTGCACTCCAAGGACCTGTGCATCGGTTGCGGTTATTGCTTCTACGCGTGCCCGTTCGGTGCGCCACAATATCCGCAGGCGGGCAACTTCGGATCGCGCGGCAAGATGGACAAATGTACCTTCTGCGCTGGTGGTCCCGAGGAAACGCACTCGACCGCAGAGTTCGCCAAATACGGTCGCAACCGGATCGCCGAGGGCAAACTGCCCCTCTGCGCCGAAATGTGTTCCACCAAGGCCCTGCTCGCCGGAGACGGTGATGTGGTCTCGGCTATTTACCGCGAGCGAGTTGTTGCACGCGGATTTGGCTCGGGCGCATGGGGTTGGGGCACGGCCTACGACCAAAAAGACGGTTAACTCCGTTCAAAAATGGCGGCTCCGCGGTGTCAGCCACGGGGTCGCCTAAGCCCGGTCACAACCTGTTGGCCGAGCATATGTAGGCGTGACGTGTCCGAGAGGAACCTTCTATGACTTCAGATGTTTATTGGTTGCTGAAACTCGACCTGCAGGCAAATCAGGATGTCACATTCGATGCGCTGACGGCTGAAATGGTAGAGGCAACACTGAAGGAAAGCGGCGCAAAATCCTATGAATGGCATCGCAGCGGATCGGCTGTTCACATCTTTGAACGTTACGCCAGTTCCGATGACGCGATGATCCATATGCAGAACTTCGGGGCAAATTTCGCCGATCGTTTTCTAGCAATTCTAACACCGACCCAGTTAGACGTTTACGGACCCGCAAAAGAAGACCTGCGCGCAGCGCTTACACCCGTTGGTGCGACTTTTCACAAGCAAGTCGGCGGCTTTGACCGGTAAACACGAACGACACAGGAGATTCGACAGATGCGCCTGATCCAAATGCTGCTGATCCCCCTTTTTCTTGCAAGTTTCGCCTGGGCTCAGGAAAATGTGGACATCCCTCAGGAATCTGACCGCAGCACGACCGGCGGCGCAACCACTTTGGAAGACATTCTGGCCCGCCAACGGGGTGAAAAGGTCGACAATAGCTACCGCTCGGATAACACCGGACAGGGGAATGCCGAGGGCCTTTTAGGGCAACTGGGTACACGCGGCGTGGCCTCTGACAGCGATGTTTACCGCGCCATACGTTATGGCTCGGCCGATACCACCGTTTCGTCCAAAGGACCCGCAGCGGGGGTTCTGATTCAGGATGGCGGTATGTGGTGGCTGAACTTCCGCACTGGGCCGCTGCGTGAATATGGAACCTATATTCTTGGCGGGATGATCGCCATCATCGCTTTGTTCTTCCTGATCCGCGGGAAAATTCGCATAGACGGAGAAAAGACCGGCCGCACAGTCACCCGTTTCAATGGCCTTGAACGCTTCGGACACTGGCTGTTCGCCGGATCTTTCCTGGTGCTTGGGGTAACTGGACTGCTGACCCTCTATGGCCGGGATTTCCTGATCCCGATCTTCGGGAAAGAAGGTTTCGCGACCATCGCACAAGGCTGCAAATGGCTGCACAACAATTTGGCCTGGTCCTTTATGCTGGGACTGATCATCGTCACCGTGAACTGGATCGCCCATAACATCCCCAACCGGACTGACCTGAAATGGCTGGCAGCCGGGGGAGGCTTGTTCACCAAGGGCAGCCACCCGCCTGCCAGGAAATTCAACGCGGGCCAAAAGGTTATCTTCTGGGCGTGCATCCTGCTGGGCGTTTCGATCAGCCTGTCGGGCCTGTCTCTGCTCTTCCCGTTCGAGCTGCCTATGTTTGCCAAGACTTTCGAGATCGCCAACTCCACCGGTATTCCTCAGATGCTGGGTCTGAACCTGCCAACGCAGATGTCACCACAAGAAGAGATGCAGTATGCACAGGTGTGGCACGTGATGGTCGCCTATGTATTCATCGCCATCATCATCGCCCATATCTACCTCGGCTCGGTCGGCATGGAAGGCGCGTTCGATGCGATGGGCTCGGGCGAGGTCGAAGAGCAATGGGCGCGCGAGCATCACTCGCTGTGGCTGGAAGAGGTGCAGGAAAAAGAGGCTGGCAAGGCTGCGGCCTCACCCGCCGAATAGATGCGCTGGCTGGCTCTGGCACTGGCGCTGGTTCCCCTGCCCGCCTTGGCCGAGTTTTTCACGCTCAAGGGCCACGGTGGGCCGATCATGGGGATCGCCGCTGCGCCCGACGGGCGGATCGCCACGGCCAGTTTCGACAATTCCGTTGGTCTTTGGTCGGACCGCACGCCCGAATGGCTGGAGGGGCACGAGGCCGCCGTCAACTCTGTCGCCTTCAACGGGCGCGCGATCTATTCTGCCGGAGATGACTTCACTCTGCGCCGCTGGCCGGGCGGAGAGATTGTCGGCCAGCACAAGGGCAAGATCGTGGGGCTTGCGGCCTCGAAAACACACGTGGCTACTGCCAGCTGGGACGGTACGATTGGTCTGTGGCCCGAGGATGGATCGGCCCCGAAAGTGCTTGAGGCGGACAGCGGCGTGAACGCCGTGACGTTCTCCCCGGATGGCGCGACGCTGTATTCGGCAGACATGGACGGAACGCTGAGGGCCTGGGATGTAGCCACCGGGCAGGAAATCCAGCGACTGGTCGAACATGGGTTTGGTATTAACGAACTGGTTCTGAACGACCAAGACAACTGGATCGCTTATGGCGCCGTGGATGGCGTCACGCGCATTCTGGACCTGATTACCGGAGATGTGCGGGACTTTACGCTCGACCGCCGCCCTATTCTGGCCCTGGCGCTGAACCCAGATCGCAGCCTGTTGGCTGTGGGCGATGGTCAGGGCTACATCATGGTGATCGACACCGCCGAATGGCGTATCGCGCAGGATTTCCGCGCCACCCTGCGCGGGCCAGTCTGGGCGCTGGCCTTTTCGCCCGACGGCCAGAACCTGCACGCAGGCGGTCTTGATGAGGCGATGTACAGCTGGCCCGTCACCGCGCTTGGCGACCAGACGCAGATGGCCGCCGCCGAACCCAGCTTTCTGAAAAACCCTGATGAGATGAGCAACGGAGAGCGACAGTTCGCCCGCAAATGCTCGATCTGCCACAGCCTGACGCCCGACGGGCAACGGCGCGCTGGTCCAACCCTGCATGGCATCTTTGGCCGCAAGGCTGGCACGCTGCCGGGATATTTCTACTCGGACACGCTGCAAGACTCTGATATCATTTGGAATGACGAAACGATAAACGCCCTTTTCCATCAGGGGCCAGACCACTACATACCGGGGTCAAAAATGCCGATGCAGCGGATCACGCAGGCCAGCGACCGGGACGACCTGATCACTTTTCTGCGCCGTGCGACAGCACCGGAAAACGGAACCGGAGGAGACCAATGAAAGCCTTTCTTGCCGCTGTGGCCGCAATGGTCGTAATCACCGTCGCCGCGCCCTTCACATTGCAACAGATCGGGTTCAGCGCCGCTGACGCGGGCTCTGGTGCGGCGGTGCGGCTCGACTGAATGTCCGAATATCTGACGACCAAAGAACTGGCCGACCTGCTGCGCATTGGTGAGCGCAAGGCTTATGATCTGGCTTCCTCCGGCGAGGTGCCCTGCGTCCGCGCCATGGGCAAACTGTTGTTTCCCCGGGCCGAGGTCATCGCGTGGCTGAACGCCTCTCGATCCGGACCACAGGTGGCCGAACCGCCCCTGCCCCCTATTGTCGCCGGTAGCCACGATCCGCTGCTTGACTGGGCCTTGCGCGAAAGCGGTTCGGGACTGGCCACCTATTACGACGGTTCGTTCGATGGCCTGAATCGCCTGAAGGATCGCAGCGCACAAGCCGCCGCATTGCATATACACGAAGACGACGGGTTCAACACACAAGCCCTGCGTGACACGCTGGGTGAAGCCCCGGTTGTTCTGTACGAGATAGCACACAGACAGCGCGGGTTGCTGCTGGCCCCCGGTGTGACCGGTATCTCTGGCTTTGCAGACCTGAAGGGTCGCCGAGTGATCCTGCGTCAGGACAGTGCCGCAAGCCAACGGCTGTTCGACACACAACTCGAGATCCATGGCCTGTCGCGCGAGGACCTGGACGCCCTGCCCACGTGCGCCCGCACCGAAGAGGAATTGGCCATAGCCCTGCATGACGGCAAGGCCGAGGTCGGGTTCGGCCTGGGCGCATTGGCGGGTTTCTATGATCTGAGTTTTACCCCAACCCATTCCGAACGCCTGGACCTTGCGATCTGGCGGCGGGCCTATTTCGATGACCCGATGCTCAAACTGCTTGGGTTCGTGCAATCGGACCGCTTTACTACCCGCGCCACCGAATTCGGTGGGTATGATCTGTCCGGTCTGGGCACGGTCCACCACAATGGCGCAAGCGGTTAGCCTCGGTCACTTGGCGTTGGGAAAGAATAGCTGCTCACCATCAAACTTGTATGACTCTATTGCCGCCTGCCCGTCCGGGCCGATCAGCCAGTCGATGAACCTCTGCCCGGCGGCCGCCCGCACGCGCGGGTGCTTTTCTGGGTTCACAAGGATAACGCCATACTGATTGAACAAGCGCGGATCACCTTCTACCAGAACCTCAAGGTTGCCTTTATTCCCAAAGGACTGCCAAGTCGCACGATCTGTCAGGACATAGGCGTCCATCCCGCTGGCCACATTCAAGGTCGCACCCATACCCGAGCCCGTCTCACGATACCACTCGCCCGAGGCCTTGGTCGGATCAGTTTCCGCTACTCCCCACAAGCGCATCTCGGCCTTGTGGGTTCCGCTATCATCACCACGTGACGCAAATGGCACCTCGGCCTCGGCCACGGCACTCAGAGCCGCTACGATATCTGTGCCACCTTTCACCTTTGCAGGGTCCGATGTTGGCCCGACGAGGACAAAATCGTTGTACATCACGTCAAACCGCTCAACGCCCCAACCATCAGCGACGAACTGCTCCTCGGCCTGTTTTGCGTGCACCAGCAACACATCACCATCGCCGTTGACCGCGTTTCGGATCGCCTGACCGGTGCCAACCGCAACGACACGTACGTCGATGCCTGTCTCGGCCTCAAACCCCGGCAGGATGTAATCCAACAGGCCCGAGTTCTGGGTCGATGTTGTCGATTGCACGACGATAAACGGTTCTTCGGCGCTGACTGACGTTGCGGTCAGGCCAATAGTTACCAATGCTGCCCGAACAATATTCCGGATCATTTCGATCTCCATATTTTTTTGATTAAGTCACCAGCCCACCAGCCAAATACCGGCGTGAGGCGTCGCTTTCAGGGGTATCAAGTATCTGTTTGGCCGCCCCATGTTCAACCACATGGCCACCCTGCATCATTACGATATCGGCGGCCAACCGCCGAGCCTGCCCGATGTCATGTGTGACCATGACGATGCGCACTCCGCAGGTCGAGGCGCGCAGGACCATCTGTTCGATCATCTGCGTCGCGTTTGGATCCAGCGCGCTGGTGGGTTCGTCCAGGAACAGCGTTTCAGGATCCAAAGCAAGGGCGCGCAAGATGGCCAGCCGCTGTGCCTCGCCCCCGGAAAGGGACCGCGCTGATTGCCGGGCTTTACCGTCCAGCCCACCTTCGGCCAGCAGCTCTTCGATACGGGCTTTACGGTCGCTTCGGGGCAGACCTTGCCGCTTTAAAACAAAGTCCAGATTGGCCGCAACCGACCTGCGCAACAACACGGGTTGTTGAAAAACCATCGCCTGCCGCGCCTTGTGTTCGGCGTTCAGGGCCACCTCATCCTGTCTGACCTGCCCGCGGTCAGGCACGATCAGCCCGTGCAGGCAACGCAGCAGAAGACTTTTACCGGACCCGTTCGGCCCAAGGATCAGGGTCGGCCCCGGCCCATCAAGCGCCAGGTGCGGCACGTCCAGCAGTACCTTGCCTTTGCGGGTGATCCGCACTCCATCCACCGACAGGCAGCTAGCCATTTCCGAAACCAGATCACGCATGGCGCAACCCCTCCTGCTCGGCCCGCAGGCTAAGCGAGCTGACTATGGCGTTAACCGCTACGGCAATTCCAATCAGGATGGCGCCAAGCGCCAATGCCAGCGCCAGATTGCCCTTGGATGTCTCAAGAGCGATGGTCGTGGTCATCACCCGGGTCACATGGTTGATATTGCCGCCGACGATGATTACCGCCCCGACCTCCGCAATCGCGCGGCCAAACCCGGCAAGCAGTGCAGTCACCAGCGCCAACCGCGCATCCCACAGCAGCACCGGTACCGAGGCCAGCCGGGACACGCCCAGCGAACGCAGCTGTTCCGAGTACTCCTCGGCCAGCATCTCGACCACTTGCCGGGTCAGCGCCGCGATGATTGGCGTGACAAGAACCACCTGCGCTATGATCATCGCGGTCGGCGTGTAAAGCAGCTCAAGAACACCTAACGGCCCCGTGCGCGACAGCATCAGATAGACCAGCAAACCCACAACAACCGGCGGGAACCCCATCAAGGCGTTCATCAGCACTATCAGCGCCCGCCGCCCCGGAAAACGCGCGACCGCCAGCGCGGCCCCCACGGGCATACCAATCAGAGCCGAAATCAGGACCGCAAAGATTGAAACTTTCAAGGACAACAGCACAATCGCCCACAGCTCTGCATCCCCTTGGAGGATCAAAGACAAGGCTGAACTGAATTCTGATGCAAATCCCTGCATTTTATTCCTGTATTTCGACTAATCGTATGAATTGCACCTGATTTCAGGATAATACTAACCTGCCTACGCACCAAGTACAGACACGATTCCGACATCTGAAAAAGAAAACGCGGCCCCGATTGGGACCGCGCATGTTTCCGGATTGGGGCTGGATTAATTCAGAGCAGCATCCGTGATCTGATGCGTCCAGGCACCCTCGGGTTGCTTGGTAATCACCGGATCAGACCCACCGGCCAGCAATGTGCCCACCGTGCGCTCGAAATCCGCCGGGTCCAGCGCACCGTTCGAACCGGCGGTCAGCTTGGCGATCTCGCCCATCATGCGCTTCTGATGCTCTTCGGTCTGGGCACCGGTGGCATCATTCTCCAGCACGATATCGGCGGCTTCGTCCGGGTGTTCCTCTGCATATTTCCAGCCTTTCATCGAAGCGCGAACAAAGCGCTCCATCTTGTCAGCGAAAGCTGCGTCGCTGAGGTTTTCTTCCAAAACATACAGACCGTCTTCCAGCGTGGCGACGCCCTGATCTTCATATTTGAAGGTCACCAGTTCGTCCGGGCTGACACCAGCGTCAATTACCTGCCAGTACTCGTTATAGGTCATCGTGCTGATACAATCGGCCTGACGCTGCAGCAGCGGGTCAACGTTGAAGCCCTGTTTTAGAACCTCGACCCCGCTTTCGCTTTTGCCACCGGTGTCGATGCCCAGCTGGCTCATCCAGCTCATGAAGGGAAATTCGTTGCCAAAGAACCAAACGCCCAGCGTGCGGTTCTTCAGATCCTCGGGTGAGGAGATCCCGGCGTCTTTCCAGCAGGTCAGCATCATGCCTGAGCTTTTGAACGGCTGCGCGATATTGACCAGCGGCAGACCCTTTTCGCGCGCGGCCAGAGCGGCAGGCATCCACTCAACAGTCACATCGGCGCCGCCACCCGCGATCACCTGCGTCGGGGCAATGTCGGGGCCACCCGGCAAAATGGTAACGTCCAGCCCCTCTTCTTCGTAGAACCCCTTGTCCTTAGCCACGTAATAGCCCGCAAACTGTGCCTGCGTGACCCATTTGAGCTGCAAGGTCACCTCATCCGCCGCAAGCGCCGCGCTGGCTGCCAGACTGAAAGCGGCGACCGCCCCGCTGAGTAGCTTGTTCATCTTCATATCTCCTGGTTGTTGTTGGTGCCCCGTTTTCGGGGTCTGTTGAAGTCTTGTTATCCGCGTTGTGACGGGTGCCAAAAGGTCACCGCCTTTTCGATCATTGCGACAACCCCATAGAACGCCGTCCCAGCCAATGCGGCCACGACGATCTCGGCCCAAACCATATCCAGCGAGAGTTGCCCGACACTGGTTGAGATCCGGAACCCCATACCCAGGGTTGGCGAACCAAAGAACTCGGCCACGATAGCGCCGATCAGGGCCAGAGTGGTAGAAATCTTCAGGCCATTGAAAATAAACGGCATCGCCGCCGGTAGACGGAGTTTCATAAAGCTCTGCCAATAGGTCGCCGCATAGGTCTCCATCAGGTCGCGTTGCATGGCCGTAGCCTCTCGCAACCCCGCCACGGTGTTCACCAGCATCGGGAAGAAAACCATCACCACGACCACGGCAGCCTTGGAGTGCCAGTCGAATCCGAACCACATCACCAGAATGGGCGCCGTGCCCACAATCGGCAGCGCCGCTACGAAGTTCCCGACCGGCAGCAACCCAAGGCGCAGGAAATCCCAGCGGTCTACGGCAATCGCCATCAAAAAAGCCGCTCCGCAGCCAATGATGTAGCCACTGAGCGCGCCTTTGATGATGGTCTGCACGAAGTCGGCCCAAAGGACTGGCAGACTGCCACCAAAGCGCACCGCGATCACCGAGGGGGCTGGCAAGATGACCAACGGCACTTCAAGCCCGCGCACCACCAGTTCCCAAATGCCGATCACGGTCAGACCGAATACCAGCGGTGCCACGAACCGCACCATCCGCGTATCGGCATAAGGACCGCTGGCCAGACGCCCATTCATCCACCAGCCGAACAGCCACAATAGGATTCCACAGAAAACAAGGATCATTGCGCCATCCCCATCCGCTTGAGAACCATCCGCTCAATTAATCCCAGCAATCCGACCAGACAGGCCGCCAAAATGGCTGCGGCAAACAAGGCCGACCAGATTTGCACCGTCTGACCGTAATAGCTGCCCGCCAGCAGGCGCGCTCCCAATCCAGCAACCGCACCCGTCGGCAACTCACCAACGATGGCCCCGACCAGAGAGGCCGCGATGCCAATCTTCAGCGAGGTGAACAGGTACGGCATCGACGCCGGCAAGCGCAGCTTCCAGAACCCTTGCGACCTACTGGCATTATAGGTGCGCAACAGGTCCAGCTGCATCGCATCCGGGCTGCGCAGGCCTTTGACCATGCCGACCACGACCGGGAAGAAACTCAGATAGGCCGAGATGATCGCTTTGGGGATGATCCCTTGAATGCCGACCGAATACAAAACCACGATGATCATCGGCGCCAAAGCGATGATTGGAATGGTCTGGCTGACAATGGCCCAAGGCATAACCGAAAGATCCATTACCCGGCTGTGCACGATCCCGACGGCCAACAGGATGCCCAGCCCGGTACCAATCGCAAAGCCCAGCATCGTCGCGCTGAGTGTTACCCAAGAATGATAGATCAACGACCTCTTCGAGGTGATCTTCTTCTCGACTGTTGTGTCCCATAACTCCTCAGCCACCTGATGCGGAGCGGGCAGACGAGGTCGGTCCTGCTCCCAAGTTTCGTCGATGGCGTAAGGGTTGTCGATGACCAGCTCAAACTCGCTCATGTCGCGCCGATCAACCGCCTTGGGTGGATCGACCTGCTCACCTGCTCGTTCGAATTCGTTCAGAACGCCCTTGATATTCATCGGCACGCTGGCGGCGTACCAGAACAGGATAATGACGGCCACAACGGTCAAGACGGCCAATACAGCTCTGATCCCTGCGCTAGTCATCCGAATGCCCCGCCCGCAAGCCCTCGCGCACGCGATGGGCTACTTCGATAAACTCTGGAGTATCGCGGATATCCAAAGGACGCTCTTTCGGCAGAGGGCTGTCGATCACATCCGTAATCCGCCCCGGACGCGGGCTCATGACTACGATCTTAGTGCTGAGGTACACCGCCTCGGGGATCGAGTGCGTTACGAAACCGATGGTCTTTTCAGTCCGTGCCCAAAGTGCCAGAAGCTGTTCATTCAGGTGGTCGCGCACGATTTCGTCCAGAGCGCCGAAAGGTTCGTCCATCAGCAGGATATCGGCATCAAAGGCCAACGCCCGGGCAATACTTGCGCGCTGCTGCATCCCACCCGACAGCTGCCATGGAAACTTGCCGCCAAACCCTTCAAGGTCAACGAGTTCCAGGACCTTCTTTACCCGCTCTTCCTGCTCGGCTGCAGAATAGCCCATGATCTCAAGCGGTAATTTGACATTCTTGGAAATCGTGCGCCAAGGGTACAGGCCAGCTGCCTGAAACACGTACCCATAGGCCCGGTTCCGCCGTGCCTCATCCGGGGTCATGCCGTTGACGGTCAGGGCACCGCCTGTCGGTGTCTCCAGCGCCGCGATACAGCGCAAAAAGGTGGTTTTGCCGCAGCCCGAGGGGCCGATAAAGCTGACGAACTCGCCCTTGTCGATTGTCAGATTCACGTCTTTCAACGCGTGAACCGGTCCGTCATTGGTTTGGAAAGTAAGATCCAGTTGCCTTGCCTCGATCACGGGCTGGGTAGTGCTTTCAGTATTCATTCCATTGCCTTGAAAAGGTTAGGCTTTGGGCCGCCCAGACGACGGCCCGCGCACAATCACACACCCGTCGCCGGGATACCCGTCCGCTCGACCGGCCGCGGCGCGGTCAGCTCTTTCCAGGTGCTCAGCGCCTTGTTCACGTGACCGTTTGGCTCACGGGCCACAAAATCACCATGCCCTTCCTGAGTGCGGATTTCGCCGTCATGCACCGCCACCTGACCGCGTGTCAGGGTAAAGCGCGGCAGACCTTTGACCTCTTTACCCTCGAACACGTTGTAGTCGATCGAGGATTGCTGCGTGTCCGCACTGATCGTCTTGGACTTTTCAGGGTCCCACACCACGATATCCGCATCAGCCCCAACAAGGATCGCACCTTTTTTCGGGTAGCAATTCATGATCTTGGCGATGTTGGTTGACGTCACGGCGACAAACTCGTTCATCGTCAGCCGTCCGGTATTCACCCCATGGGTCCACAGCATCGGCATCCGGTCTTCCAAACCGCCAGTGCCATTCGGAATCTTGGTGAAATCACCCACGCCATAGCGTTTTTGCTCAGTTGTAAAGGCGCAATGGTCGGTCGCCACAACACTCAGCGTGCCGGAATGCAGACCGTTCCACAGGCTATCCTGATGCTGCTTATTCCGGAACGGAGGACTCATGACCCGCCGCGCCGCGTGGTCCCAGTCCTGATGGAAATACTCGCTCTCATCCAATGTCAGGTGCTGGATCAGAGGTTCCCCCCACACGCGCTTACCCTGCATCTTGGCCCGGCGAATGGCCTCATGCGCCTCTTCGCAGGAGGTGTGCACCACATAGAGCGGCACACCCGCCATATCGGCGATCATGATGGCGCGGTTGGTGGCCTCACCTTCCACCTGCGGCGGACGCGAATAGGCGTGCGCTTCGGGGCCGGTGTTGCCTTCGGCCATCAGCTTGGCCTGCAACTCGGCTACGACGTCGCCATTTTCGGCGTGCACCATGGCGATACCACCCAACTCGGCTAGTCGCTTGAACGAGGCAAAAAGCTCGTCGTCATTCACCATCAACGCGCCTTTATAGGCCATGAAGTGTTTGAAGGTGTTGATGCCGCGCGTCTCGATCACTGTCTTGATGTCGTCGAAGACCTGCTCACCCCACCAGGTCACTGCCATGTGGAAGGAGTAGTCACAATTCGCCCGCGTCGACTTATTATCCCAGCGCTTCAAGGCATCCAACAGGCCCTCACCGGGGTTCGGCAGCGCGAAGTCCACCACCATCGTAGTGCCCCCGGCCAATGCCGCGCGTGTGCCGCTTTCGAAATCATCGCTGGAATAGGTACCCATGAACGGCATTTCCAGATGGGTGTGCGGGTCGATCCCGCCGGGCATCACATAACACCCGGTCGCATCCAGTTCCTTGTCACCTTTCAGGTCCATTCCGATCTCGGTGATCACCCCACCTTCCACCAAAACATCCGCCTTGTAAGACAGATCGGCGGTCACGACGGTCCCGTTCTTGATAACAGTGCTCATCTTAGTCTCCCTGTTGCGGTCTGTGCCGCTTGCTTTATCTGGCCATTAGCATCCCGGGGGAGTCGCCCAGTCGGCGACGGGGACGGTGACCCTATTCTACGATTTCCGCCGTCTCGACGACTGCATGAAACAGAACATCCGCGCCGGCCGCAGCCCAATCCTTGCTGATCTCCTCGGCCTCATTGTGGCTCAGCCCATCCACGCAGGGGCACATCACCATCGCAGTCGGTGCCACGCGGTTGATCCAGCACGCATCATGCCCCGCGCCCGAGATGATGTCCGTGTGCGAATAGCCCAGCCGCTCGGCCGCATCGCGCACGGCTGCCACACAACCTGCATCGAATTCTACCGGATCGAAACCGCCGACCTTCTCGAACTCGATCTGCAGACCCATCTCATCGACGATGCTCTCAGCAGCGACACGCAGACGGTTCTCCATATCGGTGATCACGTCCAGCTCGGGTGAGCGGAAATCGACCGTGAATACCACCTTACCCGGGATCACATTGCGCGAGTTCGGATACACATCAATGTGCCCCGCGGCGCCCACGGCATGGGGTGCATGTGACCACGCGATCTCATCCACCTTCTCAAGAATCCGCGCCATCGCAAGACCGGCATTCTTACGCATCGGCATCGGGGTTGAACCGGTATGGGCGTCCTTGCCTGTCACTGTGATCTGGGTCCAGCTCAGGCCCTGACCGTGGGTGACAACGCCGATGTCCTTGCCTTCGGCCTCAAGGATGGGACCCTGCTCGATGTGCAATTCAAAAAAAGCGTGCATCTTGCGGGCACCGACCTCTTCGTCGCCGCGCCAGCCAATGCGCTGCAACTCATCGCCGAACTTCTTGCCCTCGGCATCCTCGCGGTCATAGGCCCAATCCTGAGTGTGGACACCTGCAAATACGCCCGAGGACAACATCGCTGGCGCATACCGCGTGCCCTCTTCGTTGGTCCAGTTGGTCGCCACAATCGGATGTTTGGTCTTGATCCCCAAATCGTTCAAAGTGCGGATAATTTCCAACCCGCCCAGAACGCCCAACACACCGTCATACTTTCCGCCCGTCGGCTGTGTGTCCAGATGCGAGCCGACATAGACCGGCAGCGCCTCGGGATCAGTACCCTCACGTCGTGCAAACATGTTTCCCATCTGGTCCAGCCCCATGGCACAGCCCGCGTCCTCACACCATTTCAGAAACAATGCGCGCCCCTCGCCATCCTCGTCCGTCAGGGTCTGGCGATTGTTGCCGCCCGCGACGCCGGGGCCGATCTTGGCCATCTCCATCAGACTGTCCCACAACCTGTCGCCATTGATCCTGAGATTCTGCGCCGGAGCTGCCATTTTCTTCTTCCCTGTTGCTTGCGATTTGGCTCGCTTTTGGTGTCTTGATTTGACCATCTGGTCAAACTCACGCTATCACGGGTTGGTCATCAGTCAAGAAATTGCGAGACGCCGTCGATAATTTTGGCATAAACGGCGCCTGCTTGCCGGAAAAAGAGACAACCTGAAAACATGCCCAAAGATCGCGCCCCAACCAGAATTCAGAAGAAGAACCGAGCAGCGATTCTGGAAGCCGCCCTGAATGTGTTCTCGGCACACGGGTTTCGCGGCTCGACCGTTGATCAGATCGCGGCCGAAGCCGGGCTGAGCAAACCAAACCTGCTGTACTATTTCCCGTCGAAAGAGGCGATTCACACTGCCTTGCTATCCGGTCTGCTGGACGTCTGGCTCGCACCGCTGCACGATCTGGATGAGGATGGCGACCCGATGCAGGAAATCCTCTCTTACATCCACCGCAAACTACAGATGAGCCGCGAGCTCCCACGTGAAAGCCGCCTGTTCGCCAATGAACTGGTCCAAGGTGCGCCGCGCATTCACGACGCGCTGTCGCAGGATCTGAAACAGCTGGTGGATGAGAAGACCGCGGTCCTGAAGCAATGGATGGACGACGGCAAAATCGCGCAGGTTCATCCCTATCACCTGATCTTCTCGATCTGGGCGCTGACCCAGCATTACGCCGATTTCGACGTGCAGGTTCGCGCAATTCTTGGCGACGAGGACCCGTTCGAGGGCGCGGAACCGTTTATCGACACGCTCTATCGCAAACTGCTCACACCCTAAATAAGGGGCCGTTCACCCGACCCTTCACAGTATGTGGTGCAGGCGGCCGATAGTGAAGCTTGGAACTTAATGTCCGTTTCGGACCCATACCGGAAGCACCCATTGAATTGTGCGTGCACTCGCAACACTCCCTTCGCCGCAAAGCAGATAGGTTTCAAGCCGTTGTGCAGCGGGAGTAGCAGTTGTTGTCGCGGTTCAGGTCGTTAGTGTCGGGGTCCGCAGCCCGATTGGCCGTTCGTTTCAACGCCATTTGCGGTGCTTACCATTTTAGCGGCAGCAAATCCGGGTGCGACCAGAGACAATTTCCTCTGTTATTGAATAACAACTCACACAGGCCCTAGTCTCGGATTTAAATGTTGGTTTGTCGAAGAATACGGACTGTATTTCGGTACTCTAAATTATTGGAAAGGTGCGTTTATGAAGCGAACTGTATTGGTATTTGCACTTTTGGTGCAGGCGGGATGCGTATCAACCACCACTCCTCCATCGGCACCTATACCAAACCCCGGTCGTGCGAGCGCCCCCGTTAGCTCACAGCATGCACAAGCAAGATTCCGTCAGGTCGCCTCTCGAGTAGAACCCGTGGCAGAGCAAGAATGCCGCCGCCGCACTGCGGGCGTAAATTGCGATTTTTTGATCCGCATTGATCCAAATAAACAAGCGCCCTCAAACGCCTATCAAAGTTTAAGTAAGTCGGGGCGCCCGGTGATCACAATGACCCAATCGCTGACACGAAATGTGAACAATACCGATGAGCTTGCATTTGTTATGGCGCATGAAGCCGCTCACCACATTCAAGGTCATTTAGCGCGACGCGCTCAAAACGCGGCCGCTGGTGCAGTTATTTTGGCTGGTCTGGCAACAATAGCCGGGACTGGACCGAATGACATTGCCGCAGCTCAAGATCTAGGAGCTTTTGTCGGCGGGCGCAGCTATTCCAAGAACTTTGAATTGGAAGCTGATCAACTAGGTACGGTAATAGCCTATAAAGCGGGCTATGATCCACTCAAAGGTGCTCTGTACTTCGCGCGAGTTCCTGATCCTGGTGATCGCTTTCTAGGGACGCATCCGCCCAACGCTCAAAGATATCATGCGGTTCAAGCTACAATGAACCAGATTGGTGGCTAAATCACTGGAACGTTGGGTATTCGCAGAACCGCAAAACCAAAGTTCGAGCAACCCTTGATTCCACAGTTACAGCTGACAACCGTCCCGGCGGATCGCGCTGCGGCACCACGATCACCGGCTTCGGGCCGTCAGCGTCAGTTCGGGCTGTTTTAGGAATGAAGGGAAAATTGCGTTCCTCAAGTATCGAACCTGAGTGCGGCGAAAGGACAGTTTCAAACACCTGAAAATAGCACTCTGAATGTCGGCTCTGGTGACACACGCTGAGTTGCCGCACTGGCTGTGGTGCGTCAGCGATAGCTGCTCATGCACAAGGCTGCTTTGTCTCATAACCGGACCTCACTACTCTGCTCCCGAAGAAATCTCCGGGAGCTTTGCTCGACATAGAATAACGAACCCATAGGCCTGTGGTCACGCGTGCGACACATACGGCAAAGGACTGGCTATTCACCGGCCCTTTCATATTCTGCAATTTGTTTTACTCGGCGGCGTTTGCCATCGGATTGTTCGGGTGTGTTGTCCAGTTGGCATAGTCGGGCTGCACCTCCAAGCCGGTGCGCGGATCGACCTCTCCGGCCGCCATCGGCACCATCGAGATACATCCGTCCACGGGGCAGACATCCACGCAAAGGTTGCAGGCGACGCATTCATCATCCATGACCTCGAACACCCGGTCCTCGGACATCGAAATCGCCTGGTGGCTGGTGTCTTCGCACGCCGCGTAGCAACGGCCGCATTTGATGCACTGGTCCTGATCGATCTTGGCCTTGGCGATATAGTTCAGGTTCAGATACTGCCAGTCGGTCACGTTCGGAACAGCCAGGCCGACGACTTCGGAAACGTCCTTGTAGCCCTTTTCGTCCATCCACTTGGACAAGCCAGCGGTCAGTTCGTCGATGATCTTGAACCCATAGGTCATGGCCGCAGTGCAGACCTGAACGGTGCCGCACCCCAGCGCCATAAACTCTGCCGCATCGCGCCACGTGGTCACGCCACCGATACCCGAGATCGGCAGGCCATGCGTGGCTTGAGCCCGCGAAATCTCGGACACCATCGACAGAGCAATCGGCTTCACCGCCGGACCGCAATAACCGCCATGGCTGCCCTTGCCGTCAATCGACGGCTCAGGGCTGAACGTGTCCAGATTGACGCTGGTGATCGAATTGATGGTGTTGATCAGCGACACCGCATCCGCGCCACCATTCTTGGCGGCTTCGGCAGGCTTGCGAATATCGGTGATGTTGGGCGTCAGCTTCACGATGACTGGGCGGTCATAGTATTGCTTGCACCAGCGGGTCACCATCTCAATATACTCCGGCACCTGCCCCACTGCGGACCCCATACCGCGTTCGCTCATCCCGTGCGGACAGCCAAAGTTCAGCTCGATCCCGTCTGCACCAGTCTCGGCAACACGCGGCAGGATGGCTTTCCATGCCTCCTCTTCGCACGGCACCATAATCGAGGCGATCAGCGCGCGATCCGGGTAGTCGGCCTTGACCCGCGCCATCTCTTCGAGGTTCACCTCAAGCGGGCGGTCAGTGATCAGCTCAATGTTGTTCAGGCCCAGCAGCCGACGATCAGCGCCATAGATCGCGCCATAGCGCGGCCCGTTCACGTTCACGACCGGAGGCCCCTCGGCCCCCAGCGTCTTCCACACAACGCCGCCCCATCCGGCCTCGAAGGCACGGCGGACGTTGTATTCCTTGTCGGTCGGTGGCGCCGAGGCCAGCCAGTACGGGTTCGGGCTTTCGATACCCAGAAAGTTTGTCTTCAAATCAGCCATTTATCCGGCCTCCCTGATGCAGTTCAGCATCTTTGTGTCTTTGAGTTTCACGCGGTCAGGCTTGCGTGGATATCCATTGCGGCGTCGCGGCCCTCGGCCACGGCGGTCACGGTCAGGTCTTCGCCACCGGCCGCACAGTCGCCCCCGGCCCAGACACCAGCCACCGAGGTTCGACCAGCCCCGGTCACGGCGATCTTGTTGCCGTCCAGCTTCAGCCCTTCCGGCGCGCCTTCCAGGGTCTGACCAATCGCCTTGAGGACCTGATCTGCAGGCAGGCGAACCATTTCTCCGGTGCCCGCAAGCTGACCGTTGTGACTGGAAGTATACTCCAATTCGACCTCGGCCGCCGCACCGTTTCCGTGAACGGCAACGGGTTGCACATTGGTCATGATCTTGACGCCATGCGACGAGGCCAGATCCTGCTCGTAACGGCTGGCCCCCATTGCTTCGCGACCGCGCCGATAGGCGATGGTCACATGCTCGGCACCCAGCAGTTTCGATTTCACCGCCGCATCCACGGCTGTCATGCCGCCACCGATAACGACGACATTGCGACCCACCGGCAGATCCGCCAGATCAGATGCCTGACGTACGTCCGAGATGAAGTCTACAGCAAAGCGCACGCCGTCCTTTTCTGCCCCATCCGCGCGCAGGGCGTTCACCCCGGCCAGCCCGATGGACAAAAATACTGCGTCGTAGTTTTCGACCAGACCGTCCAGCGAGACACCCTCGCCCAGCACCGAACCGGTCTCAATCGTGATACCGCCGATGTTCAGCAGCCAGTCCACCTCAGCCTGTGCAAAGTCATTGGTCGATTTGTAGGCGGCGATACCGTACTCGTTCAGACCGCCGGGCTTGGGCTTGCTTTCATGAATCACCACGTCATGCCCATGCATCGCCAGACGATGCGCGCAGGCCAGGCCCGCAGGCCCTGCCCCGATCACGGCAACGGTTTTGCCAGTCGGCGCGGCACGCTCGAACGGGTGGCCCCCTGCAGCCATTACGCTGTCCGTCGCATAGCGCTGCAGGCGACCGATCTCGACCGGTGCACCCTCGGCAGTTTCGCGTACGCAGGCCTCTTCGCACAATGTCTCGGTCGGACAAACGCGCGCGCACATGCCGCCCAAAATGTTCTGCGCCAGAATGGTCTCACCTGCCGCCTCGGGTTGCCCGGCCTGAATCTGACGCATGAACAACGGAATATCGATATCCGTCGGACAGGCCGTCACACATGGCGCGTCATAGCAGAAATAGCACCGGTCTGCCGCCACAGCGGCCTCATGCGCGGCCAATGGCGGATGCAGATCGGTAAAATTCGAGGTCAGCTCATCGCTGGAAAGCCGCCCGGAGACAATGCCGGGGGCAATCTGGCCCTGTGCCATCGCTCTACTCCCTGTAGATATGTTTGTTATAATCTCAGCTTGCCACAATCTTATTTTTTATCAATTGGTAAAATTTGGAAAATCACCAAAAACCGCAAATCCAGGGTGGATTCCCCGGGTTTCGCAGGCGATTACGCCCGATTTTCTTGCATTCTGAAGACTCGCGGCAAATGCACCGCACCCAAACGGCCTCTGGCTGCAGGGAAACCGAAGATTCCCCGTATCTGGTTTTGACGGGCTTTACGGCGTGTTGTAGGTCAAGAAGAACCCGAGCAGCGCCGAACAGCGGCCTTATACGTGAAAGTCACCCGATGCAGGCCAGCCCTTCGAAATTCAACATCGTCATCATCGGGCAAAACAATCGGCTGCAATACGAGGCCCTGCTGTTTGCAGCCTCTTTGCGCCACAGCTCACCGAATTTCTCAGGGCGGTTATTTGTCGCCGTCCCTCAGCCCGGGTCGCGCTGGCGTCAGGACCCGAGCATCCAAAACGAAGATATCCTGAAAGCCCTGCGACAACTGAATGCCGAGATTCTGCCCTTTGACTCTCACGTCTTCGGCGACAGCTATCCCTATGGCAACAAGATCGAGGCCCTGTTGGCCTTGCCCGAAGGCGAACCCTTCGTATTCTTCGACAGCGATACTCTGATCACCGGCGATCTGACCTCGGTGCCGTTTGACTTCGACCGCCCCGGCGCCTCGCAAAAGGTCGAGGGCACGTGGCCCAAGCCGACGCTCTATGGCCCCGGTTTCGATGGCATCTGGAGCGCTTTGTACCGACGATTTGAGCTGGATTTCGAAAGCTCGCAGGACGCCAGCCAGCCGATGGATTACTGGCGACGGTATCTGTATTTCAACGCGGGCTATTTCTTCTATTCCTGCCCGCGCGAGTTCGGAGAGCGATTTCTGGACTATGCCCGCACGATCCGGGATGAGGAAATCCCTGAGTTGGCCGGGCAGAACCTTGACCCCTGGCTGGATCAGGCCGCCCTGCCGCTGGTCATCCATTCCCTCGGTGGCGGGCGTGATGCGCTGCCCCCCGGCCTGCTGGACGGATCGGTCAGCTGCCACTATCGCCTGTTCCCACTGCTCTATGCACGTGAGAGCGACCACGTGGTCGAAGTGCTGGAAACCGTCGCGGCCCCCAACCGGGTCAAGAAAGTGCTCAAAGGGTATGAGCCGATCAAAAAGCTGGTTCTGCAACGCAAGGGCCACAAGATCCGCGACCTGTTCGACCGGGAAAACCTGCCCCAGCGCGAGCAGGCCATTCGCAACACGATCCGCAACAACGGCCTGTGGATGCGCTGACAGGATTGTTGTGCGCGCGCGCCGGATCGCCTAGAGATTCAGCAACACACATTCCAACAGGAGATTTCGACGATGTCTGACGGCCCGACTTACGGTTTCGACACACTGCAAATTCACGCGGGAGCGCGGCCCGACCCGGCGACAGGTGCGCGTCAGACTCCGATCTACCAAACCACCGCCTATGTGTTCCGCGATGCCGACCACGCGGCCGCCCTTTTCAACCTGCAAGAGGTTGGCTTCATCTATTCCCGCCTGACCAACCCGACCGTGGCCGTTCTGCAGGAACGTATCGCCACGCTTGAGGGCGGCGTCGGCGCGGTGTGCTGTTCTTCGGGTCACGCGGCGCAGATCATGGCCCTGTTCCCGCTGATGGGTCCGGGCTCCAACGTGGTGGCCTCGACCCGCCTGTATGGCGGTACGGTCACGCAGTTCAGCCAGACCATCAAACGCTTTGGCTGGTCGGCCAAGTTCGTCGACACCGACGATCTGGACGCAGTAAAGAACGCCATCGACGAAAACACCCGCGCGGTGTTCTGCGAATCCATTGCCAACCCGGGCGGCTACGTCACCGACATCCGTGCGATGGCCGATATTGCAGATGCAGCGGGTATCCCTTTGATCGTCGACAACACCTCGGCCACGCCTTACCTGTGCCGCCCTATCGAACAGGGAGCTACTCTGGTGGTTCATTCGACCACCAAGTATCTGACCGGCAACGGCACCGTCACCGGCGGCTGCATCGTGGACTCGGGTAAGTTCGACTGGTCGGCGAATGACAAGTTCCCCTCGCTCAGCGAACCGGAAGCCGCCTATCATGGTCTGAAATTCCACGAGACCTTCGGCCCGCTGGCCTTCACCTTCCACGGCATCGCCATTGGTCTGCGTGATCTGGGCATGACCATGAACCCGCAAGCCGCCCATTACACTCTGCTGGGGATCGAGACCCTGTCCCTGCGGATGGAGCGCCATGTGGAGAACGCCCAGAAAATCGCTGCCTGGCTCGAGGCCGATGAGCGTGTGGACTATGTGACCTATGCGGGCCTGCCCTCTTCGCCTTATTACGACCGGGTTCAGGCGCAATACAAGAAGGGTGCTGGCGCGCTGTTCACCTTTGCGGTCAAGGGCGGCTATGACGCCTGCGTCAAGCTGGTGAATTCGCTCGAGATATTCAGCCACGTCGCCAACCTGGGCGATGCACGGTCGCTGATCATCCACTCGGCATCGACCACCCACCGTCAGCTGACCCCGGAACAGCAAGAGGCGGCAGGTGCCGGGCCGAACGTGGTACGCCTGTCCATCGGCATCGAAGACGCCGACGACCTGATCGCCGATCTGGATCAGGCGCTGGCCAAAGCATCGGCCTGATCGATGAGCGGACACGACACCAACGATCAGGGCCAACCCATCGGCAGGCCGGTTCCGGGCGACTTCCCTCGTCCGACGCCGCCCTATACGCCAATGGAGGGTCAGTATTGTTCTGTCGTTCCCTTGGACGTGAATCGGCACGCGCCCGGACTATACCGGGCGTTTGCCAACGATACGGACGGTCGCAACTGGACCTATCTGCCCTATGGGCCGTTCGACTCGGAACACGATTTTGTTGAATGGGCTCGCGCGACCTGCATGGATGCCGACCCGATGTTCCACACGGTGCTCGACAGTGATGAAACGCCGGTCGGCGTGGCTTCGTTTCTGCGGATCGCACCCGCGGCGGGTGTGATCGAGGTCGGCCATATCCACTTCTCACCCCTGTTGCAGCGCAGCCCGCAATCGACCGAGACTATGTACCTGATGATGCGCCGTGTGTTCGACGAACTGGGCTATCGTCGGTACGAGTGGAAATGCGATGCTCTGAACGACGTTTCCCGCAACGCCGCCGAGCGGTTGGGCTTTACCTTCGAGGGCATTTTCCGGCAGGCAACCCATTACAAGGGTCGCAATCGCGATACGGCGTGGTATTCGATCCTCGACAGTGAATGGCCGCGCATCAAGACCGCGTTCGAGGCCTGGCTGTCACCTGACAATTTCGACCAGACGGGCCAGCAGCGACAACCGCTGAAGGCCCGCGCCAAAGCTGTCGGCTCAGTCGGAAATCCCGAATTCCATCGTCACATTGACCGAGACTGAAATCTCGCCCCCCGCAACCGGAACGCCGCCGGCCTCGGCCATGCTCATCGCACGCATCTGAGGCGCGGGACGAATGCCGCCAGCTTGTTCGCTGATCGTCTGGACTTGCCCCAGAGTCACGCTGGCTGCCTGAGCCAATTGCTCAGCTTTTGCAGTGGCTTCGGCCACGGCCTTGGCGCGCGCCTCTGCCTGAAGCGGCGCGGGATCCTGCACACCAAAGCTCAGCCCGCCGAAATCATTGGCGCCGTCCTGAATGACCGCATCCATGATGGAACCCAGCTTGGTCAGATCACGCACACGCACCTGAACGTTGTTCGAGGCGACAAAGCCGGAAATCTCGGGCCGTTCGCCGCTGGGGTTGTTGCGCCCGGACCAGACCGGCGACAGCGACAGATCACGGGTCTGCACATCGCGGGATTCGACGCCCATATCCTCCAGCCGCTTCAAAATCTGTGCAACGGCATCAGAGGTCGCCTGCATGGCATTCGACGCCTCGGCATCTTCGTTTGTAACGCCCAGAGTTATGGTCGCCATATCGGGCGCGGCCTGAACGGTTCCGGCCGCATCCACCGTGATGCGACGTTCTTCCGCATGGGCCATGCCCGCTGCGGTCACGGCCATCATCGCGGCCAGAAAAGCGATTTTCTTCAAGGTCTTCCCTCCAATTTCTCCAGAACCAACATGGGGATGTGAGGGCCGATCAAACAAGGGGAACATCCGGCTTTTTCTTTCCCTCGGCGGGAACCTGCTTTAATGTCACTCTGCGGACGAGATGTCGTTTGCATTGATGCTGACAATTATGGTTCTTCGGGAATATGAAACCCGCCTTTGCGCTGTCTTTTTCTGCGACCAAGATATCTGTGCACCACCAATCGGATGACGACTGGTACTGCATTGGTGCGGTCGCACTGGATGCGCCAGACCTGAACGCTCAGCTTCATGCCTTGCGGGACAAGGCGTTCGCGCTGGAAAACAACCTGAGTTGCAAGGTCGTGATTCCGGCAGATCAGGTCCGGTTCCTGTCAACGGAAACAGATGGAGAAACGCCGGAAGAACGCACAAAACAGGCCCGGTCCGCGCTGGCCGATGCAACACCATACTCGGTCGATGATCTGGTTTTTGACGTCGCAACGGTCGGCTCCACCGCCCACGTTGCGGCCATCGCGAGACAGACGCTGGGCGAAGCACGCGATTTCACAACCGAACACGGGTTTATTCCGGTTCAGTTCACGGCGGACACCGATCAGGCCCAGTTCCCGACCGAGCCCCTGTTTTCGGACCAGAAAAACGAAAGCCTGGCGGCACCGCAGGACAGGGATATCCCTGCATCCAACGTCCACGCTATCGCCGACACAACGGCTCCGGACTTGTTCCGCGCGCCGTCCGATGATGAGACGCCCAAGGCGAACTTTGAAGCGCTTGCCAAACGATACGCCGTACCGGCGGCAGCTGCGATCACCGCTGCGGTGGCGTTAGGGGCATGGGCTCTGATCGCGCCGGACAGTGACGAAGAGCCCGAAACGGCGCAGGTCGGAATCACCCTGCCCGAGCCTGACACTCAGTTCAGTGTCACCAAGCCGGAAGTTCCGACCGAGCCCGAAGCGCCGCCCGCTGAAACAGCCGAGCGCGAACCGGATGTCCCTCCTGTCGATATACCTGAGCTGTCCCCCACGGATACCGCGATTCTCGAAGCGCTAAATGTGGCGCCAACGGTTGTCGAAGATATTGATCGCGACCCCGAACCGCAGGACACCCCAGCACAACCCGGCATCGAGATCATCACGCCCGCCCCTCTGACGCCCCCGGTTCTGCCCCCGCAGGACGAGCTGTATCTGGCCTCCATCGACAAATCCAACCTGTCCAACGACGCAATTGCCCAGCCTTCCGTTGAAAGCTTTGCCACCGACGTACCTTTTGATCAGGTCGCCCTACCCAGCGTTGCCGGTTCCCGGTTTGACCTGGATGAACGAGGGCTTGTCGCTCCCAGTGCTGAGGGAACATTGAACCCCGAGGGGATTGCCGTCTATCTCGGGCGCCCTGCCAAGGCACCGCCACCACCCCCCGTCCGGTTCGAGCAGGAACCGACCCTTGAAGAGCCCTCTGACCGGCTGGCCGGGCTGCGCCCGAAACCGCGCCCTGGTGACCTGATCGAGCGGTTCGAGCGTCAGCAACTGGGTGGACGGTCTCGCGAGGAGCTGGCGGCGCTGCGCCCCAAAACTCGCCCTGCGTCGCTGCAGCGACCAGAGGTTGAAGAAACACCTGCCCCTGCTGTGCTGGGGGGACTGCGCGTACCGCGTCCAAAAACACGTCCTACCGGTCTTGCCCCTTCGTCGAGCACCCAAACTGCCAGTTTGGGTTCGACGGCCGGTATTGGTCAGGTCGAAGCCGGATCTTTCCAGCCCAAGGCCGTGGCGCCCAAGATTCCGTCATCAGCCTCGGTTGCGCGGCAAGCAACGATCGACAATGCGCTGAACCTGCGCAAGCTGAACCTGATCGGCGTCTATGGCACGCCCGCCAACCGTCGGGCGCTGGTGCGCTTGCCCAGCGGCCGCTACATGAAACTGAAAGTGGGTGACAGGTTGGACGGGGGCAAAGTTATTGCAATCGGTGACAGCGAGCTGCGCTATCAGAAAAAGGGCCGGAACCTGACGCTAAAAATGCCACGAGGTTAAAGCGGACGAGAACGCCCGCTTTAACTTATGATATTAAGCTGCTGAAATTTCGCCGCTTTCGATTTGCTCTCGTTCAATAGACTCGAACAGGGCCTGAAAGTTCCCCTCGCCAAACCCATCATCGCCTTTGCGCTGAATGAACTCGAAAAAGATCGGTCCGATCACGGTTTTCGAGAAGATCTGCAGCAGGATTCTGGTTTCGCCGCCGTCCAAAACACCCTCACCGTCGATCAGGATGCCATGTTTCATCATCCGGTCCAGCGGCTCGTCGTGGTCGGTGACGCGATCCTTGGACATGTCATAATAGGCCTTGTTCGGTCCGGGCATGAACTTCAACCCTTTCTCGGCAATGGCATCGGTCGAAGTATAGATATCATCGCTGCCTACCGCGATATGCTGGATGCCTTCACCCTTGTACTTGTTCAGGTAGGACACGATCTGCCCGGTCTCGCCACGATCTTCGTTGATCGGAATGCGGATGCGGCCGCAAGGCGATGTCAGGGCGCGGCTGAAAAGGCCGGTATATTTGCCCTGAATGTCAAAGAACCGGATTTCGCGAAAGTTGAACAGGGTCTCGTAGAACTTAAACCACTTGTCCATATTCCCGCTATAGACGTTGTGCGTCAGGTGATCGAGGTAATAAAACCCGTCGCCGCGCGGCTTGGACTGCTTAGTCCAGGTGAATTCCTGATTATAAGGCGAAGTGTCATGGTATTGGTCGATGAAATAGATCAGCGACCCGCCGATACCCCTGATTGCGGGAACATCCATGGTCTTGTCTGCAGCATCATAGGGTTCTGCGCCTTTGGACACCGCGTGATCATAGGCCTTTTTTGCGTCCACGACACGCCAACCCATCGCGGATGCGCAGGGGCCGTGCTCGGCAACAAACCGCGCGGCGAAGCTTTCGGTGTCGGCATTCAGAATGTACGTTACATCACCTTGCTGCCACAGCTCAACCTCAGGCCTGTCCGTGTGGTAGCCAACCTGTTCAAAGCCCATTTTGGCGAACAGATCACGCAGTTCCTGAGGCTCAGGATGCGCAAACTCCACAAACTCAAACCCGTCGGTACCGACCGGGTTTTCTTTGCTGATGACAGATTTCGGGGCGTTGTGCGGGAAAGGACCCATGGTGCACCTCATTAAAACAGGAATTTCTTTGCTGATTCTAAAATACGCCTTAATCAACGCTGTTTCTGCGCATTGTTTTCGTGTATCCTATTAAAGTACGCGCAGAAGCCGCATTATTTCGAGCAAAAACGAAGAAAGTCCGCATATGCTGGATGCCACCGACACGCGCCTGCTCTCTGCCCTGCAAAAGAATGCCCATCTAACCGCGCATCAACTGGGGGAAATGCTGAACCTGTCACCCAGCCAGGCCGGGCGGCGGCGGCAAAGGCTGGAGGCTGAGGGCTACATCACCGGATACACCGCGCGGCTGGACGCGCTGAAGCTGGGTCTACATGTTCAGGGGTTCATTCAGGTGCACCTAGGCACACATGGCCCCGAACAATCGGAGAGTTTCGCCCGCATGGTCCACTCACGCCCCGAGATCACCAGCGCCTGGACGATGACCGGTGAGGCGGATTACCTGCTGCGCGTTTATTGCGACGATCTAACTGCGCTCAACCGCTTGCTTCACGAGGTGATACTGCCGCATCCTGCGGTCGCACGGGTGCAAAGCCAAATCGTGATGGATCAGCTCAAGCGCGACGCCCCTTTACCCACCTGACCTGACCGAAAGGACCGACATGGACGATTTCCTCTATCAGGCCTCAATCTATCTGGCAGCCGCCGTGATTGCCGTGCCCCTGTCGGCGCGTCTGGGGCTGGGGTCCGTGTTGGGGTATCTTGCCGCGGGCATCGTCATCGGCCCCGTATTCGGCCTGGTCGGCGCCGAAACCGAAAGCCTACAACACGTGGCCGAGTTTGGCGTGGTCATGATGCTGTTCCTTATCGGGCTGGAGCTTGAGCCGCGCGCGCTGTGGGATATGCGTGACAGGTTGCTGGGCCTGGGCGGTCTGCAGGTCGGTCTGTCGACAGCTGCCATCGCCTGCGTCGCCATGTACGCAAACCATCCCTGGTCGGTTGCGCTGGCAGTCGGGTTGACCCTGTCCCTATCCTCGACCGCAATCGTACTGCAAACGCTGTCGGAAAAAGGGCTGATGCAGACCAATGGCGGCCGCGCCACGTTTTCGGTGCTGCTGACGCAGGACATCGCCGTCATCCCAATTCTGGCGCTGCTGCCGTTGCTTGCACTGCCTTCGATACCGCATCTGAAAAGCGACGGGTCGATCGATCGGGGCGTGAAAGACCTGCACGATGCAGGCCATCACAGCCTGTCTCTGGTCGAAGGCCTGCCGGGCTGGGCCGTGACACTGGTCACCATCGGTGCAATCGCCTTCGTGATCCTTGCGGGCGTCTACCTGACACGGCCCCTGTTCCGCTTTATCCACGCCACCCGCCTGCGCGAGATGTATACCGCGCTGGCATTGATGATCGTGGTGGGGATTTCCTTCCTGATGACGCTTGTTGGCCTGTCGCCTGCCCTTGGCGCCTTTCTGGCGGGCGTTGTTCTGGCCAGCTCGGAATTCCGGCATGAGATGGAAAGCGACCTTGAGCCGTTCAAAGGCCTGTTCCTGGGCCTTTTCTTCATCACGGTCGGCGCCGGGATCGATGTCGCCTATTTCTTTAATGACCCGCTCGAACTGTTCGGTTTGGCCCTTCTGGTAATTCTGTTCAAAGGGATCATTCTCTTCCTCGTAGGCCGCGCCTTCAAGCTGCGCGGACGGGACCACTGGCTTTTCACGTTAGGCTTGGCACAGGCGGGGGAGTTCGGCTTTGTCCTGCTGGCTTTTTCGACGCAGCAGAATGTCATCCCGTCCGACCTGTCGCAGAAACTACTGATGATCATCGCCCTGACCATGCTGATCACGCCGCTGCTGTTCATCATCTACGATCTGCTCTCCCGCCGGATTCGGGACAGCGGTCCGCAGCCGGAACCGGATAAAATAGATGAGCAAGGCCCCGTGATCATCGCGGGCATCGGCCGCTTTGGTCAGATCGTGAACCGTCTGGTCCGCGCCAGCGGCTTCAAAACCATCGTTTTGGATCATAATATCGACACCATCCAGTTGATGCGTCGCTTTGGCGTCAAAGGGTTTCTGGGTGATCCGACCCGGCCAGAGTTGTTGCGCGCCGCAGGGCTTGAGAAAGCGACTGTGCTTGTTGCCGCGATGGATGACCGCAAACAGGTGACACGTCTGGTCAGCTTTGCCCGACGTCAGCGCCCGGACCTGCACATCATCGCCCGCGCCCATGACCGAACCCATGTGTACGAGCTGTATCAGGCAGGCGCGAACGATATCGTACGCGAGATGTTCGACAGTTCACTGCGAGCCGGGCGTTATGTCCTCGAAAATATCGGCCTCAGTGAATACGAGGCCGCGCAGGCCGAACAGACATTCTACCGCCACGACCGCGCATCGATCCGCGAACTTGCCGAGCTTTGGATCCCTGGGATGCCGACGGCGGAAAACAAAAAATACATCGAACGCGCGCAACAGTTCGAGAAAGATCTGGAAACAGAGCTTCTGGAACTGGCCGAGAAGCACGCCCAGAAATCGGCCTGACCCTGAAATGCGGGTCAGGCCGTTAAGTTTATCCGTCTGAAACTCCGGCTTCGGCAAAGGTGGCCATGCCCGAATGGCAGGCTACCGCGCTTTTCAGAATGTTGATCGCCAGCGCTCCGCCCGAGCCTTCGCCCAATCGCAGGCCGAGTTTCAGTACCGGTTCCTTGCCGAGCTTTTCCAGCACAGCACCATGCGCGCCTTCTGCACTCTGGTGCCCGGCAATGGCGTGATCCAGGGCCCCTGCGGAGACGTTTGCCAGACAGGCCGCAGCCGCCGAGCAGATGAAACCGTCCAGAATGACCGGAATGCGCAGAACACGCGCGGCGGCGATGGCACCGGCCATGGCAGCAATCTCGCGCCCACCGAGGCGACGCAGAACCTCCAGACCGTCACCAGCCCCTGCGTGCAGGGCCACGCCTTCGGCCACGACGCGGGTTTTGTTGATTAGTCCGGCATCATCCACACCGGTTCCCCGCCCGGTCCAGTCAGACGCGTCTCCGCCGAACAGGGCACAGGCGATCGCAGCAGCCGGGGTGGTGTTTCCAATCCCCATCTCTCCCACAACCAGCAGATCCGCCTTGGGATCAACGGCATTCCAACCGGTGCACAGCGCCTGCAACAACTCATCCTCGGACATGGCCGGACCTGCGGTGAAATCGGCGGTGGGCGCATCCAAATCCAGCGCGTGTACATCCATCGTGGCACCGGCAGCCTTGGCCAACTGGTTGATCGCCGCGCCACCGTGTTCAAAGTTCATTACCATCTGCACGGTCACTTCCGGTGGAAAGGCCGAGACGCCTTGCGCCGTAACGCCATGATTGCCCGCAAACACAATCACTTGCGGAGAGCTAACCTGCGGACGCGCATCCCCGCGCCACCCCGCATACCATATAGCCAAATCCTCGAGCCTACCCAGCGCACCCGGCGGCTTGGTCAGCTGTCCATTGCGGTCAGCCGCCCCTTGCAGTGCAGTTTCGTCCGGAGCGGGTGCTTGGCTCAGAGTATCACGGAGTGTTTTCAGATCATTAAGTTCAGGCAGCATCGAAAGCCTCGTTGCATCAGAGTGGTCCTGTGTGTTTAACCGAAGCGTTCAATCCAACAAGACCCGGAAAGGCGCGGGAGTGTATAAAAACGACAACACCCTGATTTCCGCATGGGATATTCCGCTGGCGCTGGTGCTACTGACTCGCCTGCCAGTACCGCGCCTGCCCGAAAAAGCCTTTGCACGTCAGGCCGATTCCGCCTGGGCTTTTCCCGTGGTAGGACTGGTGGTGGGCCTGCTGGCCTGCACCGTTGGTTGGATTTCGATGGCATTGGGCTTGCCTGCAATGGTCGCTGCTGTACTCGTCACCGCAACGCTGGTGATTTCAACCGGCGCCATGCACGAAGACGGGTTGGCTGACACAGCAGACGGGCTTTGGGGCGGGTTCACGCGGGAGCGCCGGTTGGAAATCATGAAGGACAGCCATATCGGGGCCTATGGGGTTCTGACGCTGATCTTCACCCAATTGATGCGCGTCGCTTTGATCGCAGCCTTGCTGACGGCTGGAGCCTACGGTGCCGTTCTCGCCGCCTGCATCGCGTCCCGCGCGTTCATGCCGGTTCTGATGAGCACCCTGCCCAACGCCCGCAACAGCGGCCTGAGCCATACAGTCGGCGGGCCACGTGGCACAACAGTTGCGGCCGGGCTTGTACTGGCCGTTTTCTGCGCCGCGCTTTTGATGGGGTTCGCAGCCACCCTTCCCGTCCTCCTTGCTGCTATGGTCGTCGCTGTGCTTGCGAAGGTCGCGAAAACCAAAATCGGCGGCCAAACCGGTGACATTCTGGGTGCGACGCAACAACTGGCCGAACTGGCCTTTCTGGCCACAACTGTGGCGGCACTTTAGGTCGTACCGCCAGTTTCGATCCTCAGGGTTTCGCCGCAATGCTTGCAATGCACCGCGTCCGGGTCGTGACGGTAAAGTCCGCAGCTTGGGCATTTGTGCCGGACTTTCTGTGGCATGAAGATCGCCTGGGCCAACCGTACGAACAGCGCCACGCCCACCACCATGATGAACACCGAAAACAACTTACCACCCGGAGTCGCCAAGGTGATGTCACCGAACCCGGTCGTGGTCAGCGTTGCCATGGTGAAATAGAGGGCATCGATATACGCGGTCTGGCTGTTGTCGGGGATAAAGAACACAAGAACCGCCGTGGAGGTCGCGAACACGAACACCATCAGGTTGATCGCTGCGATAACGGCGTCTTCATGCGTCCGGAAAAACTGACTGTCACGCCGTAGGTCGCGCAACAGATGATAGGAATGGATCAGACGCAAGGCACGCAAAATCCGCACGAAGGCCAGGTTCCCTGGCAGGAAAGGCTCAAGCAGCAGCGAGGAGATCACTACGATATCCGCCAGCGTGTAGACCTTGCGCAGCAGCTTCCACCGGTCCTTTGCAATCCACATCCGGGCCAGAAAATCCAGCAGAATCAGAAACCCGACGCACAGGCTGGCAACGGTGATCCCCGGACCATGCGGGATGTTTGCCGTGGCCACAAAAAACACTATCGACACCGCGTCGAACAGGATCAGACCATAGCGGAACCAGACCGAAACCGGTTCATGCGCAACGTACAGAAACTTTACGGTTTGCTTTATCCCGATCATGTATCCGCCTCTGGTTACAGGAAAATTAGCGGCAAACGCAGAATTCACCAAGACCAGAGACGAAAAAGGCCACCCCTTGCAGGAGCGGCCCCAAATTCCGTGTTGGCAGCGATCAGGCAGCGCGCGAGGTCAGGACCTCATCCACCTGCTTGGCAGCCGAAACCTCGCCAGCGCCAGAGACAGCAGCCACTTCGCGGGTCAGGCGTTCGAGCGCGGCTTCGTACAGCTGACGCTCGGAATAGCTCTGCTCGCGCTGATCGTCAGTGCGGTGCAGGTCGCGAACCACCTCGGCGATCGAAATCAGATCGCCCGAGTTGATCTTTTGCTCGTACTCCTGCGCCCGGCGGGACCACATAGCACGCTTGACCTTGGCCTTGCCTTTCAGGGTTTTCATCGCCTGACTGATGACATCCGGCGAGCTGAGTGACCGCAGGCCGGATTCGGTGACCTTGTTGGTCGGCACTCGCAGGGTCATCTTGTCTTTTTCAAAGGAGATGACGAACAGCTCAAGCGAGTATCCCGCGACTTCCTGCTCTTCGATCGAGATGATCTGACCCACGCCATGCGCAGGGTAAACAACATAGTCGTTCGGGCGGAACTCAAGCTTTTTCGACTTAGACATACAGGTTCATCCTTGGTTACAGAGCGAGATACGGGACAACAAAAAAACCTGAGCCGGAGCCTTTTTCGGCTCCGCCAAGCGGCTGGTTTGTAATTAAATCAGAACTCCAAAGCAGTCATACTTACGGAGCACATCCCCATCTCAGTCATCATTCAGCTTACGATTATATCACAAAATTACGACGCCCGAAAGGCCACGTCCATTTGCAGCCTTGAAAGCCTATGCTTTTCAAAGCAATGCAACCTGTTTTTACACCTGAACGAACAAGTTCAGAGAGCGAATCGCTCAGCCACCTTCGCCGGGCGCTTCCGAGAAATACTTCTCCATTTTACCCTCTTCACCGTCGCGTTCTTCGGCATCGGGCAGCGGGTCTTTCTTGGTCACGATCACCGGCCATTGTTCCGAGTATTTCCGGTTGAATTCGACCCACTGGTCCATGCCCGGTTCGGTGTCGGGGCGGATGGCGTCGGCGGGGCATTCAGGTTCGCACACGCCGCAGTCAATGCACTCGTCGGGGTGAATGACCAAAGTGTTCTCACCTTCGTAGAAACAGTCCACCGGGCACACCTCGACACAGTCGGTGTATTTGCAGGCGATGCAGTTTTCAGTGACAACGTAGGTCATGGTCGGATTCCCATTTTCGCTTTGGGCGTTAGCTAATCCAGTATTGCATTGTCTTCAAGGGAAGATCAGCCCTCTTTGGTGCGAGAAAGATCAAGCGCGCGCCGATCTTTCTTGGTCGGACGACCTTTTCCTTCGAATCCCGGATTTTTGGGTGGGGCGTCCCGTTTTTCCGACATATCGAAATACAACGTCTGCGCCTCGGGCGCCGGGCCGCGTCGCTCGCCGAGCTTTTCGACCCGAACCACCCGCACGATGCGACCCTGTGGGAAGGTCAGGACGTCTCCGGGTCCTACGGCCTGCGCCGGTTTCAGGATCCGGTTTCCGTTCAGCCGGACATGGCCTCCGTTGACCTGTTTGGCGGCCTGGCTGCGGGTCTTGAAGAACCGCGCCTGCCACAGCCATTTGTCAATCCGCAGCTTGGCCTCGGCCATCGGCGTTTAGTTACCGTCCTTCAAACCCATCAACGCTGCTGCGAACGGGTTATCGGGATCGATAGCCTTTTCCTTCTTGGGCGGACGGGACGAGAAGGACTTAGCACCTTGCGGCTTGCCCCCCTTCTTACCCTGCGGCTTGCCGCGCCCGTCCTGAGGCTTCCCGCGCGGTTTGCCTTTGCCCTGCCCCTGCCGCTGTTCACGACGCGGGCCCCGGTTGGCCTGGCGCTGACGACCCCAGGTGAAGGTGTAGAATACTTCGACCCCGGGTTCCTCTGATTCCAGAACCTCAGCTACTGCCTCGGTGCTTTCGGTGGCCTCGGCTGGCGCCTCGGCGGGGGCGACGACCTCTTCGGTTTCCGCGACCGGTGCCGGGGTTTCTTCGGTTACCAGTTGTTCGGTCGCTTCCGTGTTGGGTTGCTCTGCCGGAGCAGGTTTCACCTTTTCACGCTCACCACGTTCAGCCTTGTAGCCCAGGCCCTGCATCAGGTCGGCGAACTGTTCCAGCGTCATACCGGTGATCGACAACATGTCAGGCTTCGCTTCGAATCCACCACGGCTGTCTTCGGCTCGCAGCATGTCCGCCAGACGTTCCAGCATGTCGATCCGGATCGAGCGTTCACCTGCATCGCGGTAGCCGCACATGGTATCGTAGCCCGCGGGCGCATCCTTGGCGACCGGTACGGTGACCAGACCCGGAGGTGGCGCTTCGGGGAATTCCTGCAGGCCGTTGGACAGCGCCCACAGAACCAAACGCAGACGCGTCGGAGCGGGCTTCAGCAGTAGCGGCATGAAGATCGTGAACTGGCCAAAGCGAATGCCGTGCTTGCGCAGCGCGCCGCGGGCGTCCTGATCCAGGTCCTTGACCTCTTGTGCAACGCCAGCGCGGGGCAGCACACCCAGTGCTTCGACCATGCGGAAGGCGAAACCCTTGGCCAGACCGGTCAGTTCTTCGTCGCGCGACAGGTTCAGCAACGGCTCGAACAGCGCTGCGACCTTGCGGTCAATGAAATGCTGCAACCGACGCTGAACTTTCTGTTCGACATCCGGTCCTGCGGCCTCATCCACAAAAACCTCGACCAACGGCTTAAGGGGCTCTGCCCCGGCAACCAGTTTGCCGACGGCATATTCGCCCCACATCAGGCCACCCTGATCGGTGAAATCAATTTCGGTATCGGGCGCATTGTAGAAGCGATCGGCGCGCAGATGGAATTGCGGCGCGAGAGCTTGCAGGGAGGCCGATTTCAGAGCTTTCGCCTCAGTTCCTTGCGCGCTTTTGTCCGGGCTAAACCGGAACCCTTCCAGACGACCGACGAATTCGCCTTCGACGGTCACTTCACCCTTGTCATTTACTTCGGCCAAAAGGGCCTCCTTCTGTTTGAGCCGGCGCAGCAACACAGATGTGCGCCGGTCCACAAATCTTTGCGTCAGTCGGTCATGTAATGCGTCCGACAGCCTGTCTTCTACAGTGCGCGTTTCGTCACGCCAATGTGATTCGTCACGCACCCAACCGTTTCGCTGCGCAACATATGTCCAAGTGCGAATATATGCCAACCTTTTGGACAATGCATCAATATCCCCATCCGTGCGGTCGATTCGACGGATTTGCCGCGCCATGAAATCATCCGGGATCGATCCGCGTTCATGCAAGTGACCATAGATCACTTCAAGCAGGCTGGCGTGTTCGGCATGGCTTATGCCGCGAAAATCCGGGATTCGGCACACATCCCACAGCAATCGGACGGATTGGGGGTCACTGGCGCGTGCCGCTACCTCGGTCACTTGCGACAGTGATTTCAGCACATTCAGGTCATCCGCGGGCCGTGCCTTGATCAGATGTTCGTCGTTTGGACTGACCTCAAGCGAGTCGATCAGCGCCGCAACCGAGCCAAACCGCAGGGCGGCATTCCGCCAGTTCAGCTTTTTCATCGGCGTGAACCGGCTGTCCATGATGGCCTGCGCCACGCCTTCCTCTAGTTGCGGAGCCTCACCGGTCACGCCGAACGTGCCATCCGACATCCCGCGACCAGCGCGGCCTGCGATCTGGGCCAACTCATTGGGAGCAAGCGGACGCATCCGGCGGCCATCGAATTTGCTTAGGGAGGAAAAGGCGACGTGATCAACATCCAGGTTCAACCCCATGCCAATGGCATCGGTGGCGACCAGATAGTCGACCTCGCCATTTTGATACAGGTCCACCTGCGCGTTCCGCGTGCGCGGGCTGAGCGCCCCCATGACCACGGCCGCGCCGCCCTTTTGGCGGCGCAAAAGCTCGGCAATCGCATAGACACTATCGACTGAGAACCCGACAATCGCACTGCGCGGCGGCATTCGGCTGATCTTTTTCGAGCCCGCATAGACGAGTTGCGACATCCGTTCACGGCGAACAAACTGAGCCTCGGGCACCAGCGCCGCGATGGAGCCGCGCATAGTGTCTGATCCCAGAAACAGCGTCTCATTGGTGCCGCGTGCCCGCAGCAGGCGGTCGCTAAAGACATGGCCGCGTTCGGGATCGGCGCAGAGCTGGATCTCGTCGATGGCCACAAAATCCGCGCCCATGCCCTCGGGCATCGCCTCGACTGTGCAAACCCAGTACTGGGTGCGCGGCGGCACGATCCGCTCTTCACCCGTGACCAGCGCCACAACGGACGGGCCGCGAATAGCGACGATCTTGTCATAAACCTCGCGCGCCAGCAGACGCAGCGGCAGACCGATTACACCGGTCCGATACCCCAGCATCCGCTCGATAGCGTAATGGGTTTTTCCTGTGTTGGTCGGGCCGAGTACGGCCACGATTCGGGATGACCCGCTCACCTTTGCCCCCTGCCCCGTCTCTTAGAGGGCCGAGCCCTCGACCTGGGGCTTCAGTCGATTCACCGCATTGGTTACTTCTTCATGATGAGGATGTATAGCCAGCGCGCGCTCATAGGCGTCGAGCGCTTTGTCGGGCTGTTCGATGATCTCGAAGATCAGCCCGAGACCGTAGATCGCTTCGTAGTTATTCGGGTTCAACGTCAGCGCGTGCTCAAGATCGGCTGCCGCCATGCCAAAGCGATCCATTCCGAAAAACGCCGAAGCCCGCAAATGCCAGCCTTCGGCAAATCCGGGCGCGTGATCGGTCAGCGCCGTCAGGTGTTCGATAGCGGTTAAAGTATCTCCGTCTTCCAGCGCCTCGCGCCCGCGCTCCAAAAGCAAATCCGCCGAGGCCGAGCCGGATTGCGACCACAGCGCCTTGAGCTGCCGATCCAATCCAATCGCCTGTTCCGGCGTGGCCAGCGCCAGTTGCTGCAACAGCGCGACCTCATCCCGCAGGTCCGCCTGTTGCGCGGCGGAACTGGTGGAAAACATGACTGTGACAAAAAATGCCGCAACGGTACCTTTGAGATTGTTGATTGCAATGCCCATAACAATGTTCAGTGTAGCGTTGCGACCGGGGATGTCCATTCACGGCGCAGAAACAATATGAGGAACACAATGAGCGACACTCTTGAAAAGGCCGCGGCCGCGCTGAACGAAAAATTGACCGGCGGCGATTTCGACGCATCGGCCAAGTTTGCCATTGCCGATCTGGGCGCTATCGTTCTGGACGCAAACGGCGCACGCGTCAGCGACGAAGAAACCGACGTAACCCTGAGCGCCGATGCAGACACGTTTGAACAGATCCTCAGCGGCGACCTGAACCCCACCGGTGCGTTCATGTCTGGCAAGCTGAGCGTGGACGGTGACATGGGTGTTGCCATGAAACTCGCTTCGGTGCTGGCCTGATGCAGGTCTCGCCGGCCCCTTTTTATGAAGACGTGGCCGGCGGACCCGCCGGTGGTGCCGCTCACTGGGTGACAACTTCGGACAACATCCGGGTTCGCGTAGGCCACTGGCGCCCCGAAGGCGAGGCAAACGGCACGGTGATGCTGTTCCCCGGTCGAACTGAATACATCGAGAAATATGGCGATGCCGCAGTTGAATTTGTTGGTCGCGGCTTTGCCTGTCTGGCCGTTGACTGGCGTGGTCAGGGGCTGGCAGACCGTCTGCTTGAAGACCCCCGCGTCGGACATGTCGAGCACTTCACCGACTATCAGCAGGATGTGAAGTCCACTCTGGATCTGGCCGAGCAACTGGAGTTGCCGAAGCCATGGTACGTGATCGGCCATTCGATGGGCGGCGCGATTGGCCTGCGCGCAGTTCTTGAGCGCGACTGTTTTACCGCCTGCGCCTTTACCGGCCCCATGTGGGGCATCTTTTTCACTCCGATCATGAAACCGCTCAGCCGATTAACCGCCTATTGGGGGCCGCGCATCGGGCTGGGGGAAAAGACCCCTCCGACCACGTCGCTGGAAAGCTATGTTGCCTCGCAACCCTTTGACGGCAACGTGCTGACACGTGATCCGGCGATGTACCAGATGATGAAGGATCAACTGGTCGCGCACCCCGAACTGGCCCTCGGTGCGCCGTCGACGATCTGGCTGCGCGAAGCACTGGACGAATGCGCCTGGTTGATGGAACAAACCGCCCCCGCGACACCCGCCCTGACCATCCTGGGCAGCCATGAGCAAATCGTTGACCGGAAGGCGATCCGCGCGCGGATGGCGAACTGGCCCAACGGTACGCTGGTCGAAATCCCCGACGGTGAACACGAGGTGCTGATGGAGCCGCCTGAGGTGCGTGGCCCTGTCTACGACCAGTTGGCCGCGCATTTTCTAGCCGCGCAATCGGGCGCTGCACCTGCGCCGGCCCTCTCGAACTAAAGATACACTCACGCAATGGCGGCTTGTGATCCGGGCCGCCCGCGCCTAGATGTTTGCGAAAGCAGATATTTCGAGGTGATCCATGCGCGACCTTCCCTTTCCCGTCCGAGACGCAAACGCAGCCGGAGGAGCCGGCGATCTTGGCAACCTGCCGGAATGGGATCTGACCGACCTTTACAGTTCGGAAAAAGCGCCGGAACTGGGCCGTGATCTGGACTGGTTGGAGGGCGAATGCGCGTCTTTTGCAGCCGACTACGAGGGTAAGCTGGCGGATCTGGATGCCGAAGGCCTGCTGACTTGCGTCCAGCGCAACGAAAAGATCAACTCGATTGCCGGTCGCATCATGTCATTCGCCGGTCTGCGGTATTACCAGCTGACCACCGATGCCGAGCGCGCCAAGTTCCTGTCGGACATGCAGGAAAAAATTACCATCTTCACTACGCCGCTGGTTTTCTTCACGCTGGAAATCAACCGGATCGACGATGACGCGCTAAAGGCGCGTTTCGACGCAAATGTCGATCTGGCACGCTATGAGCCGGTCTTCCGCCGCATCCGGGCAATGAAACCCTATCAGCTTTCGGACGAACTGGAGAAGTTCCTGCACGATCTGGGTGTTGTTGGCGACGCATGGGAGCGTTTGTTCGACGAAACCATCGCAGGTCTGACCTTCACCGTCGACGGTGAAGAGCTGAATATCGAGGGCACCCTGAATCTGCTGACGGAACAGGATCGCAGCAAACGCGAAGCCGCCTCGCGCGAGTTGGCTGCTGTGTTTCAAGACAACATCAAGACCTTCGCCCGTGTGCACAACACTCAGGCTAAGGAAAAGGAAATCGTCGACCGCTGGCGCAACATGCCGACTGCGCAGACCGGCCGTCACCTGTCCAACGACGTCGAACCCGAAGTGGTCGAGGCGCTGCGCGAGGCCGTTGTGGCCGCCTATCCCAAGCTGAGCCATCGTTATTATGAATTGAAACGCAAATGGCTGGGCCTGGATGTGATGCAGGTCTGGGACCGCAACGCGCCGCTGCCGATGGAAGACACCCGGGTTGTCGGCTGGGAAGAAGCCGAGAAGACCGTAATGGATTCCTATAACGCCTTCGATCCCCGCATGGGTGAGATTGCAGCGCCGTTCTTCTCGAAAGGCTGGATCGACGCAGCTGTAAAACCGGGCAAGGCTCCGGGTGCCTTTGCACATCCGACCGTGACCGAAGTGCATCCGTATGTGATGCTAAACTATCTGGGCAAACCGCGCGATGTGATGACCCTGGCGCACGAGTTGGGCCACGGCGTCCATCAAGTGCTGGCCGCCGACCAGGGAGAAATGCTTTCTTCAACACCTCTGACACTGGCAGAAACTGCCTCGGTGTTTGGTGAGATGCTGACCTTCCGCAAGATGCTGGATCAGGCCGAAACGCCGGAACAGCGCAAGGTTCTGTTGGCCGGTAAGGTCGAAGACATGATAAATACGGTAGTCCGCCAGATCGCCTTCTACGACTTCGAATGCAAGCTCCACGCCGCCCGCCGCGAAGGCGAACTGACCCCGGACGACATCAATGCCCTGTGGATGAGCGTTCAGGCCGAAAGCCTTGGCCCGGCGTTTGAATTCATGGATGGGTATGAAACTTTCTGGGCCTATATACCGCACTTCGTTCACTCACCCTTTTACGTCTATGCCTACGCCTTCGGCGACGGCTTGGTGAACGCGCTCTATTCCGTCTACGAAAGCGGATCGGAAGGGTTCGAGGACAAGTATTTCGAGATGCTGCGCGCTGGCGGGTCCAAACATCACAAGGAACTGCTTGCCCCGTTCGGGCTGGATGCGAGCGATCCTAAGTTCTGGGACAAGGGCCTATCGATGATTTCAGGCTTCATCGACGAACTGGAAGCAATGGAAGGCTGATCACTTCTCGCTTTTGGTCGTCAGGAACACGGCGGCCACGATCAACACGGCTCCAAGGGCTTCAATCGGTGTGATTGCGGCCCCCAGAAACAAAGCCGAATTGACAAAGGTGAACACCACAGAAGCGGCAAACATCAAGGTCGCCGTCAATGTCGACACCCGAGCAGCAGCCTCGTACCAAAGGTAGTAGGCCAAAGCGGTTGGCAGTACACCCAATAGAATCAGGAACACTACGTCATTGGTGGTAGGTAGCTGCAGCGAGAACGCAGCCACAGGGACCAGCAGAACGCCCGAACACAGAAAGATCCCGAACAGGAAATTCAATCGGTCGCCGGTCGATTCAGAACTCCGCATTGCGCGGCTGCTGGAGATCAGAAACACTGCCCAGCTTAGTCCTGCGCCAATCTCAAGCAGATCACCAAACAAGGGCTCTCCGCCTCCCTGGAAATCCCGATAAACAGTTAGAAAAACGCCCAAAATGGCCAAAGCTGTGGCCAGAAAATCGGTGCGTGTGACCGGGGTGTCCGCAAAGAAATACAGGAACACCAGAACAAAGAAAGGAGCTGTATTTTCGAGCACCATAGCGTTGGCTGCACCGGTATGCTCCAGCCCGATATGGAAAAGGATGTAGTTGACCACTGTCGACAAAACAGCCAGACGGAAATTCCAGTCGCCTAGTCGGATCGACACAGGAATGTGCATCGCCCGCAACAAGCCGAATATGGTGAGCGTGGCGATGAACAGGCGGGTCACCGCGATCTGCATCCCCCCAAGATCAGCGGTTAAATAGCGGACGATGACACTGTGCGTTCCCCACAGAAACGCAGCAAGAAACCCCAGAACCAGACCGTTTTGCAGAAGGCTGGCTTTAGGCATCCCACTGCCCCGTTTACTTCAGCTGGCTGTCTTTGGAACCGCGCCGGTTAATGCCCGAACGCGCCTTGAAGGCTCCGTCGCGTTCTTGCTGGCAATCGAGGCACAGCTTGACGCCTGGCAAGGCCAGCCGCCGCTTCTCTGGAATCGGCTCTTCGCATTCGGCGCAATGGGTCAGGCTTTCCCCTACTGGGCGCTTTTGCGCCTGCATCCGGGCCAACTCGTCCGATATGGACGCCTCAATCTGTTCACTCACCGCGCCATCGCGCGCCCAGCCGCCTGCCATGGGCCTCTCTCCTGATCAGGTACCGGCCAGATTAGCCCGGCGGTGCGTAGCGTGGCAAGTCAGAGTGGCACGGCCCTTTCCAGAACCAGATCAATCATTTCCTGCGTTCCGCGCGAGAATTCCAGGGGGCACGGATACACGGCCCCTTCGCGCACCGAGCGGCAGAACGCCTCGACCTGCAGTTTGTAGTGGTCGTCGCCGGGGAAACGCATGACCTGAACCTCAAGCCCCGGGCGGTGCAACTCCACCCGTGCCTCGCCAAAGACCCGCGCGTTAAACGGCGCAGTCAGGCGGATTACACCGCCTTCTCCGTGGAACACCATTTCCTGATGCGGGTGCATACGAATCGAGACATAGCTTGAATAGGTAAACCCCGGAAACTGCGCGCGGATTTCCGCAAAGGTGTCGATACCATCTTCCCACCGGATCGCGGAATCGACCTGCACCGGTTCCTGACCTGTCGCAAACCGCGCACCGCCAATCACATAGACGCCGATGTCACGCAGCCCCCCACCACCTGTTTCGGCGCGATTGCGGATGTTCGTAGTATCCGCACGATTGTCGAAACTGAACGCACCGGTCACATGCGCAAGGTTTCCAATAGCTCCGTCCGCGATCAGTTTTTGTACCAACTGCCACTGAGGATGATGCACGATCATATAGGCCTCGGCCGCCAGCAAACCGGTTTCATCCCGCTTTTGGATCAGCGGTGCAAACTCGGTCGCGGTCATTGTCATGGGCTTTTCGCACAGCACGTGTTTCCCCGCATCCAGCGCTTTGAGGGCCCATTCCACATGTAGGTGATTGGGCAGCGGGATGTAAACGGCTTCGATCTGAGGATCGGCAAGCAGAGCCTCATAGCTGTTGTAAACCGTCAGATCGGGGCAATAGGCCTGGAACGGTTCGGCCTTGGCCGCGCTTGACGTGGCCAGCCCGGCCAGGCGCGCACCGTTGGCTGCGTGAATCGCTGGCGCCATGAATTGGCGCGCAAATTTGGCCGCGCCCAGAACACCCCATTGAACTGGTTTTTGCATATTCTCCTCCGACATACGTGATCTCAGCCGAACCCGAGAGTTAACGCTAACAGACAGTTTCTCGCCCTTCTAGCAACCTTCCGACGTTAAGTCAGGCTTTTATCTGCAAGGAACCACCCTAATCTGCCCGTACAGGTCGGGAGGGTGTGAGAATGAAGCGGGTCTTCAAATGGATAGGCGTTCTGCTCGGGTTTGCGGTGATCGTCGGTGCTGTGGTGTTTTTCGGATTTCTGCCGTCTTACATCGAAGCGAAACGCAACAGCGTGATCGACCACGCACCCTTTGAAATATCGGGGGACGCTGCCACCTTACACGAAACCCTGATTGTCGGCGACCTGCACGCAGACCCCTTGTTGTGGAGCCGAGATCTGAACGAACGCGGCACACGGGGTCAAGTCGACATCCCCCGTCTGATCGAAGGCAACGTAGCCTTGCAAGTCTTTACCGCCGTGACCAAATCCCCCGCCGGACAGAACTATGAGGCAAACTCGCCCGAGGCGTTCGACAACATCACCCTTCTGGCGATCGGGCAGCTTTGGCCCTTACGCACCTGGGACAGCCTCAAAGAACGCGCCGTCTATCAGGCCGAAAAGCTGCACCAGTTCGAGGCTTCTTCGGACAGCCAGTTGAAGATTATCAAAACCCGCGCCGACCTGGATACCGTATTGGCCGCACGTGCCGCGGGTCAGCCGGTTGTCGGAGGCATTCTGGGCATCGAAGGCGCACACGCGCTGGAAGGTGACCTGAGCAATCTGGACACGCTGTTCGATGCCGGGCACCGCGTCTTTGGACTGCACCACTTTTTCGACAATGAACTGGGCGGGTCGCTGCATGGTTACGGCGAAACCGGCCTGACCGAGTTCGGCCGTCAAGTCGTGACAGAACTGGCGCAGCGCCCTGTCGTCATCGACCTTGCCCATTCCAGCCCGCAGGTCGCTCATGAGGTGATCGCAATGACCGACGTCCCCCTGATTGTCAGCCATGGCGGTCTTCACGGGTTCTGCCCGGTCAAACGTAATTTTCCGGACAACCTGATGCAGGACATCGCCGCAACCGGGGGCGTCATTGGCATGGGTTATTGGGCGGATGTGACCTGCGGCGACATCACTCCGACCGGAATCGCCAGGATGATCAAGGTCGCGATCGATACGGTGGGAGAAGATCATGTGTCGCTGGGTTCGGACTATGACGGCTCGGTTGAAACGGCGTTTGACACCTCGGAACTGGCCACCTTGACGTCAGCTTTGCTGGCGCAGGGTCTGACCGAAATGCAGGTTCGCAAGGTGATGGGTGAGAATATGGTGCGCGTTTTCAGGCAACAATTGAACTAGCTGAAGCTTGCGCCGTAACCGCTTGATTTCACGACCGGGATTCACTCAAAAACCGGTGGGTAACCCCACTGTTTCAAATCTCGACATCCGAATTTCGTGATCCGTTTTTCCGCTCTCTCCGTACCAAAAGTATCGCCGATGGGAAGAGGTGCTTTTGCAAGCCCTTTCCCTGTCAAAGGTGGCAACTAGGGTGGGAGATGAACCGAAATGCCAGAAATGACAGACGGACCTACGATCACGGAACGCGTTATTCAGATCAGCGGAGACCCGGGAACATTTGACAACAACGGCGGGGATTTCGACATCCTCCGTGAAGCCGTAATCGCGGCGGGACTTGCAGGGACACTGGACAGCGACGCGGTCGATCTGACCGTATTTGCACCAACGGATGCTGCCTTCGTGGCCTTGGCGCAGACCTTGGGCTTTGGCGGCACGGATGAGGCCGGGGCGCTTGGGCACATCGTGAAGGCGCTAACCCTTCTGGGCGGCGGTGACCCCCTGCCCCTGCTGACCAATATCCTGCAATACCACGTCGTTGACGGTTCTTTCACCAAAGATGCCGTTGTCAGTCTTGGTGACGGCGCCCAGATCGAAACCTTGCTGGGAACAAGTCTGGAACTGAACCTGCTGAGTTCGCCTCCAAGCCTGGAAGACGCGGATCCGGGCATTGCGGACCCGGGTCTCATTGCCTTCGACGTCGAAGCTTCGAACGGGATCATCCACGTGCTTGACGGCGTACTGCTTCCGGTCTCGGTTACCGGAATTCTGGGGCAGAAGAACACAGACTTCATTATTGGTGACGACTCGGACGAGTTTCATTTTACCGGACGCGGTCAGGACTTTGTGCATGGCGGCGGCGGCAGTGATTTTATCGTTGCCGGGCGCGGCAATGATGTCGCCTTGGGCGGCACTGGGCATGACACCATCTTTGGTGGCCGCGGCAAGGACATCCTGCGCGGTGATGAAGGCGAAGACTCTATCTTTGGCGGTCGTGGAAAGGATCTGATCGATGGCGGAGCCAACGATGACTTTCTGGTTGGTGGTCGCGGGCACGACACCTTCTTCTTCGACGATGGCGACGGAGAAGACCTCATCCTCGACTTCCAGGTTGGCAAGGACAAAATCGACCTCAGCGCCTATGACGGCATTCACAGCTTTGAGGACATCGAAGACCATATCTCGGGCGGTTTCTTCAGCACAACCATCGAGTTGGGAGATGGCGACAGCATAGACCTGCTTGGCGTGCGGGCCGGCCAGTTGTCCGAGAGCGATTTTGTATTCGCGTAACAAAAAAAGCCCGCCGTGAAAGGCGGGCTTTCTTAGCTTGGGCAGGTCTCAGACCGTGCCCAGCATTCCTTTTTCACGCGCCAGTTCACGCATCTTTTTCTGCAGCTTCTCGAAGGCACGGACTTCGATCTGGCGAATGCGCTCGCGGCTGACATTGTACTGCGTGCTCAGTTCTTCCAGCGTGACGGGCTGATCCATCAGACGGCGCTGCGTCAGGATATCCTTTTCCCGATCGTTCAGCACGTCCAAAGCAGCCGCCAGCAACTCACGCCGCGCATCCAGTTCGTCACGCGCTTCATAGTCGCCAGCCTGGTCGGCATCTTCATCCTCAAGCCAGTCCTGCCACTGCATGGTGCCTTCACCCTCGGACCCGACGGTCGCGTTCAGCGAAGCATCGCCACCGGACATCCGGCGGTTCATGCTGATGACTTCTTCCTCGGTCACGCCCAGATCATTGGCGATCTGCGCGACGTTTTCAGGTCGCAGGTCACCCTCTTCCAGCGCACCGATGCGCGCCTTGGCCTTGCGCAGATTGAAAAACAGCTTCTTCTGCGCCGAGGTCGTTCCCAGTTTCACCAAAGACCACGACCGCAGGATGTATTCCTGGATCGAGGCGCGGATCCACCACATCGCATAGGTCGCCAGACGGAAACCCTTTTCCGGGTCGAACCGTTTGACCGCCTGCATCAGGCCCACGTTGGCCTCGGAAATCACCTCGGCCTGCGGTAGGCCGTAACCGCGATACCCCATAGCGATCTTGGCCGCCAGTCGCAGGTGCGAGGTGACCATTTTATGAGCCGATTCAGTATCTTGCTCTTCCACCCAACGCTTGGCGAGCATGTACTCTTCTTCCGGTTCCAGCAGCGGGAACTTGCGAATTTCCTGCATATAGCGGTTCAGACCGCCTTCCGGCGTCGGCGCGGGGAGATTTGCGTAATTTGCCATGTTTCATGTCCCTCCGACAAATGTTTAAGTCGTTAACATGGATATGGGAGGTCTTCCCAATCCGTTCAAGAGGTACCGTTAACAGTTTGGAATTAACGATTGATAAAGGAAACCTAAGAAAGTCTTATTCACGGAACTTTGCGCATTATGTCAGCGGCGCGCGAAGCTGTTCAATCAGTTTTTGCATGTCTTCCGGCAATTCGGCCTCAAAGCGCAGGTTTTCCCCCGTCACCGGGTGTTCAAAACCCAAAACGGCAGCGTGAAGTGCTTGGCGTGGGAAGGCGCGGACGGCTTCGGAGGTTACGGCGCTGAACGCCTTGGCCGCCAGTTTGCGCTTACCCCCATAGACAGGATCACCCACCAACCCATGCCCGGCATGGGCCATGTGGACGCGAATCTGGTGCGTGCGGCCGGTCTCCAGCCAGCATTCGATCAGCGCCAACCCCGCCGGAATGCCGAATGCCTCGACCACGCGCGCCCGAGTAACCGCGTGGCGACCACCGTGAAACAGCACTGCCTGTCTTTGCCGGTCGGTCTTGTGCCGCGCCAACTGAGTGGTCAGACGCATGATGTTTCCAGGCTCGAAGCTAACCCCCTTCACCCCACGCAGACGCGGGTCAATCGCATCAGGCACGCCGTAGCAAATGGCTCGGTAATACCGCTCGACTGTGTGCGCCTCGAACTGCGCCGCCAGCCCATGATGTGCCGCATCCGATTTCGCGACCACCAGCAAGCCACTGGTTTCCTTGTCGATACGATGCACGATTCCGGGGCGTTTCACTCCACCAACGCCAGACAGGTCGTCGCCGCAATGATGCAACAACGCGTTCACAAGTGTCCCGTTCGGAGAACCCGGCGCAGGGTGCACGACCATACCCGCCGGTTTGTTGATAACGATCAGATCAGCGTCCTCGAATACCACCTCCAACGGGATATCCTCGGGACCGATATGGCTGTCCTCGGCCTCGGCCACAGTGATGACCACGGTTGTGCCTTCCGCCATCTTAGCCTTGGGGTCGCGCACCACGGTCCCGTCGATCCGCACGGCGCCTTCATCGATCAGCTTGGCCAATCGCGTGCGTGACAGGTTTTCCTCGGCTGGCACATCGCGCGAAAGCGCCTTATCAAGGCGTGGCGGCGGATCGGCCGCGATATGAAACTCAATCTGACGGGTGCTCATGACTGTCCCTTCCGAACCCCAAGAACCGCAGGAAACGCCGCAGCTTCGCCTGCTACGGAGAATGGTCATGCTGCTGACCGCGGTGATGATTGGCGGGGTTCTAGTGACATTCGCGCTGATTGTCATCCGACTATCGGATAGAACCCCCGCCCTGCCGGAACAAGTCGAACTGCCCGATGGCGCGAAGGCGCAGGCCGTAACCATCGGCAACAACTGGTACGCGGTGGTGACGGATGACAACCGCATTCTGATCTTTGACAAGACCACCGGCCGCCAGCGTCAGGAAATCACTATCGAGCCCTGACTCTCAGTTCTCCAGCGCCATGCGGAACACGATCTCGGACGCGCGGCGCAGGGCATCGTATTCCTGGGCCGTGTCGCGACGGAATTTCTGATCCTCGTCGCTCAACTCAACCGGGTCGAACATCTGAGGGCGTTCGGGAAAAAACTCTTGCCGGAACGCGACATCGTGGCTGGCTACGAATTCGTCCAGCCAGGCCCGCTCATCCGGTTCCAAAACGTCGTACCTCCGGATCATGACCGGATCTTCGACCACGCGTCGGCGCAGACGACGGCTTTCCTGACGCCCGAGCGCCCTGGACACGATGCCAAAGGCCTCGCTGGCGGCTCGCGAATGCGACAGGTTCGAAGGTTGATCGACCACCACTTCGCCGGGCAAAGACACACCGATACGCGACATGAAATCGTCGACCACATTCCCCTGCACCATCTGAGAACGATCATAAAGAACCGGCACGATGGCGACCCCCGGAAAAGCCTGACGGATTCGATCCAGCTTTGCCGAAAAGCTGTAAATCCCCGGATCAGCCTTGATCCTGCTCAGCAAGTTCCCGACATAGTCGGTTGCACTCCCCCCCAACCGGCCGTTCTTGGCACGTTGCTTGTAGTCAGCTTCGAGGAAATCGGAATACCTGCGGCAATAGTAGGTGACCCGCAGCTCGCGCGAGGGGATTTCCGCAAAGACCTGCGCCAACCTGCTCAGGTCGCAGTTATAGAACATTTCGGATGACACCAGGCAGGTCTGATCTCTGTGCGCGTCATATTCGATGGCCATTGCCTCACGAAACGAGTCCATCGGTTGATTGGTCTGGTTCATGTGAAAGGCAATGATGTTGTGGCTGATCGCAAGACGGCCTTGGCCTTCACGGCGCCGCCGCCCGGTTTCCATATAGCGCAACCCTACATCGGCAAGCTGTACCCTGTTCTGCTGCACATATCCCTGAAGCGCAGTCGTGCCGGTCTTGGGCATACCCAAATGCAGCCAAAGCATCAGATGCCTCCTGTTTCAGATTTGATCCCGATCATTCGCTGTGACTGGCCGTAAAACCCGCCGTCATCCGCTGCATCAGGCCCTGCATCTCGGGTTGTTCACGCAGCTGCGCAATCTTCTGTCTGTGCAGGTCGCAGGACATGCGGTGCAAACGGGACGTCTCGGGGTCTGAGAGCAGTTCGTAATACTGCTCGCGCTTGCGGTCGAGGATGGCATCAATCGAGCCATCTTCCTTGGCGTTATGGTTCATCATGTCCCAATACTCCATGCCAAGGCTTTCCCCCGTATGGTGGGCGCGGCCGCGTAGTTTCTTGACTAGGTAGCTTTCGCAGGACTTCAGCGCATAGTGGTTGATCTGGACCAGATCATAGCCAATGGAATCCCGCGCAGACCGCCAGCTGCCGGTAAAATACCGGTCCGGCATCAACTGCCCCGATCCGTTGTACCAATGGCACTCTTCCATGGACTCGACCGTGGGCCGCTTTGGCCTGTGAACGCCCAGGGTGTTCCAAAGCTCACGCCGGAACATTGTCTTGAACCCCCAGGCTTGCGGCGGTCGGTGCTTTTTCTGCTGTGCCGCGCGTCGAAACTGATCCGACAGGAATCGGTCTTCATACCGAACGACACCTGCATTCCCGAACAGCCGCCACGTCATCGAGATCATTTTCGCGTCCGGAATCGCATCGGTCAGCGCCCTCAGCGTGTTATTCCCGGTTTTGATGTTGATGTGTTCGTCGGCGTCAATCACGAGAACCCAGTCCTGAGGCCGCGCGATCTCCATCTTCAGGAATTTCCTGTAGGCCCGTTTTTGCGGATTGCTCTGGCGGCGTGCATTGTTGTCGACATGGGTCAGGATGCCCCTTTCATCCAACCGCTGCAGCAGGGCGTCCGTGCCATCGGTGCAGTCATTGGTCATCACGACAATCTGGTCGATACCGATTGCGCGGCAATGGGCCACCCACTCCAGCACAAAGGGACCCTCGTTCTTCATCGGGGTCACGCTTATGAATCGGGGATCGTGGTCAGACACTTATTCGCCTCGTGTTTTACCGCTTATTGAACCTGCGCCCGAAACCCTGCGGCTTTCGCTCGGGCCACAGCCTAGGCTTACTGGGCACAACAGCCAAGAGTAATAAGCTTCGTATTGAAGACCTGCGTCTTTCTCATCATGTACGGGCCAGTTGGTTCGCAAAACGCTTGAATGGCGGAAACAGGTCATGCGCTTTTTGCAGGTATGACCTTGCCTTGCCCTTTTTGCCCCGCCGCAGGTATATTTGACCGGCTTCCCCCTGAATAACCGCTGAGTTGTCATCGAGGTCAGCCGCCTGAACGATCTGGTTTTGCCCTTGCTCGACGGTCTCATTCCTTTCCAGAAACTTCCCCATCGCGAAAACCAGAAACGGGTTTCCGGGATCACACGCCACAGCTTCGGCCAGTGTCATCCGGGCGCGGGGCAAATCACCATCCGCTTCGTAAAGCACTGACAGCCTTTTATGATAGAGCGGGTTTTCCGGCCAGTCGGACGTAATTTTCCGCATAGCATCAATGGCTTGCGATAGGCTAATGGCGTCCAATTGCCAGTGCAGTACAGCCCTGCCCGCCAGAACACCCGGGTTATCAGCACTTGTACCCACAAAACCGTCGAACCCTTCGCTCAAGCGCTCCAAACGAGAACGATCATCAAGAATCCTGCGAGCTTTTTGATCCAATGCTAGATCGGCCCAATCCAACAAGATGAAATCGAAATTGCAGGGCTGCCTGACCAGTACCTTGTGCTGCACCAAGTACAGATTGTTGAATGGTGGGAAACGCCGTCGACGAACCTGTCTCTGCACCTGCCAGTCCGTTGGTGGAAACAGCCGGGCGGAAACCTGATCGCGGTACAGCATTCGGGACGCCAGCACTGCAACATCGGGACGTAATGGCTTGCCCCAGAACGCCCGCGCCAAATAACGGCTGGCAGACCACCGTTTCTTTTGCGCCCCCAGTGTGGCCGCGCGCAATGCAAGCAATACGGCATAGTCTTCGGACCACAGGTTCCCGTTGGCCAGCCCGGCTGCGGCCAGCTTTTCGCATTCCTTCCACTTTGACAGGTAGAAACAGTTCATAGCCTGCAACAGCGGCATGAACGCGTTGTCGGCCCCTTCGTCCAGTATGGGCCGCGCCAATTCGTAGGCTTTTTCTATTTCATCCTGCGCGCACAGATATTGAGCGGCCTTGGCATAGATATGTGCTGCCTCAGACGGGTTCAAAAAGGCATTGGGCCCCTTGGAAACACGATCAACCACACGATGATTGGCAACAGAGATTTCATCGTCGGACAGGACATTCTTGAACACTAGGCGTTGCCGCCCCGATATCCGGGCAGCGGCCATTGAAAACGCTGATATGTAAGGCGCGACCACCTGCTCGGCCCGTGACATCGTGTACAGTTCAAGAAAATCGCGCTGCGCCCGCGTCAGATCAGAGACATCCGCGATGTCTGACATCCGCAATAGCTTAGGGTACCGCGTTTGAAACCGGGTGATCAGCTCCGGCTGATCTGAAAACATGATGGCCGTTTGCCCGGAGTTTTTTTCTAGATGCGCCTCGTACAACTCCTCCGGTTCAATCTTGGCGGGCCACGTCGTGTGCTTCCAAGGCAACCCGTTCAGAATGTCACCCCGCCGGATGTGGTAGGCCGACACCCCTTGCCCGGACAGTTTCTCATCGGCGCTTGCCATCATGGCGCGGATCTCGTCCGTAAAGCCGATCTGATGGATAAAGTCCCGGTATCGCGGGCGGATCGTCTCTATATCCTCCCAGGGGAAGGCCAGCACCTCGAACCCTTCCTCGACCAGAACCGAGCGGCCCGCATTGAGATGTGCAATCAGGCGATCCGGAGTTTTGTCGCCCCGAAAGGTCCAGATGGGCAGGGCCTTTCTGGTAAGGCGGTCGAATGCCTTGGCGCTGAGAAAGCGCGCATTCATCCAGTCCTGCGCGAACAGTTCCTGCGGCTGATCCAGCTCGGGCGCGTCCGATCCCTGCGGAAACCAGTTCACTTTGTATGAAGTGTCAAAATCCTCGGCCAGACGGATGCAGGTCAGCATCATCAACAGGCGCGCGCCCATGCGGTCCTTGCGCTGTCCGATGAATACCCCTTTTTCTCGCGTCATGAGGAGTTCCCGTCCAATGCAGCGCGACGCAGCGTTCGGAACCTCTGGCGGGCCTGCCGCACCAATACCGGGTGACTCTCGCCTGCCTGCGCCTCGATGGCGCGCATAACCATGGGCAGACGGCGGCGCGCGCGCATCATCCGGTAAAACTCACCCGTCGTTAGCGTACCGTCCATCGCCTTCAGCATTACCGGCTTGAGGATATCCAGTTTGCGCAGCATCGGTGCAGCGAAGTGGTTCGAAAACCACGTCTTGAGCAAAATGACGTTTTCCCCCTGCAACCGCGTGACCTGCCGCCGGTCGAGCTCGAAAAAGGGGTCATAGAACACATAGGCCCTACCCGCCGCCTTCACTGTCTGCGCTGCGTCCCCCAAAGGCAGGTCCCAGTCCTGAACCTGACCAAAACGATACCGGGTTTCCCACGGCACCAGACGTTCATCCAGCGTGGTCTGCGGGTTGAACGCAACCACATGCGCGCCGGGCACCAGTTCGGAAAAGGTCAGCGCCCCGAAGCCGCCCATCGAAGCACCGGCAAAGACGACTTGATCAAAGTTGTCGAAAAACCCCTCAGCCGCGCGGCTCTGAAAATACGAGATGATCTCGGGGTCGCGATACCACGCCTTGGTGCGCGCAAAGACCCCCATATGAGACCAGCCTTCATCACGAAAGAACTTCCAGCCCCAGGGTTCGCGCGCAAAAGACAGATCGTTGGCATTGGCGATATTGTCAAAACTGACAACCAGTTGTGACGCGGAACGCTGGTGAAACAAAACCGAATGGCGTTCCAGCTTTTGCAGGAACCCGGAACCGTCGCCGCCCGGATAAAGCTCAACAAACCACGGCGGCGCGGGATCGGTCAAAATACGCTCGTACCCCGTCTTGCGGTCGGGGTGTTCTGGCTTAAGCTGCTCTTTCGAAAGGTCGTCTGCCATGATCCTCAGGTGAGATTATCCGCCAACCACATCCGGAAATCCACCCAATCCGGGCGCGTTTTGATCTCGGCGATTTTTGCGCGGTGCCAATCGCAGGCCTGCGCGTGCAATTCACGCAGCACCGGGTCTGCTTTCAGCTCTGCCAGCAGAGGTGCCGCACGCCGTGCGATGGGCTGAATGGACGGGTCGGTTTCTTTGTTGGCGTTCATGTCCTGCCAGTAGGACTGTCCCTGATCCACCTTGATATGGTTGGTCCGGCCCCGGTCGCGCTTGATCAGAAAACCGTCCAGAGACCGGACCGAATAGTGGTGCAGACGACCAAGCGAATGATCGAAATTGCGCCATGCACGCCAGCCAACCTTCTCGGCTGGGAACAGTTTACCTCCGGCATCCGACCAAGCGACCTCGCCTTCCTTGCCCTCTTCCACACCCTTCGGACGATGCGGCCCGAACCGGGTGAACTTGCCATTGTTGCGGAACAGGGTTTTCAAACCATAGGCCCGGCCCGAGTGATAGGGAAACTCCTGATCCCCCATCGCAAAGGCTTCGGTTACAGGCCGGTCTTCAAAGCTGATATTTCCGGAGCTTCCAAACAGTTTCCACGCGAATGAGATCGCATCCACCGGCTGACCTGCTCGGCTTTCGACCTCGGCGATCAATGCGTCAAAGCTGTTGTCGCCGTGGCGGATATTCCAGAACTCATCCACATCCAGACACAGCAGCCAGTCGGCTTCTTTCACCTTGGGCTGACGCCGCGCCCGCCGCAACATCTGATGCTGTGGGTTACCACCCTCTTTCACCTCGTTCGAGACGTGGGTGGCCAGCCCCAGTTCCTGCAATCTGCGAGCGATATCGTCGGTGCCGTCATCGCAGTCATTGGTGAAAATCACAAAGTGATCGACACCCAACGTCTTATGAAACGCAACCCATTCCAGCATGTAGGGGCCTTCGTTCTTCATCGTGGTGAATACGGTTATGGCCTGCGACATCAAAACTTCCCAACTTGTATTGACGTTCGTCATACACAACCCCGAGGGCGTGGGCGAGACAGGAAATCACGACAAGGATAATCCAGGGCAAACTGGTGCACCTCTACCCGCCCCAACGGGCAAATCGCCAGATTGTCTGATGAGAATGGTGCGGTCGAGACGCTTCGAAATCACGTATCACCTAAAATCAGCCGATCTCAACGAGCAGCGTTATTCATTTTTATTTTTTATTTTTAGATAGTTACTTGCCTCTTTTAATCTCAGGATCTATCAATAGCCATCATCAAACCTCGCGGCAAAAGGTGGACACTAAGGTGGATAAATGACGAGAGCGCTTCATAAACTTACCGCACTTAAAGTAAAGAACTCACCACCTGGAAAGTACTCCGACGGCGGCGGCCTCTGGTTGCACAAACGCGCTGACGGCGGGGCTCAATGGTTTCTCCGGTATGTATTGTACCGCCGCAGACGAGAAATGGGCTTAGGCTCCGCCCGAGAAGTCTCGCTGAAAGAGGCACGGAATGAAGCAGAAAAGTGGAGAAAAGTTCTACGAGAAGGCAAGGACCCGATCAAAGAGAGGGAGAAACAAAAAAAGGAAGCCGCGCGAGATTTGTACCTGCTTCGCGATATAGCTCAAGACGCCTTCGAAGCTCGAAAGGCCGAGCTAAAAAACGACGGTGAAGCGGGACGCTGGTTTAGTCCGTTAGAGCTTCATGTTCTTCCTAAGCTGGGTTCGATGCCAGTCTCTCTAATCGACCAAAACGATATTCGGAACACCCTCCAGCCTATTTGGCACGAAAAAGCATCCACAGCCCAAAAGGCTATTGAACGATTGGGAATTTGTATTCGCCATGCGTCCGCACACGATATCGATGTTAACCTTCAGGCGGTTGCGAAGGCAAAAATCCTGCTTGGGAAACAGCGCCACAAAGTAAAACACATCCCTGCGATGCACTGGAAAGATGTGCCTGACTTCTACGCTAGTCTCGTCGAGCCGACACCGACACATCTTGCCTTACGCCTGCTAATACTTACCGCAATGCGATCAGGGCCCATCCGCTTCTTGCGGACGGAGGAACTTTCATCAGATTTATGGACCATTCCCCATGAGAAAATGAAATCCAAGGTTGGCGAAGATGATGACTTTCGTGTCCCACTTTCGAAAGAAGCCCAACATGTAGTCAAATTGGCGAAGCCATTTGCGCGAAACGGTTATTTGTTTCCAGCCAAACGAAAAGGCGTTTTAAGCGACGCCACAATGGCAAGGTTGATGGAACGAAGGGACTTAGATGCCCGACCTCACGGATTTCGGTCAAGCTTTCGCGATTGGTGCGAAGAAGCCACGAATACTCCCGAGCACATCTCAGAAGCTGCCTTGGCTCACTCAAGCGGGAACAAAGTTATGGATGCTTACCGTCGAACCCAGTTTCTCGATAAACGTCGCCCTCTAATGGAGAAGTGGGCGAAACACGTAACCAGCTTCGCAACCAAGACATGAAGGCCAGCAATTGTTTGTAAACGACCGAACCAGAACGTCGCTCTACGACATCCACTCAAAAGTCCTGTCCTTGATCGAAAGCAAAATGCCAACCTTCAGATGGGATCCCGATGGTGATGTGCGCGAAGACGAGCCTAACTACTACGCCGCCTCAGAAATTGTAGGGCAAGAAGAAGACTATGATCCTGCGATATTGATGCTCCCTGGTGGGCGAAAAAGAACTGTTTACGAGTTGAAAGAGAAACCTAAAGAAAAACAGAGTGGCTTCCCAGCGCCGACTTTTCTTGACGCTCCTGCCGTAAGTGGTTTCTACAAGGACGATGAAGCTTGGGACTACTTCTACAACCATTTTTTGACGCTTGCTCAAGATTTCACTTGGGATTTCGTAAGCTCTAATAAACACAAGGCAGAAGTTTTGATGCCTACTGGCGGTTCGGCAGCTGTCAGTGCGGAACTATTCCGACGTCCAGACAACGAAACTGGGCCTGCGAACACTCATATCGATGTCCGTATTGGAACAGTTGGATCAGGGCATTTGAAGTACCTACCTTCTCTAGGCAAAGGATCGCATGGCGCGAACTCTAATCTGCGGATCTTGTACGGAGCGCAGCTTTATCAACCGATCACATTCGCAGGGTCGGATTTCGGCAGGTTTTTTGAAGATCTCAAGAAAGCAAAACTAGATATTCCGATGGATTACGATGCGCTCTTGGTCCACGACATCCTTACTTTGAGCATCGAGGGAAGGTGGAACAAGCAAGAAATCAAGCAAAAATTGGCTCCCAAGATGAAAGACGCTTCGTGGAATGTAATTTGGGCTGATGCTGCTAGGGAAAATGTCAAATTAGGCAAACCTGGGCCGAAAGGTGGGCCTAAGCTGAGCTTCAACGTACTGAAAACTAAATTAAAAACAGTCCGTTTATAATTCATTCAAATAATTCGCAACGCTAAGTAGTTCGTTGCAACGAATTCATCGTTCAGGATCAGCCCAAGTCACAACATGAAAGGGCTGATCAATGGACAACATCGATCCACTTCTTACCGCCTCTGAGAGCGCGCAGTATCTTCAAATCTCAGTGCCAACATTTTGGCGCAGGGTTGCCGATGGCACAGTACCACCGGCTGTCAAAATCGGATGCCTGTCACGCTGGCCTCGCTCGGAGATTGTGGAGGTCATCGAGGACGCCAAATCCAGGCGCTTTGAACCTGAAGCCGCGAAGAAAGTACTTCTTGCACCTCAGAAAACTGAGCCAGCCTCCTTTGTCTCGCCATTGACCGGAAATTTTCAATGAACATGCGCACTGATTATACCAGCATCGCTAAATCGGCGGCTGAGTACGCTGCTCGAGGGTGGCATGTTTTTCCCGTGCCGCCCGGAGAGAAAAAGTCTTACAAATCCGAGAAACACTGTGGCGGTCAAAAATGGGGCGCTACTACGGACCAAGGTGTAATTGCGAGGGACTGGCAGAAATGGCCATCCGCTAATGTTGGAATCGTCACGGGACCAAAGTCCGGTTTTTTTGTGATCGAGGCGGATACACTGCAAGGGCACAAGACAGATGGGATCTCCAACTTGCTCTCCCTCATCGATGCCAACGGAACTCTGCCTGAAACGGTGGAAGCCCTCAGTCCCACCGGCTCTTGGCATTTATACTTCAAGTGGCCGGAAGGCACTAATATTCGCAACTCGGCAGGCCAAGTAGCACCAGGTGTGGACGTACGCGCTGATGGAGGGATGGTATTAGGAGTGCCTTCCGTCCGGCCTGGGTTTGACCAAAGATACCGCTGGAAGAACCCACCTGGATTGTTCGAATTAGCCGAATGCCCAGACTGGCTGCTGAAGTCAGTGTTGAAGCCAGAAAAGGAAAAGGCTGAACCCAGGCACAGCTTGAATGCCGACATCGACAACCGTTGGGCACAAGCGGCGTTGCAATCTGAACTAGCTGCACTACTCGCCACACCAGTAGGCGGTCGCAATCATCAGTTGTTCAAATCTGCGTCCGCACTGTTTGAGGTCGTCTCTGGCGGTCACTTAGGTGAAGCATTGGTTCGTGAGCGACTGGAGGCAGCAGCTTGTGCCATTGGCCTCGACTCCTTGGAAACTTGGCGCACCATCGATAGTGGTTTTAAGGCTGGTATCGAGAAACCCAGAGGCCCCAAACAAAGAAAAGAAAACACGGAACTAAAGTTCCGCCATAGCGAACTGAGCCTAGTTCGGGACGACAAAGGTCGTCCGTTCTTTAACCCAGCAAATGCACTTACTCTGCTTTCCCAACACCCAGAATGGTCAGGTGTTTTAGCTTACAATGGGTTCACCGCGCAAAAGTACTTGTTGAGGCCAATTCCTGGACAAAAAGCAGGTAGCTCTCCTCGTCCTCTCGAAGATGATGACTACGTAGCTGTTCAATGCTGGTTCAATCGAAATGGCTTTCCACGAACCAGCATGGATATTGTTCAAGGAGCTGTACGAAAGACCTGCCGCGACAATTACTTTGATCCCCTCCAAGATTATCTAAACAACTTAATTTGGGACGGAGAGGAGCGTTTAAACACTTGGTTAAGCGCTTATTGCGGAGCAGAACCAAGTGTTTTTTCTTCCGAGGCGGGCAAGCGTTGGTGCATTTCAGCAGTTGCTCGCGGCCTTTCACCGGGGTGCAAAGCTGATCATATGCTGGTTTTAGAGGGCTCCCAAGGACGAAAAAAATCTACCGCCTTGGCAACTCTGACCGGCGTTGACTGGTTCAGCGATGCTCTTCCAGCGATGGGGACCAAGGATGCTTCAAGTTTTTTGCGTGGAAAGTGGGTAATCGAAGTCGGCGAACTAGAGGCGATGCGGAGAGAAGTGGATGCGGTTAAAGCATTCATTTCGAGGCAGGTGGAAACATTCCGTCCGGCTTATGGTCGTGAGGAGGTTAGCGAACCCCGTCGATGCGTATTCGCTGGCACAACCAACAAAGAAGATTGGCAACGTGACGAAACCGGTGGACGCCGATTTTGGCCTGTCCGTGTTGGAGAAATTGACATCAATGCACTTGCCCGCGACCGAGACCAGATTTGGGCCGAGGCCGTCGAGTTATATCGTCAAGGTGAGAGATGGTGGCTCGAAGGTGAGGCGGAGAAAATTGCTCGCAAAGAAGCTTCAAATCGCCGTCCCATCGATCCTTGGAGTGAAGATATTTGTAAGGCGGTGCACGGCCACACGGAAGTGACTGCCAAGCAGGTGTTGAGCAAGATGGGTGTTAAGCGCGCCGACATGACACCGCTTTTAGCCAAGCGGGTCGCACAAGAATTGGTGGCACAGGGATGGAAAAGAGCCGGACGTATCACTTCAGGTGAAGGAAAGGGAGCTGTGAGGTTTGTTCCCGACGACAAATCGATGAAGGCGAAGTGAAGATGGTGAAGGTGGTGAAGAAGGTGAGGCAGAGAAAGCCAAAACCCAACACAACAGATAAGTGCATGTTATTAGGCACTTTGTTGAAGATTCTTCCATTCAAGGAAAAACTCTTCACTCGCTTCACTGAAGAAAGCAACTTGCGCATACAGCTATGTGAGCGCTGCTAAACAGCGGTCCATTTCGTTCCCTAGACATTCTGAACGAACTCTCCAAAGAGGAAAACCGAATGACCAAAATCACAGCCCTTGACTGCATCCGCGATGCAATAAAAACCGCCGAGTTAGAAGTCCGCGCCCTCGAGATTGAGGAAGCGCTGAACATCCTGTGCGATCACATCTCGCCACCGGACTGCCTAAACCTGACAAAAATCGACATGCGCTACAACAGGCTGCATCGCGAGTTGTGCGACATCTACCAGTCGCTACATCTGCGCTACCGCAGTTTAGCACAATAAAGAAAGAGGCAGAGCATGACTACCAAAGGCCCAAACACAGACATGATATCCGCAACCGAAAGTAACTGCACAGATGAAACCTCACAGAAGCTCAAGAAGTTCAGCGAAGTGTTAGTAGCGGAATATTACCAGCGGTACGATGAGGTAGGCGAAGTGAATATACCTATTGGTGCTATTGGACCAATTGTTGAGAACATTGAGGGTAAGAGGGGACAGGTACACTACCTAGGAGGCTCGATCTGGCACGTAATCGTTCAGCGGCAGCCCAGAGGACATATTCGGACGAGGATCAAATCTGGCGCTTGGCTTGCGGTTCTAGAACACATCCTGAATTATGGCGGCGACAACACTTCAAACCGTGAAGCGCTCACACACCTGCGAAGTTTTATTGAAACCGTCAGTGACAAAAACTTTGAAAAAAATAAGAAACAAATAACTAAGTTGCCGAAGGTAATCGAATGTCAGAAATAATCGAAGCAGCAGAAGCTGCGTTAAAGTCAGCTCACTTTGTTCTCGCAAAAGTCAACGAAAACGGCGCTGAGTTCAACGATTTGGCGGTTGCAATGATCGGAGTGATTGGCGGTTTCATCGTGGCGCTGGAAAGCGAGCTAACAAGCAATCTTGCGCCAGAGGTCCGCAATAGAATCCTTGGCGTAATTAAGCGACTTCGCGCAACACAAACTGAGCTGGAAGAAGCGATCACCCCTCTAACAAGTATGGCCCCGCGATGAACCACGTTTTCGGATTTGCAAGCTCAAAAGGCGGGGTCGACAACGAGTTCGACGAAGCAATCGTTGCCCTCTTCGGCCTAAAACACGGTGCAAATTTCTCAATGGCAAACCTTAAATGCCACGTGTGCGACGAGCAGACCAAACACACCGTCGCATTCACCGAAACAAGCCGCGAATGGGAGTGCCAGAGATGTGGCCAGATCGAGATTGAGGACAACGACGAATAAAAAGGGCCGAGGCACTTCTACCCCGACCCTGAGACCTGCCCCCGCCATGCTAACAGTTGCTGAATCTCAAATTGCAGTCACCGCACAAAATACAAGACCTGCCCTTGCTGCTCGGGGCGGCAAGTTGAGGACTTCTAAACGTCTCTTTCATTGGCTGGCACATATGCATCTAATGACCAAAAATCTTGAAACACACCCCTGCAATTTTGACGACTCCGCAGCGGTGGACGCCGCAGCAATGGCTGGCCGTATCCGGCCCCAATTCATGACACCTGACCAGATCGAACGACTACGCCCCGCCCTGATCGAAACAGAGGCTGTGACGGTCGCAGAAGCCGTGAAACAGCTTGCGCATCTGCCCGAGCGTAACCGCGAATGGTGGCAGTTTATTCAGGCTAAAACCAAGCTGAGAATTTCTGAGATTTTGGAAGAAATTGGCGACGAGATCGACCATCCAGAAGACCCAGGCGCGGTCGATATTGCAGGGATCATCAACCGCGAACTAGGCCCGCGCTGATCACATCCCTGGACCGCTGAAAAAGGCAATGTCCCGGCGCGCTCGATGAGCTGCCGCATATGCCAGCAACAACATCCGCGCAGTTGCCACCGTTTTCTTATTCTTCCGAAACCCAACTCCTGAAGGGCGGCCAACCGCCCGAGCAAATGCTCGCCGCAGCTCCTTCGAACTGATGGCGAACATGTTGAACATCACCGTGATAATATTCATTTCCTGCCACCCGTCTCTTGTAGCAGCGCTTCACCAAAAATAGCTAACAGCGCACGTTCCCGCTTTTCGCTCCTTTCCAGATGATCAATGATCGTTCTTTGCAGCTCAAAATGTTCGCGCAACGCCGTATCCATTGCTCTTTTCAGCTCAAATTCTTCAAATTTCATTGCCTGATCCTCCTGCCTTGCAGGTGTGCAGATCGAGGCGGAACGCAAGCTGGCTTTAATGTTCTATAAACATTTCAGGGTGAGCCATGAGGCCCACCCTGCAACCACGTCCGAAAACATGGCTTCTGCCCCCCGCAAATGCGGGGAACAAACTGCCTATAGCAGCCACCGGCGAAACGCTTCTTTTGCTGTGATAATCTCGCCAGATTCACGCTGGGGAATCTCTTCTTTTTCCAATTTGTGGCCCTCCGTTCCCACCGGTCCACAGTTCTCTTTGTGACCCTTTCATGTGGCCCGCTATCCCTCTGAATTTGCATTTTAATGTTTCACTGCAATTTACAAATCAGCGCCTGAACATTTGGGGGTTTAGGAAAGAGCAAGTGGGATCGTCAAGCCCCTCCGGGACCGACGAACACTTGCAAAGGGGAGTTGCATTCCCCCTTGACCCCCTGTGGCGGGCCACAGAATAATGAGGATTTTTATGATGGACCCTATTGCCCCTGAGACCCCGCAGAGCGTTGACCCTGCGGCCCCTGGGCCCGCACCGGGCCAACCGCCAAACAGGACGCATGTTTTCAAGATGCGCTTGACCCCAGACGACGCCGCCCGATTGAAAACATGGGCGCATCGAAACGAGCTATCACAAGCTGACTACGTTCGTTTCATGACGTTCGGCAGGACCACATTTGCGCCGCCGAACAGCTCGAAGTTGGAGGCCATCGCCCGCCAGCTTGTCGGCATCGCTACGAACATTAACCAATGTCAACACTCGATCAATGAGGCTCAGCAATCCGGCACCCTGACTGCCACCCAATTCGAGGCGATGGGCCGCGTTCTGGATCAGAGCCGCAGAGCCTTTGCCAAACCACTGGCCGAGCTGCGCGCCGAGCTGAAGAAGCTGAAGCCCGCCGCCACTGACACATCCGACGAGTTAGACGCCGGATGATAATCAAGACGGGTGGCATAAGCGCAGGCGATGGCCCCCGCATCTGCAACTATGTGGTTGCAGAGGGCGACAACGAGCGCGTCGACGTCCTGACATCCAGCAATGATCAGCTCTTAGTCGCCGACGATTTTGCACAGCTCAGAGGCCGCAAAAACGGCCTGTTGCACATCATCATCAGTCCTGACGAAGCGCTGACACCCGACGAGCTGGCCGCGACCGTCGCCGCGATCCGCGAGGAGTTCGGATTCGATAGAGATGATCCTGAAACGCTGGCGATGCACGAAAGCAAGCGCGCAGATGGATCGACCCAAAAGCATTATCACTTAGTGCGACCAGCTCAGAACAGTGTGACCGGCAAGACTTACAAGCTTTTCCGCGGCAAGGCGAAAGACGAAGCTGTTAGCCGCCTTTGCGAACTGCAATTCGGCCACCAGCTCACCAGCGGCGCGAACAATGCTTTTGCTGAAATGAGATTGCGAGAACAAGGCAAAGACGAGCTGGCCGACCGCCTGGCCGCTGAGCTGGGCGACGACGAGCGCCCCAGAGCTGCCTTTTCCAACGATCAGCACCAGCAGGCCAAGCGATCAGGTTTTGACCTGCCAGCCTTACGCCACCAGCTCACAACCATTGCCGCCCTGCCCCGTGACCAGCAGCCCGCCAAGCTGGCCGAGCTGATCGAGCGCGAATGGCTAGAGCTGGCCGACGCCATTCCCGAAGGACGCGGTCGAAGCCGGATTATGATCGAAACCCCGGAAGGCATCCGCGATCACAACGCAAACAGAACTTTGAAAATCAAAGCCCAAGACGTAGCCAAATTCATTTCAAAAACACAGGAGATATTACATGAACTCAGAGCCAACAAAGCCCGCTCCCGACCAAACTTTGCGGGACCTGCTATCGCAGATCATCCAAGGGCAGGAGCAGATTCACCAGAGCAACCAGGCCATAATAGCTCGCATGAACGCTCTTCTGAAAATCTTTCAGGCAATCAGCAGGAGCTGAAAGAGAGTAAGGAACTGACACTGGCAGCGATAAGTTTGCGGCCACTGGCGGCACAGTTTGCAGATAACCGCTCAGACGATGTAACTTCGACTGGCATTGAACCGATCCCAGACCCCGGCGATCCGAACTTGCTTCGCAAGCTGGCCGCAATACTTCGAAAACAAATAGAGAAGGCAAATGCCGCGCTCAAACGGGCCACCCATAGATCTGACGGCATGACGTTAGTCTAGAAAATCCTTGCAGGAAAATCGGGTTGAGTGGCAGGTTGCTGTCACAACTTTAAGATTTTCAAGCGAGTCACGAATGATTGAAGCTATCCATTTAGCAAACCAAGGCGCGTACGATGCAACGGGCACCAAGCTCGAAGGATTGAAGAAGCTCAATTTTATCTTCGGCTCGAATGGATCAGGCAAGACAACGATTTCCCGTGTTATCGAAGGCTCGGGAACTTTCCCCGACTGCCAAATAACCTGGGCGGGCGGCAGTCCGCTGGAAACCCGCGTCTACAATAAGGATTTTGTCGAAAAGCACTTCGATGCAGAAAGTAGCATCAAGGGTATCTACACATTCGGAGAGAACGTCGAGATCGCCGAGAAGATCAAGACTCTCAAGGGCGAGGCTGATGTAATCAAAACAAAGCTTGGTGGGTTCCGAAAGAATCTCTTCGGCGAAGATGGAGCAAGCGGAAAGAAGAAAGAACGTGAAGCGCTCACCGCGCAGATCGTGGAGGATGTATGGAGCGCCAAAAAGAAGTTTGATAAACTGGAAGCAGCCTTCACAGGACTGAACAACAACAAGAAAAGCTTCTGCGACCGCTATCTCAAAGAAGCGTCGAGCAACATCGCTACAGTGAGGGATATTTCAGAACTACGTGAAGACGCGGCAACGGTCTTTTCGGGGTCGTTAACCAAGGCAACAGTCTTGCCCAATCAGGATGGCTCGACGATATCGATACTGGAAGGCTCAGCGATCCTGAAGAAGAAGATCATCGGAAAAGAAGACGTGGACATCGCGGCGCTAATCGAAAAGCTCGGCAACAGCGATTGGGTGCAGCAGGGACGGCAATACTTTGATCAACTAGAGGACCAGTGCCCATTCTGCCAACAAAAGACGGATGCAGCCTTCAAGCAGAGCCTGGAAGCGTATTTTGACGAGAGTTACATCTCCGACCTCGTATCAATCGACAAACTGCTCGCCGGTTATGCTGATGCAGCAAAAGACTTGCTGAACGCATACAGAGCCACCGATATTGTTGAGTCGCCCTACCTTGACCGCGAGACCTACGAAAAGGACGTTGCAGCCCTTGGCCTCGCTCTGGATAGCAATATTGAGCACATCACGGCTAAGCGAAAAGAACCAAGTGCCGTCGCCACGCTTACTAGCACAGCCCCGTTAATCTCAGCGGTGGATGCCCTTATCAACGCGGCCAACAAGAAGATAATAGCAAACAACGATACAATCGATAATCTCGCTGCGCGAAAGAAAGAACTGACGTCACAGGTTTGGAAAAGGCTGCTCGAAGACACAAAGGCAATCTACGATAAGTTCAAGGCGGAAACTGGTGGGCTCGACAAAGCGATCACCTCGCTGGAGAGCCAGATAAACACTGAGACAAAAAACCTTGAAGCCAAGCAAGAAGAGATAGAGGAGAATGAGCGAAAGATCACCAGCATCAAGCCAACGATTGACGCAATCAACAAACTCCTGAAATCGTTTGGCTTCACCAACTTCCATCTTGCCGAAAGCTCGGATAGCGGCTTCTATGAAGTCAAGCGGGCGGACGGTAGCGATGCAAAGCGAACATTAAGTGAAGGCGAGAAATCCTTTATCACCTTTCTGTATTTCTATTATCTGGCTGGCGGATCGTTTAGTTCGAGCGGCGGCACAAATGACAAGGTCGTTGTGTTCGATGATCCAGTTTCGAGCCTCGATGCAGACATCCTTTTCATTGTCTGCAATCTGATAAAGAGCATCGTCGCCGAAATGCGCACGGGCACAAGCTCGATCAAACAGGTGTTTGTGCTCACGCACAATATCTATTTCCACAAGGAAGTTACGTTCGACAAGAAACGTAGCGCCGCCAAAGCCAAAAGTGATGAGACATTCTGGGTTGTGCGCAAAACATCGCAGCGTTCAGAACTCATGCCATTTGACGAGAACCCGATCAAGTCAAGCTACGAACTGCTCTGGCGAGAAGTTAGGCAGAAGCCACCTTCGGATACGGCCATACAGAACGTCATGCGCAGAATCCTTGAACACTACTTCAAATTTTATGGCGGCATAACACCTGAAGACATTATCGAAAGATTCAACGGCAAGGACAAAATGATCTGTAACACCTTGCTCTCGTGGGTGAATGACGGATCGCACTTCGCTACTGATGACCTCTATATGGCTTGTGACCCCGGCCAGGTTGATCGCTATCTCAACGTGTTCCAAAGAATTTTCGAAGAGTCCGACCACGGCGGGCACTTCAGGATGATGATGGGTGATGATTATGTCGCGCTTCCCGTCGCAGCCAACGATGATGGGGCAAAGGCGTTAGTTGTCACAGAAGCGGTCGCACAGTAGGCACTTCCGCGCGAGCGTCCTCCGGATAAGGGTGAGCAAGGGACTCACCTGAGTGTTGTGCTTCCCGTTTCTTTCCGTATTTTCTCATTATGCGACCATTTTTCCGAGGCGAGGCATGCAGACCGACATAATGACGATCAAGGAAGTCTCGGCCTATCTGAAGATAACGGAAAAGACCGCCTATCGGCTCACAGCGGAGGGAAAGATCCCAGGCTTCAAGGTTGGGGGCGCGTGGCGATTTAGAAAGCAAGAGATTGATGCTTGGATTGTCGAACGAATGAAGGACGGCGGGGCGAACAACTAATGATTCTGGACAACAAGAAGAACGGCAAGGTCGGAGATGCCCTGCGCGAGCATTTGAACGCGGGCTCGCGACTTTCAGTGATCTCGGGCCTATTCTCTATCTACGGTTTTGAATCCCTAAGAAGTGAGTTGAAGGGGCTCGACGTGTTTCGCCTTATCCTGGCTCAAGAGCCGTCAAACGATATGGCTGACGGAAAGACCGCTGCGCTGGCGGGCGATGAATTCGAACTACGGTTTCGGAACCGCCTTGACCAGAACCGCATAGCCAAAGAGTGCGCCAAATGGCTCTCCGAGAAAGCGGACATCAAGGTTGCGAAGAACCCTCGCGCATTCGGGCAGAACCTCTTGCTTGCACAAAGCAAGGATGGCGATGCCATCGGCATTCAAGGAAGTTCGGGGTTTACCTCAACAGGTTTCGGTTACTCGGATTCCAATCGTTTCCACATGAACATGTGCGCGAAAGACGCGCCAAGCACTCAAGCAATGCTGGAGTGGTTCGAGGCGATCTGGAATGACCCTGATGCCGTCGAAGACGCCAAGTCCCTGCTTCTGGAGCGGCTGGAACGGCTCGTCACTGATCAGACGCCAGAGTTCATCTACTTCCTGACCCTCTACAATATCTTCAAGGACTTCCTCGAAGATATCGATGAAGAGAACATCATCAAGTCGAAGACTGGTTTCAAGGATACCATCGTTTGGAACAAGCTCTACAAGTTCCAGCGCGATGGTGTTCTTGGCGCAATCGACAAGCTCGAAAAATATAACGGCTGCATAATCGCGGACAGCGTCGGCCTTGGTAAGACGTTCGAAGCGCTGGCGGTCATCAAATATTACGAGTTGCGCAATGACCGCGTTCTTGTCCTGTGTCCGAAGAAGCTGCGGGACAACTGGACGGTCTACACAGTCAACGACACGCGCAACCTGCTCGCGGCAGATCGCTTCAGCTATGATGTTTTGAACCATACCGATCTGACCCGCCTGCAAGGCCGGTCAGGAGAGATCAATCTCGAAACGCTAAATTGGGGAAACTATGACCTTGTGGTGATCGATGAATCCCACAACTTCCGGAACTCCAGCTCGGCTAAGGAAGGCCTTACCCGCTATTCGCGACTGATGGATGAAATCATCCGCTCGGGCGTCAAGACGAAAGTGCTGATGCTCTCGGCAACGCCCGTGAACAACCGCATGAATGACCTGAAGAATCAGGTTGCCTTCATCACAGAAGGCATTGATAGCGCCTATAGTGAGCAAGGCATCGGCAGCATTGAGGAAACACTGCGAAAGGCGCAGACACGCTTCAACAACTGGCTGCGCCAGGAGGAGAATGAAAGAACGGTCGAAGCCCTGCTCGACGGCATGAACTTTGACTATTTCAAGCTGCTCGACCTGCTGACCATTGCTCGGTCGCGAAAGCATATCGAGAAGTACTACGATGTAACGGAAATCGGCTCGTTTCCTGAACGCCTCCAGCCGATCAACATAAAGGCTGACATCGATACTCAGGGGCAGTTCCCGCCGCTGCGTGAGATTAACCGCACTATCCGAAGGCTAAACCTAAGCGCCTACTCGCCGCTAAAATATGTGCGGGCAGACAAGCGGGAAGAGTACAGCCGCAAATACGATGTGAGGGTCAAAGGCGGTCAGTCGGTGTTCCGCCAGATCGACCGTGAGCAGAGCCTTATCCACCTGATGCGCGTGAACTTACTCAAGCGCATGGAAAGTTCGATAAACTCCTTCGGCCTGACGTTGGAGAAACTGCTCGGCGAGGTCGAAAGCCTGCTCGACAAGCTGGAGCGCCACAGTTCCGAGGACATCGAAGAACTTGGAATCGAGGATGTAGAAACCGATGATCCAGATTTCGACGCCTACCTGATCGGGCGCAAGGTGAAGGTGCTCATCAAGGATATGGACGAACATCGCTGGCGTCAGGATTTGCAGGAAGACCGCGCCAAGCTCACCGAGTTGCTGGACGAAGCCCGTAAGATCGACGCGAGCCGTGATGCAAAACTCCACGGATTGCGCGACTTGATCGCCGAAAAGTGCAAGAACCCGATCAACGCAGGCAACCGCAAAATCATTGTTTTTACAGCCTTCAGCGATACGGCAAATTACATTTACGAAAACATCGCGGGATGGGCGAGGGATACGCTCGGCATCAACGCCGCGCAGATCACGGGGAGCGGTACGAACAAGACGAACATGCCAGGGCAAAGCAGTAACTTCGACAGTCTGCTTGCGTCCTTCTCGCCCGTCTCAAAGGAGCGGTCGAAGATTGATAAAGGAGCGACGGAAGAAATCGACTTACTTATCGCTACGGACTGTATCTCTGAAGGCCAGAACCTTCAGGACTGCGACTATCTCATCAACTATGACATCCACTGGAACCCCGTGCGGATTATCCAGCGCTTCGGTCGAATCGACCGTCTAGGCTCGAAGAACGAAGTCATTCAGCTCGCCAACTTCTGGCCGAATATGGAGCTGGATGAGTACATCAACCTGGAAGCGCGAGTGAGCGGTCGTATGGTGCTGCTCGACATCTCAGCCACGGGTGAAGAGAACGTCATCGAGCAGGATAGCGCAGGCCAGATGAAAGATTTGGAGTATCGGCGCAAGCAACTCGAACAACTCCAAAAGACTGTCGTTGACCTTGAAGATATGTCGGGCGGCGTATCGATTGCCGATCTGACGCTCAACGACTTCCGCATGGATTTGTCGGCCTTCATGAAAGAGAACCTGGACGTGCTGGAAAGCGCCCCAACAGGTCTCTTCGCAGCCGCGACACTTGACCATGCGCTCAGGCTGGAAGGCCTGCCTGCGGGCGTGATCTTTTGCCTGAAGAATGTGGGCAAGCCCGTCAGCAACGATGATGGCTACGCGCTTGCACCCTACTACCTCACCTATGTGAGCGATGACGGGCAGGTGAGCTTCACCTTCACGCAATCGAAGAAGGTGCTCGATGTCTTGAAGAAGCACGGCCTCGGCAAGCGCTTTGTGGATCCAGAGGCCGTCGCCCGCATGAACGCCACGACGAAGAACGGGCGCGACATGAGCCACTACCGCGCCTTGCTTGAGGCTGCCGTCGCAAGCGTGATCGGCAAGGCTGAAGAAAAAGGCGTCGAAAGTTTGTTCTCGCGTGGCGGCACGAACCTCACCAAAGATAGCTTCCAGGGCATGGAGGACTTCGAGGTGGTCAGCTACATGGTAGTGAACACACCATGACGGAAATTCACACCATCGATCAGTTCCACGAAAATCTGGCTGTGCCAGAGACTTGCCACCTCGGCAAGCGCCTGTTCAAGAAGCAGTTTTATGAGCACGGACAGCTTGGAGCGACTGACAAGAAGGCCTTTGTCGAAGACATCGACAGCATCGAATGGAGCTACACGATCAAGCCTTCAACGATCAACATCCCAAAGCTTGAAGACAACGCTCACGAGTATCTTGAGGTCGCGATCTTGCAGGTGATGCTAACTGCCGCAGATCGCCACACTCGGATTGCCTCGGTGATTCAAAAGGCCATCCCCTACCCCCTGTTGATCGTTTTCGTCTGCGGTTCGCGGCTGGCGATCACTGCCGCCGACAAACGGATCAACCGTGCCGATGCGAACAAGATCGTGACGGAAGCCAGCTATGACACGGGCTGGATAGATCTGGCTGCGCCACTTGCGCCGCAGGCGGCGTTTCTGTCCGATTTCTGTGTTACGAAATTTAGCTACCGCAACCTTTATGACTTTTATCAGGACGCCATCGCACGGGTGCTTGCCCTGAACTGTGCCGTCCATTCGGGACGCTACGCACTGCAAGCTGAAGCGGAAGAAGCGCCAAAGAGCAAGATGGAGCGCCTGACAGCATTGCGGCAGATTGAGAAATTTCATCAGGAACGGAGCGAACTTCGCAATAAGCTGAAGAAAGAGAAAAACCTTGGCACTCAGGTAAACCTGAACACCAAGATCAAACAACTGAGCGACCGCATCGAAGCGGCTCGCAACGAATTGTGAGGAAGCGAGCAATGGACGCATTGAAACAAGAGGACGGCGAAAGTCTGAACGTCGTCGAAGAGAACATCGAAGCGCTGAAGGCGATCTTTCCTGATACCTTCACCGAGGACGGTATCAATTTTGAAACGCTGCGCCAGTTACTCGGTGATCATCTTGCAGAAACTGAGGAAAAATACGGTCTGAACTGGCATGGGAAGAAAAAAGCCCGCCAGATCGCCCTCACACCATCAACTGGAACCCTACGCCCTTGCCCCGCAGAAAGCACCGACTGGAGGGAAACCCAAAACCTATTCATTGAAGGTGATAATCTAGAAGTGCTTAAGCTCTTGCAGAAGAGCTACGCAGGAAAAGTGAAGACTATATATATTGATCCGCCTTACAATACGGGCAACGAATTTATTTATCCGGACAAATTCCAAGACAACCTAGACACCTACCTAAAATACACAGGTCAGGTGGATGCCGGCGGAGCAAAATTTTCGAGTAATACCGAAACGGGAGGGCGAAAACACACCAATTGGATGTGTATGATGTATCCGAGGATAAAGCTTGCGAAGAACCTCCTTTGCGATGATGGCGTCCTATTTGTATCAATTGATGACAATGAACTTTCCAACCTCAAGAATATCCTCGACGAGATATTCGGAGAAGAAAATTTTCTGGGGTCTGTTTGTAGAGCCACAGGACAGACGACTGGTCAAGATAGTGGCGGTCTGGGAAGTTCCTTCGACTACCTGCTCGTTTATTCAAAGAATGCGGAGTTTGACTTGAGCGGGCTCCCTTTGACCGCAAAGGACATCAAGCGCTTCGACAATGAAGATGATCGAGGCAAATTCGCCTACGATCAAATGAGAAAGACTGGTTCGAATGATAGGCGCTCGGATCGCCCCAAGCTTTATTACGCTGTGCAAGACCCAGATGGAAATGACGTCTTTCCAATTGCGCCTGCTGGATATGAAAGCTGCTGGAGGTTCGAGAAAAAAACATATGAGAGGCTTTTATCGGATGACTTCATCCTTTGGAAAAAGACTAAGCGTGGTGATGAAGAAATTTGGTGGCCGTATGTAAAGTATTACCTGGAAGGGCGAACCAAGAGACCGTCGCCACTTTGGAATGATCTGGATGGCAACAAGAAAGCTGCACGAGATGTTCGCGCCCTCTTCGATGGGAAGAAAGTCTTCGACTTTCCGAAGCCAGTCCCTATGATCGAGCGTTGCATTCAAATTGCCCCGAATGCGTCTGAAGAAGATATAGTAATTGATTTTTTTGCGGGTTCTTCTGCAACTGCCCACGCAGTGATGTCCCTAAATGCTGCGGACAATGGCAGTAGAAGATTCATTATGGTTCAACTTCCTGAAAAAACTGAAAGTGACACTGAAGCGTATTCGGAGGGCTACCATACCATCGCTGAGATATCGAAAGAGAGGATTAGACGCGCAGCGAAAAAGATTCAGGAGGAGAACCCAGACTTCGAAGGTGATCTCGGCTTCAAACTATTCAAGCTGGACAGCAGCAATATTCGAGCGTGGAATCCCGATACGACTGACTTGGAAAAAAGCTTACTTGACCACGCCGAACACCTGGTCGAAGGCAGGAGCGAGCAAGACGTATTGTATGAATTGCTAATTAAGCGCGGTGTCGATCTGACCGTCCCAATTGAAGAGAAAGAAATCGCGGGCAAGTCAGTCTATAGCATCGGGTTCGGTGTGCTCTTCGCCTGCCTAGATACCGACATCGACAAGGACGCAATCGAGCCCTTGGCGCAAGGTATTACTACTTGGCACAAGGAACTTGAGCCCGTGTCGGACACGCAGGTTGTCTTTCGCGACAGCGCCTTTGCCGATGACATCGCCAAGACCAATATGACCGCCATTCTGGAACAGAACGGCATCGCTCATGTGCGCAGTCTTTAAGTTCGGAGGGCGCACATGAAACTGCATTTTGAAGATAATCTGGACTATCAGCACGCGGCGATTGGTTCGGTCGTGGACTTATTCCAAGGCCAAGACATCAACCGCACGGAGTTTACTGTTACCTACCGTCCCGATGACACGGGGCAAGGTTCCTTCGGTATCACCGAGAGCGAACTTGGTATTGGCAACCGCCTGGAGCTGCTGGATGACGAAATCCTTGAGAACCTGCGCACCATCCAACTTCGCAACGGTCTGCGCCCGTCAGAGTCCCTGACGAGCGGCGACTTCACGGTTGAGATGGAGACAGGCACAGGAAAAACTTATGTCTATTTGCGCACAATCTTCGAACTGAACAAGCGCTATGGCTTCACGAAATTTGTGATTGTCGTGCCGTCCGTCGCAATCAAAGAAGGCGTTTACAAAACGCTCCAGATCACCCGTGACCACTTCGAGAACTTGTACCCCATCGCCAAAGGGTACGAGTACTTTCTGTATGACTCGACTAAGCTCGGCCAGGTGCGGAACTTCGCGACGAGCCCAAACATTCAAATCATGGTCGCCACAGTCGGGGCGATCAACAAGAAGGATGTGAACAACCTCTACAAGGACAGCGAGAAAACGGGCGGCGAAAAGCCCATTGACCTCGTTCGCGCCACTCACCCGATCATCATCGTGGACGAACCGCAAAGTGTGGACGGCGGCTTAAAGGGCAAAGGCAAAGAAGCCCTGAATGACATGAACCCGCTCTGCACGTTGCGATATTCTGCAACCCATGTGGACAAGCACCACATGGTTTACCGCCTGGACGCTGTGGATGCCTATGAGCGGGAACTGGTCAAACAGATTGAAGTTGCTTCGCTCGAAGTTGAGGGAGGGCACAACAAGCCCTTCGTGAAGCTACTCTCGACCCACAACCGAGGCGGCTCGATCAGCGCGAAGATCGAAGCGGACTTCATGCGCGGCGGCAACGTGCGACGTGACATTCTGACGGTCGAAGACGGCGATGATCTGGAGCAAGAGACAGGTCGCGCGATCTACGAGAACTTTCGCATCGGCACGATCAATTGCGGTAAGGGCAACGAGTCGATGGAGCTGAGCATGCCAGGCGGCGAAGTCACCCTTCACCCAGGCGAAGAAGTCGGCGGCGTGAATCCTGATGACCTCAAGCGACTGATGATACGCCGCACCATCAAAGAGCATCTGGACAAGGAGATGCGTTTCGCCGCGCAAAAGCGCGATGTGAAGGTGCTAAGCTTGTTCTTCATCGACAGCGTGGAATTCTACCGCCAGTACGACGAGGACGGGAACATCGTGAAGGGCAAGTACGCCCTGATATTCGAGGAGGAGTACTGCAAACTCGCCAAGAGCGAAACGTACCAGACTCTCTTCGAGAAGGTCGATCTCGATATCGAGGCGGATGAAGTCCACAACGGCTACTTTTCCATCGACAAGAAGGGCGGTTGGACGGAAACGGCTGAGAACAACCAGACGAACCGCGACAACGCCGAACGCGCTTATAACCTGATTATGAAGGATAAGGAGAAGCTGCTGAGCTTTGACTCGAAGCTCAAGTTTATCTTCTCTCACTCCGCTTTGAAGGAAGGTTGGGACAACCCGAACGTTTTTCAGATTTGCGCCCTGCGCGACATGGGTTCGGAGCGCGAACGGCGGCAAACGCTCGGCCGAGGGTTGCGTCTCTGCGTTAACCAGGAAGGCAACCGCCTGCGCGGCTTCGATGTGAACACTCTGACCGTCATCGCAACGGAAAGCTATGAGCAGTTCGCAGAAAACCTTCAGAAGGAGATCGAAGCTGACACGGGCATCCGCTTTGGCGTGGTGGAAAAACACCAGTTCGCCAACATCGCCGTGACTTCCGATGATGGAACGACTGCGCCGCTCGGCGTGGAAAAGTCGGAGGCGGTATGGGACTTCCTGGAGGGCGAAGGATACTTGGATAGTCGTGGCAAGGTGCTGGACACCCTGCGAACGGCATTAAAGGAAGGCGCGCTAGCGCTTCCCGATGAATTCGGAGAACAAGAGGCGGATATCAAGGACATTCTGCGTAAACTCGCGGGCAAGCTGGAAATCAAGAACGCCGATGAGCGCGTGACCATCCGTACCCGCGAGGCGGTTTTGGAGAGTGACGAATTCAAGCAGCTTTGGGATCGGATAAAGCACAAGACCACGTACCGCGTGGACTTTGACAATCCAAAACTTATCGAGGATTGCGCGACGGCAATTCGGGACGCTCCACCCATCACGAAGACACGGGCTCGCTTCCGAAAGGCGGACATTGCCATCGGAAAAGGTGGGGTGCAGGCAAACGAAGGCGACACATCGATATTTACGACGATCAATGAGAGCGATATCGAGCTGCCCGATCTGCTTACGGACCTTCAGGACAAGACGCATCTCACGCGCAAAAGTTTGGTCGAAATCCTGACGAATAGTCGGCGTTTGCACGACTTCAAAAAGAACCCGCAGGAGTTCATCGACATAGCCGAGGAAGCAATCAACCGCGCGAAGCGCCTCGCGCTAGTGGACGGCATTCGTTATCAGCGTATCGGCGCTGACCATTTCTATGCTCAAAAGCTGTTCAAACAAGAGGAGCTGACAGGCTATCTTAAGAACACGCTGGAGACGCAGAAATCGGTCTATCAGCATGTCGTCTATGACTCGGCGGGCGTCGAAAAGAGGTTCGCGGAAGACCTTGAAGCCAACGAAGCAGTAAAGGTTTATGCGAAGCTCCCGCCCTGGTTCAAAATCCCTACGCCGCTCGGAACTTATAACCCAGACTGGGCTGTGTTAGTTGAAGATGATGGGCAAGAAAAGCTGTTCTTTGTTGTAGAAACAAAGGGCAGTGGATGGTGGGATGATCTTCGCCACAAAGAAGGGGCGAAGATCAAGTGCGGCGAAAGGCATTTTGCCGTGCTGGCCGAAGGCGACGCCCCTGCTCAATACATCAAATCAACTTCGGTTGAAGACATGCTCAAGCACGTTTAAGCGCCGACAACAGCGAATTTCAAGGGGCTGCGCTAAGCCCCTGATCCACCCTCAACATCGTAGATATGCGCGGTGTCACCACACCAAGGGCGCACCCGTTATCTCGCGGCTTAGCTTATGAAACTGGTTAGAAGCACTTATTGACTCGGCAGACTTCGATGATGCTTCGCAAACTGTTACGAATGAGAACCCAAGACTAACCATGTAATCGTTAGGGTGGATGAAAAGGTGGGTTTAATCGCAGGCGTATTGTATATGCGATTGTTTTTTAATGGTAATTTTTATTTTGTTGGTGCGGTCGAGAAGACTCGAACTTCCACGGGTGTTACCCCACAGCGACCTCAACGCTGCGCGTCTACCAATTCCGCCACGACCGCACTGCAAGTGACTTGGTAGAGGGGCGTATAGACGCTGAAGATCGAGATGTGAAGAGGCAAAAAACACGCCGGTTTGAATTCCCTTCCTGCGCCCATACCATTAGCTGCACAGTATCCCCATCACACCGACAGGAGCCCGGACATGACCACCACCGATCCCCGACCCGTCGTTCAGATCGACATTGTTTCCGACGTCGTCTGCCCCTGGTGCATTGTTGGTTTTCGACAGCTTGACGTGGCTCTGAAACAGGAAAACGTGCTAGCACGCCTGCGGTGGCATCCGTTCGAACTGAACCGCACGATGCCGCCCGAAGGTCAAAACCTGCGCGAGCACATCATGGAGAAATACGGAACGACGGCCGAGCAGAGCCAGCAGGCCCGGGATCGATTGAAACAGTTGGGCGCAGAGCTGGGGTTTGCGTTCAACTTCGACGATGACAGCAGAATGGTGAATACCTTTGCGGCGCACCAATTGCTGGACTGGGCTGAAACCCAGGGACGTCAACATCCGCTGAAACTGGCGTTGTTCCGAGCGTATTTCACCGACCAAAAGGACATCTCGCAAACTGATGTCCTGCTTGATGCGGTTACTGCGACCGGGCTGGACGCTGACGCCGCGCGATCAGCGCTCGAATCCGGTGCGCATGTCACCGCAGTCCGCCAAAAGCAGGAGTTTTGGACCAGCAAGGGTATCTCGGGCGTTCCGTCGATGGTGTTTGGCGGTAAATACCTTGTAACCGGGGCGCAGGGCACGGACACTTACGCACAGATTCTACAACGCTGCCTGTCCGAGGCCGCCTGACCCCTTTTCCTTGCCACATCTGCGCGATATGGAACCGCCATGGAATGGAAGATCACCGACGGGTTAACCGACTATACCGAAGCTGTTGCCTTCATGGAGGCGCGGGTGGCTGCAATCGCTGCGGGCGAAGCGGACGAATGCGTATGGTTGCTGGAACATCCGCCGCTTTACACGGCAGGCACCTCAGCCCGGATCGAGGACCTGACAGATCCTGACCGGTTTCCGGTTTATGAAGCCAAACGCGGCGGGGAATACACCTATCACGGCCCCGGTCAGCGCGTTGCCTATGTCATGCTGGACCTGAACAAGCGCGGCAAGGACGTGCGGGGTTTTGTCAAAAGGCTTGAAAACTGGGTGATCGCCGCGCTGGCGGAATTCAATGTGCAGGGTGAAATCCGCGACGGCCGCGTCGGTGTCTGGGTGCGCCGGGATGACAAGCCCCTGACCGCCACCGGCCAGCCCGCCGAAGACAAGATCGCAGCCATCGGTCTGCGCCTGCGCAAATGGGTCAGCTTTCACGGCATTTCCATCAATGTCGAACCGGATCTCGAGCATTTCTCGGGCATCGTTCCCTGCGGCATTGCCGAGCACGGGGTCACGTCGCTGGTCGATCTCGGTTTGCCGGTAACGATCGAAGATATCGATATCGCATTGCAGAAAACGTTTTCGGATTGCTTTCAACCGGTCGAAGCCTGATCCGGATTCGAATCGCTGTTCGTCGAAATTGGGATTAACAATCTCTCGCCTCTGGTTTTTTTGTTTCCGAACCTACGCGCATTTCGCCAATTTGCCTAAAAGTTTTGAGTTTAATTGGATGAAAGCTCACTCCGAGGAATACAAGTCGCGCGTTAACGGGTATGCTATCCTTACCGTTCTAGAGTGAGTGGTGTGTTAAACCGGTGATCTCGGGAAACTGGGAATTCGGTAAAGTGTTTGGTTACGAGTCTGCCGTTCCGACCCCAAATCGGAACGGCAATTCCCTTTCAGGACCCTTGCAAATTGTCATGCCCAAATCGGGGCAACGTCGCACGCGTTTGGTCGGCGCGCTCCAACTCCAACGTGACATGCCCAATTTCGAACCGTGCCTTCAGGGTGTCTTTTACTATCCGCCTTATGGTTTCAGCGTCCGTCCAGTTCAGGGTGTCGATCTCAAGATGCGCAGTCAGCGCCGCTTCCCGCTCCTGCATGCTCCACAAGTGGATATGGTGGACGCCAGCCACACCCTCTGTTTCTTCGATAGCGGAGGCTACGACTTCGGGCGTCAGATCGGGCGGTGCACCCAGCATCAGCACTCGGATGGTTTCCCCAATCTCGGATTTAACGTGCCACAGAATATAAACCGAGATCAGGATCGTCACTGCTGGGTCGACCCATGTCCATTCAAACAGGATTACGGCGGCTCCGGCGACTATGACAGCAACCGACCCCAGCGCGTCAGCGACATTGTGGATAAAGGCGGCACGTATGTTCATGCTGTCTTTCGACATCGTATATGTCAGCGCGGCAGTGATGAGGTCGACGACCAGAGCAAGAGCCGCGATCCAGACGACCATCCATCCGTTGACAGGCTCGGGCTGGAAAAACCGCATCACGCCTTCGTACAACAGATACACCGACAGCACTATCAGTGTGGTGTAGTTGACCAGTGCCGCCACCACCTCAGCGCGACCATAGCCAAAGCTCATGCGCGGATCAGCGGGGCGGCGGGCAATCTTGCGCGCGAAGAATGCGATGATCAGGGCGATTGCATCCGAAAAATTGTGTAACGCGTCCGCGACAAGCGCCAGAGACCCCGAAAGAATGCCGCCAATAACTTGCGCCAAAGTTAGCAACATGTTCACCGCAATCGCTCCTGCGACACGCAAATCACCCGCGTCCGGGTCTATGTGATGATGGGTGTGTCCCTCGTGGCTGTGATCGTGTGCCATAGTGCCTTTGTTCCTTGTTTTGGCTGCACAGCCTATGTAATTCCTCTAGTCACTAGAGGTTCAAGAGATGAGAGCACAAAAATGTACTCAATCGGAGAGCTTTCCCGTCGAACCGGCGTCAAGGTGCCCACAATCCGGTTTTACGAAGACAAAGGGTTGCTACCACAGCCGGAAAGAACAGCCGGAAACCAACGCCGCTTTGACGATGCCGCGCTAAAACGGTTGCAGTTCATTCGCCATGGACGGGACCTTGGGTTGCCCTTGGCCGACATCGAGGCATTGCTGTCACTGGAAGGCGCCCGGGGCACCGATCTGAACCGGGCGCATGAGATCGCCGAACGTCAACTTGCAGACTTACGCGCGCGTATTTCTCAATTGCGCAGGCTTGAGTCGGAGTTGTCTCGCATCGCCTCAGCCTGTGACGGTGGGCACGATCATGTGTGTGCTGTGCTCCACACTTTTGGCGACCACAGCGCTTGTTTGGGGCCGCATGATGGTAAGGGCTGATCAGGCCAGAGCTGCTTTGATCTTTTCCGCGTGCTGCGCAATCAGATCGAAATCACCCATCTGGCCCGGGGCACGCAGCGATACGCCTTCATGGCGCGGCAGGACGTGGAAATGCAGGTGGAAAACCTCCTGCCCACCTGCGGCCTCATTGAATTGCTGGACAGTGACTCCGTCCGCGTCAAATGCCTTGACCACCGCCCGCGCCAGCTTTTGTGTGGCGGAGGTAACGGCGACGAGTTGCTCAGCCGATGCATCCAGCAGGTTTCGGCAGGGCGTTTTCGGAATCACCAGCAGGTGTCCGTCCGACCGTGGCATGATATCCATGAAGGCCAGCGTATCTTCATCCTCATACACGCGGGTCGAGGGGATTTCTCCGCGCAGGATTTTGGCGAAGATGTTGTCGGGATCGTAAGCGGCCATATCAAGTCTCCGATTTCGGGTATTGAGGGTAGTTCTGCGATCCTCACCCCTTTGGGTCAAGGCGGAACTCTGCCGCGCCGCGCGAATGGATGTTAGCGGCCCCTTGAATTTACGGAGACAATCGCCAGATATGCCCGGTTCAGGGCCAAGAACTCGCGGGTTTTCCTCCAACCCGCGACAATTAATCTTGATCCAGATCAAACTCGGCCATTGAAGGCGCCTCTTTCGCATTCTAAAACCAGCAGTAATACCGCGCACCGGAGAGGTCCGGCAGCGCGGTCAGTTGCAACAGGAGGCACCTATAATGGCAGACGCAGCCATTCATGGTCACGGCCATGAAGACCAGCGCAGCTTTTTCCAGCGCTGGTTCATGTCGACCAACCACAAGGACATCGGGATTCTCTACTTGGTCGTTTCGGCATTGGCCGGTCTGATCTCGGTTTTGATGACCGTTTACATGCGGCTCGAGCTGATGCACCCCGGTGTTCAGTATATGTGCCTGGAAGGCTTCATGGCCGACCCATGTACCCCCAACGGGCATCTGTGGAACGTTATGATCACCTATCACGGTGTTCTGATGATGTTCTTCGTTGTCATCCCCGCCCTATTCGGCGGATTTGGCAACTATTTCATGCCGTTGCAGATCGGCGCGCCGGATATGGCGTTCCCGCGGATGAACAACCTGTCCTTCTGGCTGTACGTCGCCGGTACCTCGCTGGGTGTTGCGTCGCTGCTGGCGCCGGGCGGCAATGACCAAGCCGGCTCGGGCGTGGGATGGGTTCTGTACCCGCCGCTGTCCACGACCGAGGGCGGCATGTCCATGGACCTTGCGATCTTTGCCGTACACGTATCGGGCGCCTCCTCGATCCTCGGCGCGATCAACATGATCACCACCTTCCTGAATATGCGTGCCCCGGGCATGACCCTGTTCAAGGTGCCGCTGTTCAGCTGGTCGATCTTCGTCACGTCGTGGCTGATTCTGCTGTCTCTGCCGGTTCTGGCGGGCGCGATCACCATGCTTCTGATGGACCGCAACTTCGGCTTCACCTTTTTTGACCCGGCCGGTGGCGGTGACCCGATCCTGTATCAGCATATCCTCTGGTTCTTCGGCCACCCGGAAGTGTACATCGTGATCCTGCCCGGCTTTGGCATCATCAGCCATGTGATCGCCACCTTCGCGCGCAAGCCGATCTTCGGCTATCTGCCGATGGTTTGGGCGATCATCGCGATCGGTGTTCTGGGCTTTGTCGTATGGGCGCACCACATGTACACCGTCGGCATGTCGCTACGTCAGCAGGCATACTTCATGCTGGCCACAATGGTCATCGCAGTTCCGACCGGGGTTAAGGTGTTCTCGTGGATCGCGACCATGTGGGGCGGCTCCATTGAGTTCAAGACGCCCATGCTGTTCGCCTTCGGCTTCCTGTTCCTGTTCACCGTTGGCGGTGTGACCGGTGTGGTGCTGTCGCAGGCGGGTATCGACCGCGCCTATCACGACACTTACTATGTGGTTGCGCACTTCCACTATGTGATGTCGCTGGGTGCCGTCTTTGCGATCTTTGCTGGGGTCTACTTCTACTTCTCCAAGATGACTGGCCGTCAGTACTCGGAGTTCTGGGGCAAGGTTCACTTCTGGCTGTTCTTCATCGGCGCCAACCTGACCTTCTTCCCGCAACACTTTCTGGGCCGTCAGGGTATGCCGCGCCGCTACATCGACTACCCCGAAGCCTTCGCTCAGTGGAACTTCGTGTCGTCGATTGGTGCGTTCATTTCCTTTGCCTCGTTCCTGCTGTTCTTTGGCATCGTAATCTATGCACTGCTGCGTGGTGCAAAAGAGACGCGTCCGAACCCGTGGAACGAGTACGCGGACACGCTGGAATGGACCCTGCCCTCGCCGCCGCCCGAGCATACGTTCGAGCAGTTGCCCAAGCAGGAAGACTGGGACAAAGGCCACGCGCACTGATCCCGCTGTTCGGAAAACACGGAAAGCCCCGCCTCGTGCGGGGCTTTTTTGTTTTTCCTCCCCACTTGGCCAGCAGTTGCGTAGACACATCCGGTTCCCTGAGAATTGTATTCAGAAATTGATTTTCATGACGCACCTGCAAAAAAACAGATGCCGTAAAGCTGGCAGAACCATCAGCGGCAGTCTGATTTCCCCAATTGGAAGGCAAGGCCAGTCGCGTCGCGTGACTTGTGAATCTCCAGGCCAGACGGTTATCGGAAAAGGCACAACAGCGGTAAATCAACAGGTTCTGGCACGTGGCCCTGATGGATTGACTGGCTCGGTTTACGGCTGCCCAGGGTCAGCGCGTCGATGGAATACACGTTTGAAAGGAACGTCACCGATGTACCGGGCTCGGCATTGTGTCGGACAATCGAGATCGATATGCGCCAGACGACCGGTTTCAGTGATCCGCATCCACCCGCGCAAGCCGTCGAAAAAGCGTTGCTCTAAAATACGCAACATCACTCTGGCCAGTCTCGCATTTCAAGCAAAGTTCGAAAAACCGACCGTTTTAGGATATGATACGAATTGAAACTCTGGGATCGGAGTGATCACATGCCCGAAATTGATTTTTGGTATTCCATCGGCAGTACATACAGTTTCCTGACCATCATGCGTCTGGACGACTGGTGCGATGAGCATGAGGTCTCAGTCAGGTGGCGGCCGTTCAATGTGCGCAGCGTGATGAAGGACCAGCAGAATATTCCGTTTACAGGCAAACCAGTGAAATCCGCGTATATGTGGCGGGATATCGAGCGTCGGGCCGCAAAGTACCACATTCACGCCAAGTTGCCCGCGCCTTACCCGATCTCTGACCTGGCGCTGACCAATCAGGTCGCCTTGCTGGGAATGGGCGACGGGTGGGGCAAGAACTTCACCCAGACGCTGTATCGCATCTGGTTCGAAGAGAATGTCGAAGCTGGCAGCGAAACCGCCATCACTGAAGCGCTACACAGGTGTCAGCAGGACCCAAGGCTGGTGCTGGCCCGCGCTCGCAGCCCCGATACTGTGGCAGCCCTTGAAGCCGAAACGGATCATGCCGCAAAACTGGGGGTGTTCGGCGCTCCCAGCCTTGTCGTCCGCGGTGAGGTTTTCTGGGGCGATGACCGGCTGGACGATGCGCTGTCATGGGCGCGCGTCGGGCATGTGGCCTAATCATTTCGCTTCGACAAGCAACTGCATTACGCTAGTTTTCCGCCATGCCCTACCGATGGAAACATACCTCTGCAACCGAACAGGAACTGCGCCTTTGGCCGCATAACTCGCTACCGCGCCGCGGGGCGATGATCGTGATCCTGTCGGTTTTTCTGTTTGGGCTGATTCCACTTCTGGCGGTGCTGGGGTCGGTCATCCTGTGGGGCCTGCTGCCTTTTCTGCTGCTGACCGTTCTGGGCCTGTGGCTGGCCATCCAGAGCAACTATCGCGCCCGTAGCGTGTTCGAGATTCTGACCCTGACCGGCACAAAGGCGCATCTGGTCCACCATGACCCACGAAGCGGCCAGCAAGAATGGACCTGCAACCGCTACTGGGCCCGGCCTGAGATGCACAAGCAAGGCGGGCCAGTTCCAAATTATGTCACGCTGACCGGAGACGGACGCGAAGTGGAAATCGGAGCGTTCCTGTCCGAAGACGAGCGTATCGCGCTATACGATGACCTGACGCAAAAACTGCGCGAACCGGTCGCGCAGCAATAGCAGTCTCAGAATTTATCAGGTGTCAGCAACCGCCGTTCGACGCGGCGCAGAGGTGGTCTTTGACCATCGGGCCAACTTTGCCGAAATCCATCCGGCCGGTATAACGAGTCTTGAGCTCGCCCATGACCTTGCCCATGTCGCGGATTGATCCTGCTCCTGTCGCGGTGATCGCCGTCTGGATAGCTTTTGAAACCTCGTCATCATCCAACTGCTTGGGCAGGAATTCCTCGATAACCTCAACCTCGCGCAGTTCCCGTTCCGCCAGATCCAGGCGTCCGCCCTCTTCGTAGGCGCGGGCGCTTTCCTTGCGTTGTTTGGTCATTTTCCCAAGGATTTCAAGAACCTCGGTATCGCCGCATCCCTTGGCCTCTTCGTTGTCGGAGGCCCGCGAAGCGATGTCGCGGTCTTTGATTGCAGCGTTGATCAACCGCAGCGTCGACAGGCGCTCGGCATCTTTGTCTTTCATTGCTTGCTTCAGGGCAGAGTTCACCCGTGATCGCATATCCATATGATCTGTCCATCCCCATGGAAAAGGAACCCCGACCATATCGAAACAAAAAGCGCGACACAACCGGAAGTGAATATTGCTAACTCATTGATTTTCCACAATAGCGCAAAATTTGAACAGACTTGACCCAGCGCCACAACCCCCTTAGTTATGCGCCGATTTACCCAGCAGGAGAGTCGCCCGATGGCCCAGAACGCCCCGTCCAAGCCCACCGCATGTCTGGCATTGGCCGACGGAACATTGTTCTACGGGATGGGCTTCGGTGCCACCGGCCAAACGGTGGCCGAGTTGTGCTTTAACACTGCCATGACCGGATATCAGGAGATCATGACCGATCCCTCTTATGCCGGGCAAATCGTGACCTTCACTTTCCCCCATATCGGCAATGTCGGCGTGAACCCCGAGGATGACGAAACCGGCGATCCGGTTGCTGCCGGGATGGTGGTCAAATGGGACCCGACCGATGCGTCCAACTGGCGCTCGGCCGAAGAGCTGAAAACCTGGCTGACCCGCCGTGGTCGGATCGCGATCGGTGGTGTGGACACTCGCCGCCTGACCCGCGCCATTCGTCAGCAAGGCGCGCCGCATGCGGCACTGGCCCATGATCCCGAAGGCAGTTTCGACATTGAGGCATTGATTAGCGCCGCACGTGGCTTTGCTGGACTCGAGGGCATGGATCTGGCCAAAGAGGTCACCTGCGCCCAAAGCTACCGCTGGGATGAGATGCGATGGGCTTGGCCCGATGGCTATACCCGCCAGGAAGCCCCGGTGCACAAGGTGGTTGCCGTCGATTTTGGCGCCAAGCGCAACATTCTGCGCTGCCTCGCCTCGGCTGGCTGTGATGTAACCGTTCTGCCCGCCACCGCAACCGCAACAGAAGTGCTGGCGCACAACCCTGATGGCGTTTTCCTGTCCAACGGTCCGGGCGATCCGGCAGCCACTGGTGAATACGCCGTTCCAATGATCAAAGAGATTCTGGACACCACCGACCTGCCCGTCTTTGGCATCTGTCTGGGCCACCAGATGCTGGCGCTGGCTTTGGGCGGTCAAACCGTCAAGATGAACCACGGCCACCACGGCGCGAACCACCCGGTCAAGGATATGGAGACCGGCAAGGTCGAGATTACCTCGATGAACCACGGCTTTGCGGTAGACGCGCAGTCTCTGCCCGAGGGTGTGATTGAGACCCACCGGTCGCTGTTTGACGGGTCGAACTGCGGCATCCGCATGACCGACCGCCCGGTCTATTCGGTGCAGTACCACCCCGAAGCCTCGCCCGGCCCGCAGGACAGTTTCTACCTGTTCGAACGCTTTGCCGACGCGATGGCGGACAAGAAAGCAACCGCCTGATGCGGCGATATGATCAGAGTTAACCCGCTGTTAACCCTAATTGAGCAACCCTGACGCCAACTAAAAGCGTCAGGGTTGTTTCGTTATGGTCGAACTGAACCTGCAGCATTTCGCGCACGCCGCGCCGATACCTGCTCAGGAACGCAAGCCTTTGGGGGCTTGTCTTGTCGACCGTGGCCTGATCACAAAGGCGCAGCTGGACGAAGCTCTGTTCCTGCAATCCTGGCAACAGGCCCCGCTGGGTGAAATTCTGGTTGCCGAGGGTTGGGTCAACCGTCAGGACGTTCTAAGCGCCCTGTCCGAGCAAACCGGCCTGCAGATCGCTGATCTGGACAACTCGCCGCCATCTACCGATCTGTGCCAGATCAAGCCTGTTGACTTCTGGCTGTCTCATAACGTCATCCCCTGGCGTCGCTTGGGGCCCATTCTGCTGGTCGCCACAGCGCGGCCCGATTTGTTTCCGGATGTGAAACGAGAACTTGGGCATACCGGGTACACCATTATCCCGGTACTAACCGACACAGATCAGATCGATAGCGCCATCGCGCACGTGTTCTCCACCCCTTTGGCCGAAGCGGCCGAATCCCGTGTAGATCTTGACCAGAGCTGCCGATCCTGGACCCCTAAATCCCGTGCCCGACCTGCGGCCGCGCTCGCGGGCCTTGTGGTCCTGTTTGCCGCCTTTCCCCTAACCGCGTTCGCCATTCTGGTGGCGGCTGCCGTGATCAGCCTGATCCTGTTTCTGACTCTGCGTCTGGCCGGTCTGCTGAGTTTCATTTGGCATCACTGGACACGCTCCACCAAAGCCCGCCCCCCCAGCTCGCCGCTGGCTTTGCCTTGCGTGTCCATTATGGTGCCGCTCTATAAAGAGAGGGAAATTGCCGATGCCCTGATCCGGCGATTGCGGCGGCTGACCTACCCCAAGGCACTGCTGGATATCATTCTGGTGCTGGAAGAAACCGACGAGGTGACGCGATCCACACTGGCGCAGGTTGATCTGCCCAGCTGGATCAGAACCGTCGAGGTGCCTGCCCTGAACGGCCTGACCACAAAACCCCGGGCCATGAACTATGCGCTGGATTTCTGCAGGGGCGATATTCTGGGCGTCTGGGATGCCGAAGATGCGCCGCAGCCAGACCAGATCGAACGCGTCGTCCGGCACTTCGCTCAGGCGGGCGACGATGTGGTTTGCCTGCAGGGTATCCTGGATTACTATAACCCCCGCACCAACTGGCGATCACGCTGCTTTACCATCGAATACAACAGTTGGTTCCGGGTTATCCTGCAAGGTATTGCCCGGCTTGGACTTGTTGTGCCGTTGGGCGGGACCACGTTCTTTTTCCGCCGTGACAAGCTGTTGGAGCTGGGCGGCTGGGATGCCCACAATGTCACCGAAGATGCCGATCTGGGTGTAAGACTTTGCCGGGCGGGATATCGTACTGAAATGGTCGATACCGCCACTTTCGAAGAGGCCAACTTTCGCGCCTGGCCATGGGTACGGCAGCGCTCTCGCTGGCTCAAGGGGTTCATGGTCACCTACATTGTCCACATGCGGTCACCGCTGCGATTGCTGAGGGAACTCGGCCCTTGGCGATTTTTTGGCGTACAGGCATTCTTCCTTGGGACCGTTGGACAATTCCTGCTGGCTCCGGTCCTGTGGCTGTTCTGGCTGTCGACCTTTGGCCTGCCCGGCCCGCTTCATCCGATCCTTGCCGATGCCGGGCTTAGCGCAATGTTCGGTCTGTTCCTGTTTGCAGAGGCCGTCAATACTCTTGTTGGCGCCATAGCAGTGTCCGCGCGCGAACGGCGTTTCCTGCTGCCGTGGGTGCCGACAATGCCGCTGTATTTTCCGCTGGGCGTCCTGGCTGCGTACAAGGCCTTGTGGGAACTACTGCTAGACCCGTTCTTCTGGGACAAAACACAACACGGTCAGGCCAGCGAAGAGGACCTGCCGCACTGACGGTCAGCTCTCGCGCCGGATAGCATCCTGTTTCAGGCGCGTCATGAAGGCGACCGAGATATGTTCCTTGAGGGCGCGTCCGGCGGCTTCTTCGTCGCGGGCTGCGATTGCCTCGACGATCCCCTTGTGTTCGCTCTGCGCAATCTCACCCCGGCCCTGCGCCGCCAGCGACGTCGTTGCCATCAGCGCCATGGTGCGATGTACAAGGTCCAGTTGCTGCACCAGATAACGGTTATGCGAGGCCAGATGAATCTGTTCATGAAACCGCCGGTTCGCCCGTGACAAGGCCGTCGGGTCATCGACCAACGCGTCATCGGCGGCGACCATTTCCTGCAGAACCTTGATCTCTTCTTCGGTGGCGTGCTTGGCGGCCAATTTCGCGGCCAGACCCTCCAACTCGCGCCGCACCACATACAGCTCGGCCATCTGGTTGTGGTCCAGCGAAGCCACAATCAGCGAGCGCCCGTCGCGTTCCAGCAGGGATTGCGTTTCCAGCCGCTGCAGCGCTTCGCGGATCGGCGTGCGCGACACCCCGAACCGTTCGGCCAGCTCGCTTTCAACCAGACGGTTGCCGGGCTTGTAAACGCCCACGTCAATCGCTTCGAGAATTAGGCTGTAGGCGTCTTTGGACGGCTGTCTGGATTGGGGCATCGGGTGGTTTGTCTCCTCGTTCGAACATGTCTATCCGTCACTTGCCCCCGGGATCAAGAGCGGCATTGAAAACCGATGCCCAGCACCCTAAACCAAACCCATGGTCAAACCTGCCTTTTCTCACGTCACCCACTGGGTGTTCGACCTGGACAACACGCTCTACCCGCCACATATGCGCCTGTTCGATCAGATCGAGGTGCTGATGACGGATTACGTGGTGCAAGCCATTGGCGTGGACCGGGCTGAGGCGGATCGTCTTCGCTCGCACTATTGGCGGCAATACGGCACTACGCTGGCTGGGTTGATGGCCGAGCACGATCTTGACCCGGACCCATATCTGCACGCGGTTCACCAGGTTGACATGAGCCACATGGACCCAGACGTGGATCTGGCCGATCACATCCGATCCCTGCCCGGGCGTCGCATTGTCTACACCAACGGCAGCGCGCCCTACGCCGAACGCGTTCTGGACGCGCGCGGCCTTAGTGGCTTGTTCGACGCGATCTATGGGGTCGAACACGCGGACTATAGGCCAAAGCCGGAAAAAGCCGCGTTCGAGGCGATCTTTGCCCAAGATGGAATCGACACGACCAAGGCTGCGATGTTCGAGGATGATCCGCGCAATCTGGCCGCTCCGCACGCGATGGGAATGCGCACCGTTCACGTCGCACCCGAACCGCACGAGGCCGACCATATACACCATCACACAGACGATCTGACCGCGTTTCTGGCGCTTCTGCGATAGGCTGTCACACTGCGACGATCTGCACATTTTGCAGGTGCAGCATCACCCCTATATGCGCCTCAGCGACGAACAGAACCGGAGATTTCCATGAGCGCGATCGAGATGCCTCGGCGCCTGCCCATCTGGCAGCGCCTGTTTTTTGCAATCCCCGTTTTCGGCTGGCTGGCAAAAGATGCCGCCAATGGCGAGGCCGAAGACTGGTACTACACGGCCGCCGCGATTGTCAGCATGTGGGGATGCTCGGCCCTGCTGTTTGGCCTGCCGGGGCTATATATCCCTGCGGTCATGATGGTGCCGGTGATGTTCCTCATCCTCATCCTGATCTCACGCGGCTGACACACGGGACAGGATGTCACTTGGCACCCACCTTGTAACCGAACTAGTTTCTGCCCAAGATTTCGGAGACCAAGGCCATGAAAGACAGCTGTGACATCCTTATTTCCGGCGGAGGAATCGCCGGACTGACCGCTGCAGCGGCCTTTGGAGCTGCCGGGTTCGACGTAGTTTGCGTCGACCCCACTCCGCCCATTACCGAGCGTGACGTGGACGGATCCGACCTACGGACTACGGCGTTTCTGCAACCGGCGCATGGGCTTTTGGAACAATGCGGGTTGTGGCAGCGACTGGATGAACACGCCGCCCCCCTGCAGATCATGCGCATCGTGGATGCGGGCGGCGATGTGCCCGAACCCCGCGTGGTGCGCGATTTCAACGCCGCCGATATCTCGGACCTGCCCTTTGGCTGGAACCTGCCCAACTGGCTGTTGCGGCGCGAGATGGTGGCCCGTCTGACCGAACTGCCCAATGTCGATTTCCGCCCCGGCACAGGCACCGTCAGCCTGTTCACGCGCACCGCCGAGGCCCGCGTGGGCCTGAGCGATGGCAGCCGTATACGCTGCAAACTGGTGGTCGCCGCGGACGGGCGCAATTCCCCGATGCGCGAGGCCGCGGGGATCAACGTGCACACCACTCGTTATGGCCAGAAGGCGCTGGCATTTGCGGTTACGCACCCGATCCCGCACGAAAACGTCTCGACCGAGATACACCGCTCGGGCGGGCCGTTCACACTGGTCCCCCTGCCCGATTGGCAGGGTCAGCCCTCATCCGCGATTGTCTGGATGGAACGCGGTCCTCGCGCGGTTGAATTGTTGAACACCGATGCCGAGGCGTTCGAAGCTCTGATGACCGAACGATCCTGCGGGCTGTTCGGGCCGTTGAAACTGGCATCGCGCCGAACCATCTGGCCGATTATAAGTCAGTCGGCGGAACGCCTTTCGGGCGAGCGCATCGCCCTGATGGCTGAGGCCGCTCACGTGGTGCCACCCATCGGTGCGCAAGGATTGAACATGTCACTAGGTGATCTGCGCACTCTGTTGGACCTCGCCCAGGCTCGACCCGAAGGTCTGGGCGATGCGCAAATGCTGGACGCCTACCACAAAGCCCGCCACTCGGAGATCGAGATGCGCGTCAAAGGCATCGACCTGCTGAACCGCGCCTCGATGATCGAGGCACGGCCACTGCGCGATGCGCGGGCGATGGGGCTGAATGCGCTCTATTCTCTGCCTCCTGTGCGCAAGACGTTGATGCAGATGGGCCTCGGCGTACGCTGAGGCCCCCAGGTCACTCAGAAGATCACAGTACCTGATCCAGCACGCGCTTGAGTCGAGCAATTGTGCCATCTACGTCATACAGCTTGTCCAGCCCGAACAGACCCAGACGGAAGGTACTGAACCCCTCGGGCTCATCGCATTGCAGCGGAACACCGGCAGCGATCTGCATACCCAAGGCGGCGAATTTCTTGCCGTTCTGAATCTCGGGATCCGAGGTATAGCTGACCACAACCCCCGGCGCACCGAACCCATCGGCGACCACAGACACGATGCCCTTGTCCTTCAGCATCGCCCGTACACCGTTGCCCAAAGCCCATTGCGCATCGCGTAGCTTTTCAAAACCGTAATCGCGGGTCTCGTTCATCGTATCCCGGAACGCCTGCAGCGCGTCAGTCGGCATCGTGGCGTGATAAGCATGCCCGCCATTCTCATAGGCCTGCATGATCTGACGCCACTTCTTCAGGTCAACGGCGAAACTATCAGAGGTCGTCTCCTCCAATCGCGCCTCGGCCCGTTCGGATAGCATGACCAGACCGGCACAGGGCGAAGCGCTCCACCCTTTCTGCGGGGCTGAGATCAGGACGTCCACTCCAGTTGCCTTCATGTCGACCCAAGCACAGCCAGAGGCGATGCAGTCCAGCACCATCAACGCGCCAACCTCATGCGCAGCCGCCGCCATGGCGGTCACATAGTCATCCGGCAGAATCAGACCTGCTGCGGTTTCAACGTGCGGAGCAAACACCACATCCGGACGTTGTTCTCGAATAGTTGATACCACCTCTTCGATCGGTGCTGGTGCAAACGGAGATGGGCTCGAATTGCCGGTTTGACGCGCCTTGAGCACCATGGCCGACGCCGTCAGATCTGCGGATTCGACGATCTGGCTCCAACGATAGGAAAACCATCCGTTACGCACGACCAGAACGTTGGCTTTGCGCGCGAACTGTCTGGCCACGGCCTCCATTGCATAGGTCCCACCGCCCGGGATTACGGCAATACCGTCCGCGTTGTAGACATCTTTCAGCATGTTTGAGATGTCGCGCATGACGGTCTGAAACCGGGCCGACATGTGGTTCAGGGAACGGTCGGTGAAAACAACCGAGAACTCCTCGAGCCCATTGGGGTCAATGCTATCCAAAAGCGCCGGCATGATTTGTCCTTTCAAACAGTACTCGGGCAACGTGAATCTTCTGGCGAGATTGGTAAAGCAGTTTTCTTGCGCCGACAATTGACGCCACGGAACTTTATTTCCCCGTGAATTTTAGGTTCGAAACTGCACCATATAACCCCCGAAGTGACGCCAAATAGTGTCACCACCCCTTTACACCCAGAGGTGTTTCTGAACAGATACATACACTTTGTAGAAGAAAGGTTTTGCTCCTCGTGACTGCTCAAAAGCGGATCAGTTTTCAGGTTGTACGGGACGAAGTTAAACGTCGCATTGAAAGCCGAATCTGGCCTCAGGGATCTTTGCTGCCGACGGAAACGCAGCTTGCCGAAGAATTCAATTGCGCGCGCGCGACCGTAAATCGCGCCCTGCGGGAGTTATCCGATCAAGGATTTGTAGAGCGTAAGCGCAAAAGCGGCACGCGGGTCAAAAAAGAACCCAGCAAACACGCGAAACTCGAGTTTTCGCTGGCGCGCCAGGCCGTTGAGAATCAAAACTCGACTTATCGTTATGCTCTTGTCGAACGTAATGTAGTGTCCAGTCCCGGTTGGCTGGCCTCGCAACTCAGTGTCTCACCAGACGCGCGCGTGCTGCATGTGATCTGCATGCACTATGCCGACAACCGCCCATTTCAGCTGGAAGAGCGCTGGATCAACATCGATACCGTACCCGAGGTCGAGAATGCCGATCTGACCTCGCAAGGCCCGCATGAATGGCTGCTGAACATAGCCCCCTTTACTGAAGCAGAGGTTGCATTCTGTGCGATTTCCGCCGACGGGAGATTGGCCGAATTCATGGGAACCACGGCCGGCACATCGATGATCCAACTTGAACGCACGACCTGGAAAGATGGTGAGCCGATGGCCTTCGCCCGAATGACCCATCATCCCGGCTATTGCATTCGCACCAGATACTGACCCTAACCGATCGGACCGGGTAATCGCTCTTCGCTAAGCAGGACGTTGGCTTCGACGTCCCCGGCACCGGGTAGGGTCATGATCCGCCGCCGCAGAACCCGCTCAAAGTCGGACAGGTCGCGGGCGACAACCCGAAGGCGATAATCGTACAGGCCAAGGACGTGCTCGACCGTCTGAACCTCGGGGATGGCGCTGACGGCACGTTCGAAATCTTCCAGACTGACCTGACCTTTGCGGGCCAGTTTGACCCCCAAAAAGACTGTCACGCCGAACCCCAACGCCTCGGCATTCAGGCGCAGACGACGCCCCCGGATTACTCCTGCCGTTTCCAACCGCCTGATACGCCGCCAGGTCGCAGGCTGCGACAATCCAAGTTTACGACCCAGGGCTCCAGCACTCTGAGTGGCATCCTGCACCAGCGCTCGTAGGATTTGGCGGTCTGTTTCATCAAGCTCAATCATACCGGTAGAACCTCGTTTCGCTTCACTCGCGCAATATGCATCAGCGCCTCGATATCGGCGATGTGCGGCAAGGTCAGAATGCGGTCGCGGTAGATTTGCTGATAGTGTGACATGTCGCGTGCCAGCACCGAAAGACGAACATCCACACGGCCCAGAAAAGTCTGGATTTCGATTACTTCTGATACATCGCGCGCAGCAGCAGTGAATTCATCGAAGGCACGGGGCTGGGTCTTGTCCAGTGTCACACGCAACGAGACCTCAACGGCATATCCAAGCGCGGTCCAGTCAAGGACAGCCTCCTGTCCCTGAATGACGCCCGACGCCTGCATCTTCTCGACCCGGCGCCAGCTCACGCCCTGGCTGACCCCACACCGCTCGGCCAGTTCGGCCATGGAAAGGGTCGGTTCGGTCTGTAAATGACGCAGAATGCGCCGGTCCATGTCATCAAGCATGATTTATTCTCTAATTCGTACTTTCGCGAATAACTTTTCACCTTTTTTCCAAATACTCAATGCTTCAACGCTCGCCAACCAAGCCACACCGAACTAAAAGCGCAGCAACCGTAACAGAAAGGACCGGAATCATGCGCGTCTATTACGATCGCGATTGCGACATCAACCTGATCAAAGACAAAAAAGTAGCCATCCTGGGCTATGGCTCGCAAGGTCACGCGCACGCGCTGAACCTGCGCGACTCGGGCGCGAAGAACCTGGTCGTCGCTCTGCGCGAAGGTTCCGCATCGGCCAGGAAAGCCGAAGCCGAAGGTCTGGAAGTCATGGGTATCGCCGAAGCGGCGGCCTGGTGCGACGTCATCATGTTCACCATGCCCGACGAACTGCAGGCAGAGACCTACAAGAAATACGTGCATGACAACATCAAGCCCGGCTCGGCCATCGCCTTCGCCCACGGTCTGAACGTCCACTTTGGCCTGATCGAGCCGAAAGAAGGCGTCGACGTCATCATGATGGCCCCCAAAGGCCCGGGCCACACCGTGCGCGGCGAATATGTCAAAGGCGGCGGCGTGCCCTGCCTGGTTGCCGTCAACAACGACGCAACCGGCAAAGCGCTGGAAATCGGTTTGTCCTACTGCTCGGCCATCGGCGGCGGCCGTTCGGGCATCATCGAAACCAACTTCCGTGAAGAATGCGAAACCGACCTGTTCGGTGAACAAGCTGTTCTGTGCGGCGGTCTGGTTGAACTGATCCGCTGCGGCTTTGAAACTCTGGTCGAGGCAGGCTACGCGCCGGAAATGGCCTATTTCGAGTGTCTGCACGAAGTGAAGCTGATCGTGGACCTGATCTACGAAGGCGGCATTGCGAACATGGACTACTCGATCTCGAACACTGCCGAGTACGGCCAGTACGTCACTGGCCCGCGTATCCTGAAATACGACGAAACCAAAGCGCGTATGAAAGAGGTTCTGAACGACATCCAGCAGGGCAAGTTCGTTCGTGACTTCATGCTGGAAAACGCTGTTGGTCAGCCGACCATCAAAGCTTCGCGCCGTGCCAATGACGAGCACATGATCGAGGAAACCGGTGCGAAACTGCGCGCTATGATGCCTTGGATTTCGGCTGGTAAAATGGTCGACAAGGAAAAGAACTGATCCTGACGGTTCTTTGCGAAAGGGCGGCCAAACGGCCGCCCTTTTTTGTCTCAACACCTCCTGATTTTTAGGCCCAACATGGTTGACCAACCCACATCCCGCGATTGGAGCGGCGTTATAACTTTGGGCCTCATCTGGGGTGGAACGTTCATGGTCGTCGCCATGGCGTTGGAAGGATACGGGCCAGTCACTGTTGCCACTGCGCGCACCACCCTTGGCGCCTTGACCTTGCTGGGGATGATGGCGCTGACCGGGCGTAAGTTGCCGTCGGGCGGTCCGAAACTCTGGGGTTACATCGCAATCATTGGCGTGTTGTCGACTGCGCTGCCTTTCCTGTTACTCAGTTGGGGGCAGCAATATGTGGCCTCGGCCTTTGCGGGCCTGTCGATGGCAGCGATTCCGCTGATGGTATTACCATTGGCGCATTTCTTTTCAGACGAGCCGCTGAACCTGCGCAGGCTCCTTGGGGTATCTCTGGGCTTTTGTGGTGCACTGGTACTGATCGGCCCGGGGCTGGCACAAATCGGACAGGGGGCGGAACCCTTGGCTCAGCTAGCCTGTATCGGGGCCGCCCTGTGCTATTCCTGCGCGTCGATCTTCACCCGGCGCTGCCCACCCGTTGATCCCGTCGCTTTGGCCGCGTTGTCACTGGTCGTTGGCGCGGCGCTCTTGCTGCCCATCATGCTGGTGACCGAGGGCCTCCCCCACTGGGAAGGTACGCGCCCCGGCCTTGCGATCATCGCGCTGGGCCTTTTACCCACCGCCTTCGCCACCTTGTTGCGCGTTTCGATCATTCGCAGCGCCGGGTCTGTTTTCCTGACGCTGGTCAACTATCAGGTGCCGATCTGGTCGATGATATTTGGCGCATGGATTCTGTCCGAGGCGCTGCCCCTTCGGTTCTACATCGCGTTGATCATGATCCTAACCGGGCTGGCGATCAGCCAGTGGTTCAGCTTGCTCAAGATGCTGATCGGGCGTTAACCCGCGACCGCCTCGACCTCGGCCACGATGCCATCGACAACCTGCGTCAACAGGGCATCATCCTCACATTCCGCCATCACGCGGATCAAGGGTTCTGTCCCCGACTTCCGGATCAGCAGACGACCCTGCCCGTTCAGGCGCGCTTCGGCATCGGCGATGGCGGCTTTAACGCTGCCGGCTTCCAGCGGGCTCTGCCCGTCCTGATAACGCACGTTCTTCAATAACTGAGGTACGGATTCGAACTGCACCGACAGTTCAGAGGCCTTGCGGCCCGAGTGCACCATCTCGGCCAGAAAATGTAGCCCAGCCATCAGACCGTCGCCGGTGGTGGCATAGTCGCTCATAACGATGTGACCCGACTGTTCTCCACCCAGATTGAACCCGCCTTCGCGCATCCGTTCAACGACATAGCGATCGCCAACAGCTGTTCGCTCCAGCCGCAGCCCTTGCGCGGCCAGGTGCCGTTCCAGCCCGAGATTGGACATCACCGTCGCAACCAGCGCGCCGCCCTCAAGGCGATCCGCCTTGGCCCAACTGGTCGCCAGCAGCGCCATAAGCTGATCGCCATCAGCCACGTGCCCGCACTCATCGACCATCACGACGCGGTCGGCATCGCCGTCCAAACAGATCCCAACATCAGCGCCATGGGCCACAACCGTTTCGGCCGCCAGCTGAGGTTTGGTCGAGCCGCAATTCAGGTTGATGTTCTTGCCGTTCGGTGCGATCCCGACCGGAATGACCTCGGCGCCCAGTTCCCACAGAACCTCGGGGGCGGTGCGGTGCGCGGCGCCGTTGGCACAGTCGACCACCACTTTCAGTCCATCCAGACGCAGGTCGCGGGACAGCGAGGACTTCACCCGTTCACCGTATCGAAACCGCGCATCATCCACCCGACGCGCGCGGCCGATATTTTGAGCCTGCGTGGGTTTGACGCCCTCTTCGATCAGACGCTCAATCTCAAGCTCGGCTTGATCGGACAACTTGTATCCGTCGGGGCCAAAGAACTTGATGCCGTTGTCCTCTGCCGGATTATGACTGGCCGAAATCATCACGCCCAGATCCGCACGCATTGACCGGGTCATCAGCCCCACGGCGGGCGTTGGCACCGGACCCAGCAACAGCACGTTCATACCGGTCGAGGTCAACCCGGCGGTCAGCGCGTTTTCCAACATGTACCCGGACAGGCGCGTGTCCTTGCCAATCACCACCCGGTGCGCGCCGGATTGATTGCGACGGAAATACCGCCCAACGGCAGCCCCGATACGCAGGGCCATCTCGGCCGTTATCGGATGGGTATTGGCGGTGCCCCGCACCCCGTCGGTTCCGAACAGCTTGCGCATCGTGTCACTCCGTAATTTCTTGCCTGTGACGGGATTACCGGACGGAAGCCCACAGACGCAAGGCCTGAGCGGTCTCGGGCACGTCATGAACCCGCAGGATCTGCACGCCCTGGGACAATCCTGCCAATGCCACGGCGATTGATCCCGGCGCGCGGGCGTCCTTGCGCGGCTCCAGACCGATCTGCCCGATGAGCCCCTTGCGAGACACTCCCAGCAGAATCGGGCATCCGATGCCGTGAAACAGGCTGAGGTTTTGCAGAAGAGCCAGATTGTGCGCCTGCGTTTTGCCGAACCCGATTCCCGGATCAATCACGATTCGGTCGCGGTTCAGGCCCAGTTGCTGCAACTGCGCGACCATCCCGTCAAGGAAATCGTACACATCCAGCAGAACGTCGTCATATTGAGGATCGTCCTGCATTGTAGCCGGGTCGCCCTGCATGTGCATCACGCAGACCGGGGCATCAACCTCGGCGCAAAACGATGCAAGTTGCGGGTCAAAGGTGAAACCAGAGACGTCGTTGATCAGCCCGGCCCCCGCATCCCACGCCGCCCGCGCAACGCTGGCTTTGCGTGTATCGATGGAGATCAGCGCCTGCGTGTTGGCGCGGATGGCCTCGACAACAGGTTGGGTTCGCGCGATTTCTTCATCATCAGGTACGTAAGAAGCCCCTGGACGGGTGGATTCTCCGCCGATATCCAGAATGCTGGCCCCATGCGCCACCATCTGATCCGCGGCGACCGTTGCAGCCTCGACCGAATTGTGCACGCCGCCATCGGAAAAACTGTCCGGTGTCGTGTTGAGGATGCCCATGATCTGAGGCCGATCCATCGCCAACCCCGTAATCTCAGCGCGCGGCCCGGTCAGTCGTGCAAGCACATCACTCGGAATGTCCTGTGCCGCAACAACAATCGGGGTTTCCGTCCGCGACAGACGTTCGGCATGTGTGAACCACAAAGGCTGTCCCGCAAGAGGCATCGCGCCAGTCGGGTGGGCCGGGCCGTGTTGCACCAGCGGTCGGAAGTATTCTGTCACAGCTGCGCCTGATCCACCGGAATGGCGCGCAGGGGTGTCTTAGGCGCTTTCGGCAAAGCACCGCCGATCACCATCATTTCGCTGGCTTCAAAAGTGGCCGCGAACCACGCCGCCAAGGCGACAGCGTCCGAGGGTGCGGCGGAGGGGCCGTCCACAGCATCCAGCACGATCTTGGAAGGAGCCCAAACGCAGATCTGACCGTTCTTCATCGCCCAGTCCAGTTCGGTCCGAGTTGACACCACCACACAGCGATGATCTTTCGCAGCGAGAACCCAGGCGTTCTGTTCAATCGCCAGCAAGTCAATTCGGCGCTGCGTCATCGCGTGGCCGGTTTGCGGGACATCCATATCCGCAGCACCCAGGCACAGAATCAGGGGACGTTGACGGTTTTCCAACTGGTCAATCCACCCGGCCAGATTAGACGAGGCAATCGCCTCGTTCGACAGAAACACCAACCGCGGATGGGGGCGCTCTTCCTCGACCACGTCGTGATGGATCGCGTCCCTGCCGCGAACAATTTCAACACCCAGGGCGCCAGGGCCGCGATCCAGTTTTTCGATTCTGACAAAAGCCCTTACAGCCTGAGGCTCAAGCAGAATACGCTCAGCAACGCGATCCGCCAATGTCTCAAGCAGGTTCAGTCGCTCGGCGGCCAGTTCATGCGCAATCGCCTCGGTCACGCGGTCATAGGACAGGATGCGGTCCACGTCATCGTCAATCGGGTCGGTAAGCGGGCGCACTTCGACCACGATGTTGAAACAGATACGCTGTGTCGTGCCACGCTCGGCCTGAAACGCGCCGATTTCGACCTCGACAATATGATCCCGCAATGAAATGCGGTCCAGCGGGCCGCGCGTGGCGGTCGCTTCGGACCGCTCGGACGGGTGCGCAAAGGCAAGACGGACTTCAGAGCTCATGCAACGGACCTTTTCGGGCTTGGTGGGCTGATCAGCCAAAACTATACGGTGCGCGCGCATATAACACCGCCTCAAACGCCATTCCAGACACCGAATGCGGCGTTGGGGAAAGCCAATTCGGATCAATCCACCCGTTAAGCCCTGCCCCGGCATTTCGATTCACGCTACTCTGATCGGAATTCGTGACCGCCGGCGGGTCCAGCTTGTAGGCCCACAATCAGCCGAGTTCGACAGCCCGCGCTGCTTAGATGGCAGCGCGGGAATGCCTTTTAGTTGCTCGCGGTGCGGTAGTTGTGCCTGTAGAAGATATGCACACCAATGCGCGCGGTTTCCTTGTAAACGCGCGACCACGACGGTCTCACCGCAGTGGTGTGGTAATGTGTGGCCCCTTCAGTCAGTTCCTTGGCGACGCCGTCAATTGCGGCACGCGCAACTTTGGACACACGCTCATAGGCCTTTTTTTCGCGGATCACTTCCTTGTGGCCATCACAGGTATAGGTGAACTGGCATTGATATCTTTTGCCCGTTCCCTGTTTGATCACGCCACACAGCGAATTCGGAAAACGGTTGCTTTTGACGCGGTTCAGAATGACCTCGGCCACGGCGAACTGACCGCGCACGCTTTCGCCGCGCGCTTCAAAGTACAGCGCTTCAGCCAAGCACTCAAAGTTCACGTCCCCTTTGGCCTTTGGCTGTTGGTCCAGCCAAGCCTTCGAATACGAAACTTCTACAGGCTCAAGCTCTTTGCGGGGCTTGAACAGGGTTAGGTAGTCGCGAAAGTTCTGTCCGGGCAGATCGGTCCGGGTAACAAGTTCGCGTTCGGCGGTATTGGTGGCTTCCCTTTCAGCGAAAGACACACTTGGCAGCACGGTTGCCGCCAATGTGGCAGCAGCCAGTATGTATCGTAGCATCAGATAACCTCGCACAGGCACAAATCGCGCCGTACCCTCCCCCGGCGGGCGCGACGAGGCATTTAACGCAGTCTGGCCGGGACGTCCAGTTCGGAAGAAAACGCAAGTGGAAAATCGCCCGTGCGAAAAAATAATTCCGTCACAAGGTCGCCTGAAAACCACTAATCCTAGGGCATTTGGCCTGTGTCAACCCCCAAGTCTGGACGAAATCGCCAGTTGAGCGGAAGCCAGCCGAGCGACCGGCACCCGAAAGGGTGAGCATGACACATAGTCAAACCCCAGATCCCGGCAAATGGCGATTGATTCGGGGTTACCACCGTGTTCACCGCATACCGAAAGGGTAACGTTCGGCTGCGTCTGGCGCCCACGTTCGGCCCCGAGTTTCAGCAATTCTCCGACCCCGTCCGGATCGAGGACATGGAACGGATCTTCGACAAAGACACCCTGCTGCACATAGGCCGACATGAACCGGCCCGCATCGTCACGCGACAAGCCATAGGTCATCTGGGTCAGGTCGTTGGTGCCGAAACTCAGGAACGACGTGTGCGGCGCAATTTCATCAGCCCGCAGACAGGCCCGTGGCGTTTCGACCATCACACCAAGGCGATATTCGAATTCTTCTCCGCGTTCGCTGGCGACCGAGGCCGCGACCGAGTCGATACGGGATTTGACCAGTTCCACCTCTCGCTTGGCGGAAACCAGCGGGATCATCACCTCGGGCACCACGGGGGCACCGTCCTTGCTGGCCTCAAGCGTTGCCTCAAAGATTGCACGGGCCTGCATGTCGTAGATTTCAGGCACGGTTACACCCAGACGCACACCGCGCAGACCCAGCATCGGGTTGTATTCGGTCATCGCCGCCACGCGCCGTTCGACATCCGAGACCGGCAGATCCAGAGCTTCGGCCAGTTCACGCTGTCCACTGCGTGTGGTCGGCAGGAATTCGTGCAGAGGCGGGTCGAACAGGCGGATACAGACCGGCTGCCCCTCCATGATCCGGAACAATTGCACGAAATCCTCACGCTGCATCGGCAGCAGACGCTCCAGCACCGCCGCACGGCCCGAGGACGTCTGCGCAAAGATCATCTCGCGCATCACGATAAGGCGGCCGGGGTCAAAGAACATATGCTCGGTCCGGCAAAGGCCGATCCCCTGCGCCAGAAAATTCCGCGCGGTTTGCGCATCAGCCGGCGTATCCGCGTTGGCGCGGATGGCGATATCACGCTCGTCATCGGCCCAGCCCATCAACGTCTGGAAACAGTCATCCAGTGCAGCTTCCAGCATGGCAGGCTGCCCCGCCAATACCTGTCCCGAGCTCCCGTCGATCGTCAGCGTGTCGCCGGTTGTGAAAACACGTCCATCAGGCGCGGTCAGCAGCTTTTCCTTGGTCTGGAACCTCATCTCGGATGCGCCGACGATACAGGGCAGACCCAATCCGCGGCCAATCACCGCCGCGTGGCTGGTCATGCCGCCCTTTTCGGTCAGCACCGCGACGGCCGCGTGCATTCCGCGCACATCCTCGGGCGCTGTCTCGCGACGCACCAGAATACAAGGCTCACCGCGCGCGGCACTGGCCTGCGCCTCGGCGGCGGTGAACACAATCTTACCAGTCGCGGCCCCCGGGCTGGCAGCGATACCCGTGGTCAAAACATCGCGGTGCGCCTCAGGGTGGACCTGCCGGTGCAGCATCTCGTTCAAAGAATGCGGATCGACCCGCATCACTGCCTCCTGCGGTGGAATGATGCCATCTTCAGCCAACCGAACCGCGATCCGCAGCGCGGCGCGCGCGCTGCGCTGCACCCGCACGCCATCCAGAATGTGTACATGGTCGTTTTCGATCACGAACTCGACCTGCATTTCCTCGCGCAGTTTGGTGCGCATCAGTGCGGCATGGGCCTTGACGTTAGCAAAGGCTTCTGGTGCCACTTCTTCCAACGACTTCCCGCGCGGATCCTTTTCCAGATAGAGCGCTGCCACACCATCGCCCAAGGCATCCCGCCCCTGACTCTGGCTCAGGTATCGGCCGGTGATCTGCGGCATTCCCGTTGTGGAATCCACCAGTTGCAATACACCCGAGCCGCATTCACCCTGCCCCACTCCTGGGATCATCTCCTGAATGACCAAGCCCAGCCCTGCATCCGCAGGTGCGCCCTTTGCCTGCCTCAGCAACCGAGCCGAGGTTCCGTCCCATGCTCGAGCCATCGACCTTAGAACGGCAATAAGTTGCTCACCCCGTTCCTGAGGGAAGGCTTCGTCAGTTTCATCCTCATAGGCCCGCAAGGACTGGCGCAACCCCTCCCTGCCATCCGCGTCGATATCATCAAATACATCAGCGTCCAGACGGGCCACATGGATGGCAAAGCTTTGGACGAAACGCAGATACAGCGCGGCAGCGGCCTCGGCCCCCATCGAATCTGACAAGTCTACGTAACGCGCGTCGTTCATGCCGATATTCAGGATAGCGCCGGGGCCTCCCCAATCGGGGTCTTCGGAACTGGGCCGCACACACAGCAGCGCTGTCTGATCGAACTGTTCAAGGATCGCCGCGATATCGGGCACATGACCCTCCGCAATCCGATGGACCGCATCAAAGGACAGCGCCACAGTTCGCGGCACCGGCAGGTCCAGGCGGACCAGACGTTGCAGGCATTTCGCCCGCCCGCCATGGGTGTTGGCGGTGACGGGCGCTTCGGACGTGATCAGAGTGGTATGTGGATTATTCTGCACTGCGGCACCTTTTAGTTTGCACGCAGCATAAGCCCCTGCACCAATGGCGCAAGGGCGTTATAGCTTAGCCTTCGATCTTGCTGAGATCGGCCACGCTGGAGCAGACCTGCCGGATCTGGCTCAGCAGGTTCAGGCGATTGCGGCGCAGGATGTCGTTGTCGGTATTGACCTGAACATCTTCGAAAAACGCATCCACCGGACCACGCAGCGCGGCCATTGAGGACATGGCTGACGGGAAATCCTCGGCCTTTAACGCCGCGTTGATCTTACCCTGCGTCCCGTCCAGAGCGGCAAACAGCGCCTTTTCGCTGTCCGTCTCGGCAAATTTCACATCCGCACCATAGGAGTATTCGACGCCATCCTTCTCCTCGGCCTGCGTCAGGATGTTGTTGGCGCGCTTGAAGCCCTGCACGAGGTTCTCGCCATCCTCGGTCGCGATCACCGCGTTCAGAGCACGGGCGCGTTTGACCAGCAGGTTGAGGTCGTCATTCCCCTCCATCGCGATACAGGCGTCGATGATGTCGTGGCGGATGCCCTCGTCGCGCAGGAAGACCTTGAGGCGGTCGTGGAAGAAGGAGAGGAGGTCGCCTTGCTTATCCACAAACCCCTTAGGCGTCGTTGCCGACCAGGGCATATAAGATGTGTCTGCCCGATTGCGCGCGGTGCCGTTAAAGGACGAATAGGGCCAACCAAACTCGTCTTTGTAAATTCCGGTAACGAGATCCGGGTCCGGCATAGTTTGAGTGTTTACGTTTTCATCCTCAGCTTGCCACGAAAGATTCAAAGGCTTCCAACCTTCCGCTCGAGTCATCGCAAATTCGAAAGCGGCACTTACGTCTCTTTTACCCTTACTCGCCTCGATATGGGTCTGCATGTCTCGGATGTAAGCCAATTCTGGCGCTTGTCCTATTTCCACAGTCTTTTCGATTACATCAGCGACCGACAAAGAAAGTTCATTCTCCAAAACCAACCGAATTACCCCCAACGCTGCGCGGCGCAGGGCAAAAGGGTCTTTCGATCCCGTCGGCTTCTCATCAATCGCCCAGAACCCGGTCAGCGTGTCCAGCTTGTCTGCCAGCGCGACAGTCACCGACAGCGGCGCGGTGGGCACGTCGTCCGAGGGACCGAGCGGCGAGTAATGCTCGTGCGCCACGGCGGCCACGGCGGCGTCTTCGCCTGCGGCTTCGATGTAATACCGCCCCATAAGCCCCTGAAGTTCCGGGAATTCATAGACCATCTCGGAACTCAGATCCGCCTTTGCCAAACGCGCGGCTTTCTCGGCCTGATCCGCATCCGCTCCCACTACGGGCGCCAGTTCGCGGGCCAGCGCGGCGATGCGGTCGATGCGTTCAGCCTGTGTGCCCAGCTTGTTGTGGAAGGTCACATTCTCCAGCGCGCGGGTCCATTGGGCGATATCCGATTTGGCGACGCGCAGGTCGTTCTCCCAGAAGAATTTCGCATCGGCCAGACGGGCGGACAGCACCTTTTGGTTGCCCGCCAGAATGGTCGCGCCATTGTCGGCGGTTTCGCGGTTGGCGACGGTGATGAAGCGTTCGATCCGCCCGGTTTTGGGATTGCGGACCGAGAAGAATTTCTGGTGCTCTTTCATCGAGGTCTGCAGCACCTCGGGCGGCAACTCCAAAAACTCCTCGTCGATCTGCCCCATCAACACCACGGGCCATTCGACCAGACCAGCGACCTCGGCCAGCAGGCCCTTGTCGTCGACCACTTCCAGACCCGCGGCAAAGGCCATGTTCTGCGCGTCGTTCCAGATATGCTCGGCGCGGTCGCCGGGGTTCAGCACGACAAAGGCGCGCTTCAATTTGGCGGCGTAGTCGTCGAAGGACGTGACCGAAAACCGGTTCGGCGCCATGAAACGGTGGCCTGCAGTGGTGTCGCCGGATGTGATGCCATCGACCTCAAGCGGCACCACCTGCGTGCCTGTTTCGTCGGACAGGATGCACAGGATCGAATGCAACGGACGCACCCAGCGCAGCGGGCCACCGCCCCAGCGCATCGACTTGGGCCAGGGAAAGTTGCGAATGGTGGCCTCAAGCACTTCGGCCACGATCTCAGCCGCGGGGCGTCCGGCTTTTTCGATGGTGGCGAAATAGACCGCGCCTTTGGGTGTGTCGCGCTCCTCCAATTGATCGCGGGTCAGGCCAGCGCCACGCAGGAAGCCTTCGATGGCCTTGTCCGGTGCGCTAACTTTCGGCCCCTTGCGTTCCTCACGGATGGTCGGGCTTTCAGCCAGCAGCCCTTCAATCGCCAGCGTCAGGCGACGCGGCGTGGTCAGGGCGGCAGCGCCAGCATAGGTCAGGCCAGCCTCGACCAAACCGTCGGTGATCCGCTTTTTCAGGTCCTCGCCCGCGCGGGTCTGCATGCGGGCGGGGATTTCCTCGGAAAACAGTTCGATCAGCAGGTCGGGCATTTTCGGTCCTTAGAAATTGACGATCGTCTGAATGACGATGGCATTGGCGATGTCCACAAAGAATGCGGATACAAGGGGCAGCACAATAAAGGCAATAGGAGACGGGCCATATCGCTTGGTAACTGCGGTCATATTGGCAATGGCGGTCGGCGTCGCGCCCAAAGCAAAGCCACCGAACCCGGCTGACAACACAGCGGCGCGATAGTTACCGCCCATCACCGGGAACAGCACCCAGATCACAAAAGCCACGGCAAATAGGGTTTGCGCGGTCATGATGACGGCTATGGCAAGACCAAGCTCGGCAATGGTCCACAATTGCAGGCTCATCAGCGACATGGCCAGAAACGCGCCCAGTGAGAATTCCGAGATCAGCGCCAGTGACGGCGTGCGCGACACTGGCGGAGCCTTGGGCGCCAGTGCAGTGCGGATATTGGCAATGACGATCCCCATGATCAGGCAGGGCACGAACAAGGGCAGTTTCAGCCCGGTGGCTGCAATGGCCTCGCTCAGAATGTAACCAAAGATGATCGCCAGATTCAGATAGAGCAGCACGCGCATGATGGTTAGGTGATCGATCTTGGTCTCGGCCTCAGTGGCATCATCCGGCAGCCCGACCGTGTGTTCTTCGCCAGGGCGTTCTGGGGTCAGGTTTTTGCCTTCGACCAGAAAGCGGGCAATCGGCCCGCCTACCAGAGCAGCCAGCACAAGGCCCAGCGTCGCCACGGCAACGCCCAATTCGGTCGCGCCGCCAAGACCGGTCACCGCGTCGACCTCGGGGGCCCAAGCGATAGCTGTGCCGTGCCCTCCGATCAGAGAAGCTGATCCAAAGAGAACCCCGGCCTGCGCCGGGTAACCAAAGGCGACGGCGCCAACCGCACCGACGACATTCTGGGCAACGATCGTAACCAGCGTCAATATGAGAAGCAAAAACAAAGGTTTGCCGCCGGAAATCAAATCCGCAAGTCGAGCGTTCAAACCAATTCCTGCAAAGAACACAATCAGCAGAAAATCCCGCGAGGCGAGATCGAAGGTCAGCTCAAGCCCTGCCACGAGATACAGAAACAGCAACACAAGTGACGCCAGCAACCCGCCGGTGACAGGCTCGGGGATATTAAACTGACGCAGCAACGCGACACGCGCGTTGATCTCGGCCCCAATCAGATAGACCGCAATGCCAAGCGTGGCGGTCAGAAAATTGGGAACGTGAAGCGCTGCGTCGGTCATGATAGCCTCAGTTTTCAGGCCGGGGCGGACATTCCTCGCCCACTACCGTCCCGTCATAGGCCTTTTCACCGCAATTGTTCAGTGCGTGCCAGACATAGCCCTCGCCATCCGAGGTCACGGCAACAATGCGGTCTACGCCATAATGGATATTTTTAGCCCCGATGAACGCTTGCGCCTGCCCGGATTTCAGGGCTTCTGCAATGGCCACGGCATCGTAGCAGTCAAACCAGCCCGGTGCAGTCAACGGTTCGGGGTTTTCAACTCGCCGGAATGTCGCCAAGTCTTCGGCCTTCAGATCGGTTAAAAAACACGCCCGGTACCGGATCGGAGAACTGTCAGCGTCAATCGCCTGAAACGCCGAATACGGGATTGGCTGCGGGGTCTCTGCCCCTTCCACCAATATGGAAACATCCTGACCAGGCTGAGAGGGGACATCGTAGTAGAACCCATAGACCTGCAAATAATACATGCCGAAACCGGCCAAAGCCGCCGATACGACGAGGATGATTGCAAGCAGTTTTCCGGTCATTTTTTGGACATCCTGATCACGCGGCCTCTTTCAACTTCACGGGAAATGGGCCAGTTTCCAAACTGATACAGGTTGGAACGAGGTTGTTGGAATGGACATGACCCTTGCCGTTGGCTTTTTCGGCGCGCTGTTTGCGATCATGAACCCGATCACCAACCTGCCCGTATTCCTGAGCGTCACCGATGGTCTGACACCCGCCGACCAGCGCAAGGTCGCGGCGAAGACAGCGACGTACTGCCTGATCCTCGGCGCAGCTTTCGCCGCGGTCGGCAACCAGACGCTGGGCCTGTTTGGAATCAGCGTGGACGATCTGCGCGTAGCGGGTGGTCTTGTTGTTCTGATGATCGGCCTGAACATGCTGAGCGGCAAAGAAAGCACCACGCACCACGGCACCGAGGGGGAAAAACAGGACTACCCCGAACCCGCTACGGTTGCCTTCTACCCGTTGGCCTTCCCCATTTTGGTGGGGCCCGGCACGATCACGACGCTGATCCTTTATGCTCACCATATTTCCAAGCCCATGGATGCCATCATCTATGCAAGCGTCTTCGTGGCTGTTCTGTTTCTGCTGTTCATCACATTCTGGAACGCGTCTGCTTTGGCCAAGCGATTGTCGAGCAATGCGCGCGTTATCATGAGCCGCTTCATGGGCATGATCCTGTCGGCCATCGCTATCAGCATGATCGCGGACGGCCTGAAAGTGCTGTTGCCCGGTTTGGCATGAACGCCCCATCAGGCCTCAAACCCGGCGGCCTCGGTCACCAGAAACGCGTCGGCGCATTGTTTGGCCAGCGCCCGTACTCGACCGATATAGGCCTGCCGTTCGGTCACTGAGATCACGCCACGGGCGTCCAGCAGGTTAAAGACATGGCTCGCTTTAATACACTGATCATAAGCCGGGTGCGCCATAACGATGCGTTTACCGGTTTTCGGATCGTCATGTTCCTGCGCCAGAATGGCAGCGCACTCGGCCTCAGCCTCTTCGAAATGGCGCAGCAGAACTTCGGTGTTGGCCACGTCAAAGTTCCAACGGGCGTATTCCTCTTCGGTTTGTTTGAAGATGTCGCCGTAGCTCAGCGGGCTGGGTGACTGCGGGTCGTTGAAGGGCATGTCCATCACGTGATCGATGCCCAAGACATACATCGCCAGTCGTTCCAGACCATAGGTTAACTCGCCCGAAACCGGTGCACAGTCATGGCCGCCAACCTGCTGGAAATAGGTGAATTGACTAACTTCCATACCGTCACACCAGACTTCCCAACCCAGCCCCCATGCACCCAAAGTAGGGCTTTCCCAGTCATCCTCGACAAAGCGGATGTCATGCAGGTTCATGTCGATGCCGATGGCCTCGAGGCTGCCCAAATACAGTTCCTGCAGGTCCGGCGGGCTGGGTTTGATCAACACCTGATACTGATAATAGTGCTGCAACCGGTTCGGGTTCTCGCCATACCGTCCATCGGTCGGACGACGCGACGGCTGCACATAGGCTGCAGCCCACGCCTTGGACCCCAAAGCACGCAGCGTGGTCGCCGGGTGAAACGTCCCTGCCCCAACCTCCATGTCGTAAGGCTGTAGAATGGCGCAGCCTTTCGAGGCCCAATAGGACTGAAGGCGCAGGATAATTTCTTGAAAAGAACGTGGTGCGCTGGACGATTCGGTCATGACATTCCCTTTGGGCGCGCATGCGCCCGGTTCCGGTCTGTTTTGTCCTTCCTATGCAAGGGGCCAAGGAGCGTCAACGGGCCAATCGGGTCTGGCTGTCACTGCACAGCCACACTGGAAAATCCCCGTACTCCAGGCATGGCATTCCGCGCCTCAAATCGCGTAATCTGCGGCAAAGCCAAAACACCGCGGATACGGGCAGACAATGACACGAGTAATCACTGCAATTTTGTTTCTTTTTCTCTTCGGCACGCGCGCCGTGTTTGCACAGCAGGAGGCGGGCGTCTGGGTACAGGTCGAAGCCCGACCGTCGCTGCGCCAGGCGCAGGAGCGCGCGCAGGCCTATGCGAGTGTTTTGCCCGATGTGAACGGGTTCCGCTTGAACTCTGGCTGGTATGCTATTGTTATCGGGCCCTATTTGCGCAGCGACGCCGAACAGGTCCTGCGCGTTTACCGGGCTGAAGGACAAATCCCGGCGGACAGCTACATCGCGTTTTCAAATTCTCTGGGACAGCAGTTCTGGCCCATTGGTTCGAGCTCTCTGAATCAGGATGCAGTGACCCCGCCCGTTGAGCCCACACCACAACCTGACCCATCCACCGCCGGTCTGACGCCTCAGCCCTCAGATGAGACACGGTCGCAAGCGCTTCAATCCGAACGTCTGCTGACCGCGCAAGAGCGTAAGGATCTGCAAACCGCCCTGCAAGCCGCCGGATTTTATAGTTCGACTATCGATGGCGCGTTTGGTGCAGGCACCCGGCGTTCGATGGGGAACTGGCAGAGTTTTAATGGCTATGAGCCCACCGGTGTCCTGACAACGGCACAGCGCGAGGTGCTAATGGATGACTATAACGCCCCGCTGATAAGCGTCGGCATGGAACGTCACTCGGACACGCAGGCGGGCATCGATCTGGACCTGCCACTGGGTGTCATCGCTTTTGACCGCTATGATGCCCCATTTGCGCATTTCAACGGCACATCCGATCTGAACGCCAAGGCATTGCTGATCAGCCAGAAGGGCAACAAGTCCACCCTGCGGGCTCTGTATGAAGTGATGCAATCGCTGGAAATCGTGCCCTTGGACGGCCCGCGGCAACTGCGCGGCGACCGTTTCACGCTGGAAGGTCGCGGTAACGGGATCGTGTCCTACACCGAGGCGGCGCTGAAAGACGACCAGATCAAGGGCTTTACTCTGGTCTGGCCCGAAGGCGATGAGGCCCGCCGCGCGCGGGTTCTGGCCGCGATCAAGGCCAGCTTCACCACAAATGGCGCCGTGCTGGGCGCCGGTGCCGGAGCGGATGCCGATCAGCGGATCGACCTGGTCTCGGGCCTGCAAGTGCGCAAACCGCGCCTGTCCCGGTCCGGCTTCTTTACCGACGCAAACGGCACAGTTCTGACCGTGTCCGAGGCAACGGACAGCTGCACTCGGATCACCCTGAACGACGATCAGGAGGTTCAGGTGGCCTGGGCTGACCCCGATCTTGGAGTCGCTGTTCTACGCCCGCGCCGCAGCCTTGCGCCGATCAGCATCGCCGAGTTCAGCGCCGACAAGCCGCGCATTCAGTCGGATGTCGCGGTATCGGGTTTCTCGTATGAGGGCGCGTTGGGTGCACCGACACTGACCTATGGCCAGATCACTGATGTGCGGGGCCTGGATGGTGAGGACGGCGTGAAGCGCCTTGCATTGGCGGCGCGACCCGGCGATGCGGGCGGCCCGGTCTTCGACGACAATGGACAGGTTGTCGGTATGCTGTTGCCCACCCCGTCCGAGGGGCGCACCCTTCCCGCTTCGGTCAGTCTGGCGGCAACGACGGACCGCTTGAATGAAGCTTTGGAAAAGGCTGGCGTGTCTGGTCAGCCCGCTCAGTCCACGGCGGAAATCTCACCCAATGAACTCAGCCGACGAGCCAACGGAATGACCGTTCTGGTGCATTGCTGGGACTAAACTGATCTGAAGAACCAAAAACGCCGCCCCTTCGGGCGGCGTTTTTTTTCTAGGCGATGTCCGGCGTCACCCGGATCAACGTCGGAACCGAGGCGTGAAACGCGGCCTGCACGGCTGCCTGCATCTCTTCCAGATTACCCGGAGCGGCAGACAAGGCCCCGAAGGCCTCGGCCAATTTGCAGAAATCGGGATTGCGGGCCACTACCGCATTCGGGGCAATCTGGCTGCGGACCATGCTGTCTTCGATCTCTTTCAACTTGGCGTTGTCCCACAGGATGACGGGAAGAGACAGGCCCAACTCGACCGCCGCACCAAGCTCCATCATCGTATAGTGAAACCCGTAGTCCCCCGCGATCACGGCCGTGGGTTTGCCCCGACGCGCGACCGCGCCGCCGATCCCGGCAGGCAGCGCATAGCCCAGCGTGCCGAACCCGGTCGGGTGGTGCCAGTGATAGGGATAGGCCATGTCCCAGACCTCTTTCGCGACATAGGCAAACTGGGTCATGTCGGAATAGATCATCGTGTCTGCGGGCATTGCCTCGCGCAGGGCATCCAGCACAGGTACGATCCCCGGACGTTCGGCATCGGATTCCGCCCGCCAGCGTTTGCGGGCCTCGGCTACCTCTTCGGGCCTCCAGCCCGTCGCCGGTTTCACGGCGTCAATCGCAGCCCAGAGAGCATGGGCAAAGCTTTCGCCATCGACCTGCAGCTTGATCCCCGCGCGGTGGCGATCGGACAGAACCTGCGGATCAAGATCAACCCGCACCAGATGAGAGGTATGCCCCAGCGTGTCGCGCCACAGATCGACCTCCCCCAGTTCCGCCCCGACAGCGACCACAAGATCGGCCGAACCGATCACATCAGCACTGCCCGGGCGCGGCAGAGTGGCACCGAAATCCAGCGCATAGCCAAGCCCTGCCATCCCACGACCCGCGTAGGTGGTGAAACACGCCGCCCCTAACTGAGTTAGGATTTGCCGCCACAGGTTCGACCGCGCCCCGCCCCCCAGAATGAACAGCGGCCGGTGCGAGATATTCAGAAAGGACATAAGCGGCGCCAGATCGGGCGGCACCGCTTTGGACCGTAAACCGGGTTGATTTGGAAACGGTGCCGGGTCAGCCTCGGCCTCAAGCTGTGAGATTGGTATCTGAATATGCTTGGGGCGCGGGCGTGAGAGCTCAAATTCTTCAAAGGCGTGCTCGACCAGCCCATAGGCCGCCTGTGACGTGTTGGCCTGACGGGACCAGTCCGTCACGGTTTCGGCGGCACCGCGTTGATCCTTCATCTGGTGCAACTGGCCCTGCTTTGCGCCTGTCTCTTCCAAACAGGATGACATCACCAGCATCGGCACCGAGTCCGTATAGGCCTGCCCCATCGGCGTCATGATGTTGCACAGCCCCGGCCCGGTGATCACATATGCGACACCCGGTTTGCCGGTTGCACGGGCATAACCATCAGCCATGAACCCGGCCCCCTGCTCGTGACGGGCCAGAACATGCGTGATGCCCGCTTCTTCGATGCCCCGGTACATTTCCTGATTGTGCACGCCCGGGATACCAAAAATCACATCAACACCCCTGTCTTTCAACATATGCGAAATCTGGGCACCCAGAGGTCTTCTCATCAACTTCTCCAGAATTGGACAGTAAACAGCGCGTAGACAGCCAGCAGTTCCAGCCGCCCGACCAGCATACCGATGGATAGCAACCACTTGGCCGTATCGCTCAGCCCGGCAAAGTTGCCCGCAGGACCGATCTGATTCCCCAGCCCCGGCCCTACATTGGCGAGCGCCGTCGCCGCGCCCGAGACGGAAGTGATGAAGTCCAGACCCGTCAATGCCAGCGCCCAGGCCAGCACGCCCATCGAGAGCACGAAGAACATGAAAAAGCTCATCACCGAGCTCAGAACATCCGGCCCGATTGTACGCCCATCATAGCGCGGGTTGAACACACCATGCGGCGACCGGATACGGCTGATCTGGGTTTTGATCGAGGCGAACAGCAACTGATAGCGGAAGATCTTGATTGAACAGGCGGTCGATCCCGCGCATCCCCCAATCAGCCCGATCAGAAAGAACAGCATGACCGGGAAATTGCCCCAGGTCATATAGTTGACACTGGCATAGCCCGTACCGGAAATGATCGAGGTGATGTTGAACAGCGACTCTCGGAACGCCTGCTCCCAATGATGCGGAAAGACCGAGATTAGGAATACTGCCATGACAAGGACAAGCACCAGGATCGTCGCCAGAAAGGTCTTGATCTGACTGTCTTGCCATAGAGAGTTCGTATTGCCGTTGGCGAACTGAACGTATCGCACGAACGGCAGCGCAGCGAGGATCATGAAGACCGCAGCCGCGTATTCGGTTGGTCCTGAAAACACCGCAAAGGAGGAATCGTAATTCGCAAACCCGCCTGTGGCGATGGTGGTCATCGCGTGCACGACGGCGTCGAAAAAGCTCATCCCCAGACCGGCATAGACCAAGCCGCAGACTAAAGTCAGAAAAACGTAGATCAGGGATATCTGGCCCGCGATCTCTTGCGCGCGCGGCAAAATTTTCCCCATGGTTTCAAACCCTTCCGAGCGGAAGATTTGCATACCACCCACCCGAAGTTCGGGCAGGAACACCATGGCGACAACAATGATGCCAATCCCGCCCAGCCATTGCAGAACGCCGCGCCACAGCAGCAGGCCCTGCGGCAAGTCATCGAGACCGGATATGACGGTCGAACCGGTGGTGGTCAGTCCTGACATCGCCTCGAAATAGGCATCGACAAAGCGCAGTTCTGTCTCACCGAACAAAAACGGGATGGCACCAAAAAGCGGCAGCGCCACCCAGACGCCGGTAGTCAGCAAAAAGGTCTGACGGATCGTCAGACCTTCGCCCACCCCGTTCGAACAGCTGATGGACAGGACAACACCCGTCAGCATGGTGATGACGCCGCTCTCCAGAAATACGTGCCATTCGCCCCGGCCTTCAATGAGATCCGCAAGCATGGGCAGCAGCATGGTCGCCCCAAGAATGGCGACCAACAGGCCAATCACATATCCAACCGGGCGCATGTCCGTCATGAGGCGCAGCGTTGGCGCGCCTGCACGACCGTGTCAAGCGGATGTCCCGTTTACTCGTCCGTTTTACTGGCGGGTGTGGGCATCGAGGGCGGCTTCGAAGGCGCACGCGTCCGGCGCTGAGGCGCTACCGGCGTGGTGGCTTCTGTCTTGGGCGCGACCGGTTTGACCTCAGCCTCAGCGGTGGCAGGTTTGGCATCAGGTGCAGCGGTTTGGGCCACAGGTGCAGCAGGTTTTGCCGCAGGCGCAACCGGCTCGGCAATCTCAGCCTTCGGGACTTCGGTTTTCGCGGCCTGCGCCTTGGGTGCCACGGGCTTGGCGGCAGCTTTAGGGGCCGCAGGTTTAGGCGATGCCGCTTTTACCGGAGCCTTAGCCGCTGCGGGTTTAGCAGCCGTTTTGGCCGTGGCGGGCTCGGGCGCCTGTGCCTTGGGTGCGGGCTTGGCGGCCGCGGGCTTCGCAGTAGCCGTTCCGCGGGTGCGCGCCTGGGACTTGGGCGCGGCAGCCGCCGGTTTGGCCTCTTGCGGTATTGCTGCGTCAGCGGGCTTTGATACTGCCGGTTCAGCCGTTGCCTTGGCTGGGGTGGCCGCCTTCTTGGCCGAAGCGGTCGCTTTTTTGGCCGCGGCAGGTTTAGGCGATTCGCCCTTTGGCGTCACAGCCGCCTTGGCCCGCGCGACCGGCTTGGCCTTTGGTGCTGCCGCCAGTTTGGGCGTGGCTGTGGCCGTTTTGGACTTGAATTCCGGCTTTGCAGCTGCCGGCGCTGGACGTGCGGACGACGCGTGCAAGGCATGTACAGGTGCAAACGGCAACTCCATGGCGGAGGTGGCCAGAATTTGCATGATCTTCAGTTGGTTGCTAACCGCGTAGCCGGCCATACGAATGGCCGCCGCCTGAAATTCCAGCGGCTGGGTAATCGGATTCATTAGTCGTTTCTCCTGTGAAAGCGATGCAACCTTCAAAAAGAAGCACCCTGCTCCGCCCTGATGTCTCGGGCAGATTGCCAAGGCTTGAAGTCCCGGGGCGTCTCACGTCTCGGCTTCCTCTCAGTGTGGCGAAGCGGTTCGAAAACGCGTGTGCCACGGCTGCAATCTCCCTTACTCTACGTCAAAGGAAGTGCTGCCGCAGCAATTTTCGCTGCGGTGCGGCAAAAATTCGCCATTTGTCTAATTTCGAGACTTCAAGTGCGCCTTCTCAGTCACCCGATGTGAAAGAGGGTCGAGAACAGGCGCGGGTCCAGGCTGGCCGAGACAAAGGTCGGGCCTTCGGTCAGAACCGACACTGCATCATGGCTGTGCAGGCTTTCCTGATGGCTGGCCACCACACGGAAATCACCAACATGGTGGTCGGCCTGAAGCTCGGCACAGAACAGGCGGGCGGCATCCTCGACAAAGATCGGGTTGGCTGCGTTCAACTCGGCAAAGGCCTGTTCGTCTTCGCGCTTGACCATCACCTGTGTTTCCGTCGGTACCGCACGACGACAAAGCGCGATCAGGTCCTCGAACCACAGACAGTCCGCGTCGCAATCGACAACGACCGAAATACGCGCAACAGACCGCTGCGAATGCGGCGTCGCCAACTGACCACGCGTGGACCGTGCGTGTTCGCTAAGTTCCAGTGAGCAAGGACAGGTCGAGGAATAAACGTAGTCAAGATGCATGATCTTCTGACGCACACCCTTCTGTTCAACCAGTTCCAGTGCGATGTCGTAATACTGGTATCCCTCCAGACCCGAGCGCAGGCTTTTGACGCGATCCGGGTAGGAAAACCGCATCTGGATACGCGCATCAAAACTATCCAGATCGGTCATATAGTCATTCAGCGCAGCCTCCATGACCTCAAAGCTGAACGTGCGCTCGGCATGTTTGTAGAACGAACGCATGATCCGGGACATGTTGATGCCCTTTTTTTCAGCCTCGAGGCTGACCGTGCCGGTAACGGATGTTTCCAGCGTAAGGTCGTCACCATGCTTACGGTGGAATCGGATCGGCAGGCGAAAGTTCGAGATGCCCACATGCTGAATCTGCTGTTTGGCCCCGCGGATCAGACTGGACGGGCCGTTCTGCAGATCCGGCAATGTCGCACGATAGGCGTCGTCGGCCTCAAACCCTTCCGGGTACTCCCGCGAAAGCGACGGGTAATTCGTTGGAGCCAGCCCCGGCACAAGGCGCGCGATGGCGGGATCAAGCTGGCTGATCTCGGCTTCGGTCGCGGTTTCGGCCCACTTGCGCAATGTTTTCAGCGCGGCGGCGGCCTCATCATGGTCAGGTGCGTCATCAATGCTGCGGGGGTGCACGTTCATCGATCGGGGCTCCTCGGGTTGGTCGCCGGACTATATACGGGTTCGGCGCGTTTTCCAGTGTAACTGTATACGCGCCGAAACACAGCCCGGATCGAATTTACGTGAGGGACACGTGATTTGTGCCCCTACGGTCGGATTCGACCCCGGGTATAGCTGGAAATAGACTGGTCTCAGCGCTGGGAAACGTCCAATGCGCGCTTAATATCGGCAAGCAGGTCGCCTGTGTCCTCCAGGCCGATGGACAGGCGGATCAATCCCGGCGTGATGCCCAGTTCATCTTTCTGTTCATCGCTTAGCCGCTGATGCGTCGTTGTGGCCGGGTGCGTCACTATCGACTTGGCGTCGCCCAGGTTGTTCGAGATCACCGGGATTGTTAGGGCATTCAGAAACGCAAACGCCGCGCCCTTTCCGCCCTTGATGTCCAACGACAGTACCGTACCACCCTTGCCACCCAGCTGCGTCTGAACCAGCATATTCTGCGCGTGGGTTTTCAGCCCCGGATACAGAGTCCGCTCCAGCGCAGGGTGACCTTCCAATGCTTCGGCCACGGTCTGAGCCGTCTCAGCTTGTGCGTTGACCCGCAGGGCCATCGTCTCCAGACCTTTCAGCATGACCCAGGCGTTGAACGGGCTGAGCGCACCGCCGGTATGCTTCATATAGGGTTCAAGCGTGCCGCGGATGAATTCCTTGGTGCCGATTACGACACCGCCAAGCGCGCGCCCCTGCCCGTCGATATGCTTGGTCGCGGAATAGACGACCACATCAGCGCCCTGCTCGATCGCACGCGAAAAGACCGGGGTGGAAAAGACGTTGTCCACCACCACCAGCGCCCCGACCTCATGCGCAAGTTTCGAAACGGCGGCAATGTCGATCACCTCGAGCGTCGGGTTCGACATGGATTCAAAGAACACCGCCTTGGTGTCCGGGCGGATCGCCGCTTTCCACGCGCCCAGATCGGTGCCGTCGACAAAGGTGACCTCAACGCCATAGCGGGTCAGGATGTTTTCCAGAATATACAGGCACGACCCGAACAGCGCCTTGGCGGACACGACGTGATCGCCCGCCTTCAGGATCGAGGTCAGCGCACCATTAACAGCCGCCATGCCCGACGCTGCAGCAAAAGCGTCTTCGCCCCCTTCAAGCGCAGCGATGCGCTGTTCAAACATCGAAACCGTCGGGTTGCCGTAACGGGCATAGATGAACTCATCCGGGCCGGTCTCGATGAACCGGGCTTCGGCCTGTTCGGCGTTTTCATAGACGAAGCCCTGCGTCAGAAAGATCGCCTCAGACACCTCGTTATATTGGCTGCGACGGATGCCGCCGTGGACGGCTTGGGTGCGTTTGTTCCAGCTCTCGCTCATGTCATTCCTCTCGACCCTTGTCTGGCAAGGGCATCAAAAAAACCCCAGACGCGGTCAAGCGAAAGGGGCCTTTCATCCTGACCTTTTAGCGGTGTTGTTTAGCGTGGCCCGCAATCCGGTAACAAATCGCCACGTAGCTTCTGCGACGCAAATACGCCGCGCGCACTTGGCCGTCAAGCCCGGTCGCCGCGCTGTCACGCTTTCGTAACACCCTCTTGCCGATTACGCAGAATACCGCATGATCCTCTCAACCTGAGGAGGCACCATGATCGATCTGTATTTCTGGCCCACGCCCAATGGTTGGAAGGCATCCATCGCTTTGGAGGAGATGGAGCTGCCCTACACCACCCACCTGATCAATATCGGCAAGGGTGATCAGTTCGACCCCGAGTTCCTGAAGATTTCCCCCAATAATCGGATGCCCGCCATCGTCGATCCCGACGGCCCGGACGGCGCGCCGGTCTCGGTCTTCGAAAGCGGCGCGATCCTGATGTACCTGGCCCGCAAGACCGGGCAGTTCTACGGCAAAACCGAGCGTGACCGGATCGCCGTCGAAGAATGGCTGATGTGGCAGATGGGCGGCGTCGGCCCAATGGCCGGTCAGGCGCACCACTTCCTGAAATACGCTCCGCAACTGGACCCGCCGCAGGACCTGCCCTACGCCCAAGACCGCTACCGTGCCGAGGTCGGACGTCTATACGGCGTGCTCGACCGGCGATTGGCCGGGAACGAATACGTCGCGGGCGATTTCTATTCCATCGCCGACATGTCGATTTGGGGCTGGGCCAGCCTGTGGGAGGGTCAACAGCAGGTATTGGACGACAAACCCCACTTCACCCGCTGGCTGGAGACAGTCAGTGCCCGCCCGGCAGTACAGGCAGGACGCGCCCTACACGCCGAGTTGCGCGGGGATCATCGGGGTAAGCAGGAACAGGGGGTGTTGTTTAGGCGGTGAACTTTCCAGATACTCTGACTTAGACGCTCGCTTTGTCGTTGGAACAGGCTACCGCTGCGCCCCCGGAGGGTCCTCGTTGAATTGCTCGAAGAACCGGGCCAATCCGACCAGCGGCGTAATGTAAGGCAAGTCCACCAAAGCGACCGAAGGCCGCCCCTCTGACCGTTCCAACCTGCTATACATATGATCTGCACCGAATTCCTGCAGCCAAAAGCCAAGATCTTCATAGAAGTTACGGCGACTTTTTACTACGCACGTTTCACAAATCGCGCCTTGCCCGGCTGGCCGCACGGTCAGACGTTCAACGTCCACGCGGGCTTCACCCTCGATCGTATAATAACTTGAGATCACCTGAGTGGTTTCACCTTCCTGTTCGATCTTGCATTTATAAAGAAACTCTTCTCTCTCAGGGTCCAAGGTGCCCGGGTTAACCGTGTTTATGATTGAGGAAACCGTGAACAGCCCGTCATTGCCCACCGGGGCGGTTTTGTATTTCCCATCAAAACTGTCCGGAGTTGTTTTTAGGGTTTGGAACGCCCGGTCCGCTGTCATGTCGTATCGGATGCGTGACTTCCACTCACGCAGCCCGAGTGGAACGTTAATTAAGGTCGCGGGCAACCAGTTCAGGCCCAACCACAGGAATATATTGCCAAAGACGACTCCGAATATGAGCCATGCCGTAATTGCACCACGATTAGCAGTTGGCGCCAGTTCAGGTATCGCTTCTGTGACCGGCAGGAACATCAGCACGAACCCGAAGACAAACGCGGTCGTCACTGTTTCCCACCACACCCGAGGGTAAACCAGCACTAGGCCCAGAATAATCGACGTGCAGATAACGGCGACACCGGCACTTGCAGCTGGGCTTTCAAGCAATGCGGATGGGCCGAACAATTGCCAACCAATGGCCCATGGCACGAACAGTAAAATCAGACTGGTGACTATCAACCGCCGCAAACGGTAAATGCGGTACAAATATTTGTTTTGCATAAATTAACATCCCTGAATTGTACTTTCAGAATGCACTCAACTTTGGCGAAATAGTGACGGCGCAGGAGTTTCATGCCACCTGCGCGCAGAGTTGTACCCGGATTTTGCCGCACCCCGCACCAGTATATCCAGCATCCCCGAGATATCCTCGATCTCTTCCGCAATCACATGGATCACCGAATGCGCCCGCTGCATGCGGCCGGTGACCTTCAGCAACCGCCCCGAGATCACCGCGCGGCGGAACTGCTCGTAAATCTTGCGCCAGACCACCACGTTCACGATCCCGGTCTCATCCTCAAGCGTGACGAATATCACCCCTTTGGCCGTCCCCGGCCTTTGTCGCAAAATCACCAGCCCCGCCACCGTCACGCGCGCGCCCTCGGGCGGGTCGTCCAGCCTGTCAGAAGTTAAACAGGAAGGCGGGCGCGGCCAGTCCCGGTTTGAAACCGTAGGGCGAACAGGGGTAATAAGCATGAGAACAAAGATAGAACAAATGGCAGGAAAGTCCAGACGCGGCGTGATGAGTCGCAAATGAGGCTGGAAAGACCTAAATGCCTTCACTAAGGAAGACTCCGACAATCGAAAAAGGAAGACGCACGCAATGGCAAAGATCACCTATGTCGAGCACAGCGGTACCGAGCATACAGTCGAGGTCGCCAACGGACTGACCGTCATGGAAGGCGCCCGTGACAACAACATTCCCGGCATCGAAGCCGATTGTGGCGGCGCCTGCGCCTGCTCGACCTGCCATGTCTACCTCCACCCCGACTGGGTAGAGAAGGTTCCGGCCAAGGACGACATGGAAGAGGACATGCTGGACTTCGCTTATGAGCCCGACCCAGCGCGTTCACGCCTGACCTGCCAGATCAAGGTCACGGATGAGCTGGACGGTCTGGTGGTCCAGATGCCCGAAAAGCAGATCTAATGACGCCCCGGCCGGTCGCCGCCCTAGCAATCGCCCTCTGCGTTTGTCCCATTGCGGCCCGGCCCCAGCAAATCTGGCAAAACGAGCCGTTAGTTTCGGCGGAATACTCCGAGCCTACGGCGCGTTACCCGCATTGGGTTCTCGGCGATCAGATTGAATATGGTGCGCTGGTTCTGCAATACCTGCCCGGATGGGCTGAATATACGATCCGGCTGCCCGAAGAACGAGTTTTTGAAGACATCAATCCACGTCTCGTCGATATAGACAATGACGGCAAGCGCGAAGCCATGGTGGTCGAAAGCCACCGCGACAAGGGTGCACGGCTTGCGATCTATAATGGCGGTGGCCTAGTTGCCGCAACGCCTTACATCGGCACCCGATTTCGCTGGCTCGCGCCCGTTGGCGCAGCGGATCTGGACGGCGATGGCTTCGTAGAGGTCGCCTATATCGACCGACCCCACCTTGCCAAGACCCTGCGCATCTGGCGTTTCAAGGATGGCGACCTGACCGAGATCGCCGCTTTGCCCGGCCTGACCAACCATCGCATCGGCGAAGACTTCATCACCGGCGGGATCCGAGATTGCGGACTAGGCCCTGAACTCATTGTCGCCAGCGGTGATTGGAATGACATCGTGAGTGTGCATTTCGCTGAAGGCTGGCGACGGACCGAATTAGGCCCCTTCTCAGCTGACGCAATGAACCGAGTAATAGCCTGCTCCCGCTAAGCCCAACCGCAGCCCGCGCCAGCGGGCTGCCCGGCCCAAGGCCTTTGACGTCGCATCTTTGATGCAGCGTCAGGGCGCGGGAGCCTTTCGGATCAGAGCGCCCGCCAACCGATATCGCGACGGAAAAACCCATCAGGCCAGTCGACGCTATCCACCATGTCATAGGCCCGATCCCGCGCATCTTGCAGAGTCGCGCCCCGCGCGGTGACGTTCAACACACGCCCACCCGAGGCCAGCACCTGCCCGTCCGAGGCTTTGGTTCCAGCGTGGAACACCATGTTCGAACTGTCTTCGGGCAACCCCTCAAGCCCTTTGATCACGCTGCCCTTTTCATAGGAACCAGGATACCCATTCGCCGCCATCACAATGGTAAGGGCGTGATCCTCCGCCCAATTCACCTGTGCTTCTGCCAACCGGCCTTCGGCGGCGGCGTGCATCAGGTCCATTGCCTGCGCGCCAAGACGCATCATCAGGACTTGGCATTCGGGATCTCCGAATCGAACATTGTATTCCACAAGACGCGGCTGGCCGTCCTTGATCATCAGACCGGCATAGAGAACACCCTGAAACGGCATCCCGCGCCGTTTCATCTCGGCCACGGTTGGCTTGATGATCTCTTCCATCGCGCGGGCTTCGATCTCGGCGCTCAGAACTGGCGCCGGGGAATAGGCGCCCATGCCGCCAGTGTTCAGGCCCGTGTCGCCCTCACCCACACGCTTGTGGTCCTGTGCCGTGCCCACGGACAGAATGTCATCACCGTCGCACAACACGAATAGCGATGCCTCTTCGCCTTCCATGAACTCTTCGATAACGACCTCGGCACCGGCCCCACCAAAAGCGCCACCGAACATATCGTCGATTGCATCCAGCGCGGTTTGCTCGTCCATTGCCACGATCACGCCCTTACCAGCGGCAAGACCGTCGGCCTTGACCACAATCGGCGCGCCTTGTGCGCGGATATACTTTTTCGCTGGCTCGGCCTCGGTGAACCGCGCATAAGCCGCCGTCGGAGCACCCGACGCATCGCAGACTTCCTTGGTAAAGCTCTTCGAGGCCTCCAACTGCGCCGCAGCTGCCGAAGGGCCAAACACCAGCACGCCCGCCTCACGCAGGCGATCCGCCACACCAGCGGCAAGAGGCGCCTCGGGGCCGACAATCACAAAATCAATCGCGTTTGCCTCGGCAAAGCTGACGACCGCCCCGCCGTTCTCGATATCAAGTGCGGCACACTCCGCGATCTGCGCAATCCCGGCATTGCCCGGCGCCACGATCAGGCGGTCACATTTGGGGTTCTGCATTACTGCCCAGGCCAGGCTGTGTTCCCGCCCACCACTGCCGAGAATGAGGATATTCATGACTGCTCTCCGATCTGCTTGGCCTCGCCTTGCGGGCGTTCTAAGCTGGGCGGGCATTTGACACAAGGCGCTGAAATGTCCGACCTGCTTGACGACCCCATTCCCGGCCAAAACACTCCTGAATACACTGTTTCGGACATCTCGGGCGAAGTGAAACGGACGCTCGAAGGCACCTTCGGTCGAATCCGAGTGCGCGGTGAGGTCGGGCGCGTGTTCAAGGCGCGCTCGGGGCATTTGTATTATGACATCAAGGACGACCGGAACGTGTTGGCCTGCACCACGTGGAAGGGTCAGGTTTCGGGATTGTCCGTTGTCCCTGAGGAAGGGCTAGAGGTCGTCGTCACTGGTCGGCTCACTGCCTTCGGTGCTCAGTCAAAATACAATCTGAACGTCGATGAGGTTGCGGTTGCCGGGCAAGGCGCGCTGATGGCCTTGCTGGAGAAACGCAAGAAACAGCTTGAGGCCGAAGGGTTATTCGCACCCGAACGCAAAAAGCCGCTGCCTTATTTGCCACAAATCATCGGCGTGGTGACCTCGCCTTCGGGCGCGGTGATTAGGGATATTTTGCACCGCCTGCGTGATCGTTTTCCGCGCAAGGTTTTGATCTGGCCAGTGGCCGTTCAGGGATCGAACTGCGCCCCCGAGGTCGCAAATGCGATCAAGGGCTTCAACCAAATGACACCGGGCGGAGCCCTGCCTCGCCCCGATCTGATCATCGTCGCCCGGGGTGGTGGATCGATCGAAGACCTCTGGGGCTTTAACGAAGAGATCGTGGCGCGCGCTGCTGCAGCCTCGAACATTCCGCTGATCTCGGCCGTTGGACACGAAACGGATACAACCCTGATCGACTATGTTTCCGACCGCCGCGCACCAACCCCAACCGCAGCCGCCGAACTGGCCGTGCCCGTGCGGATGGAACTGCTGGCCTGGACCGGTGAACAGGGCGCGCGCCTGTCCCGCGCTGCGACAGATGCGGTGCAGCGGAGGTCGCAGCGCCTGCGTGATCTTTCCCGTGCCTTGCCACGCCCGGACAGCTTATTGAACACTCCACGTCAACGGCTTGATTTGATTGCCGATCGCCTGACCCCAGCACTAGAGCGCGGCGTTCAAAACCGACACCTACAAGTGGCGAAAATGTCTGCCCACTTGCGCCCTTCGACCCTGCGCAACCTCGTCACTAGTCGTCAGGAAGCGGTGCGCAACCTGTCCTCGCGCCTGTCCCTGCGCCCCATTCAGCGAGAGATCGAGATACAGCACCAGACCATCACCCGGCTGGCCGAACGGATGAACGTAGCGCAGACAACCCGCCTGGATCGGATGCGTCAACAATTGACCGCGACAGACCGGCTGCGCGAAACGCTCAGCTACAAGGCAACGTTGCAACGGGGCTATGCCGTGGTACGCGCCGACGATCACGTTCTGACAACCAAAAAGCAGGCCGAGAAACACGAGGCATTGCAAATCGAGTTTGCCGATGGCGTGCTGACCACCGGGCAATCCACCACCCAACGACCGGCTCCGAAGAAAGCACCCAAAAAAGACGCACCGGATCAGGGTTCACTGTTCTGAGTGCAGATTATACTCCGACATCCGGTCCGTAGCAGATCATCTCTTCACCGATATCTTCGGCCTCGTAGAGTTCGGTCTGCGCCGGGTCGCCCTCGAACTGAGCAATCAGGCCATTCCCAGACCGGGTGAAAACCCAGCATTGCGGGGCCAGACGATCTTCGTAGATGAAACAGATCTGTTCGTCCTGCTCATACCAGACGCCTTCCTTGCAATCGCCATCCAGAAACGACCAGACGACGCGGCGATTGGGCAAATAACGCTCGACCCCGTAGACCTTTCCCTGAAAGCCATAATACAGGGTTTTTCCGCGCGTATACTCGTCGAAATCCGACGCCGTCAGCGCTGGTTGAGCCAAAGCTGAATACGCGGGCAACGAGAGGAGAATCGCTAGATATCTGAACATGATCACATTGTGTCAGATGCGGTTATCCGGTGCCATTGCCATTTCCGCACAACCACCTGCCTTGACGTCACCGGTTGAGGTGAGCCGACAACCCGTAACATGCTGCAAAAAACGGGAGAGGTATTCATGACAACTGCATTGTTCTGGCTCGCAGCTATCTGTGCTCTGGCCTATCTGCCCCTGTCGCCGCGTCCTGCCAGCGCCTTGCGGTCGCTGTTGAAAACCGCATCGGTGGCCCTGCTGGCCCTGATTGCCTTGCTGGACGCAGCACCGCTTTTACTGGTTTTGGCGCTAGCCCTGTGCGCCCTTGGCGACGCGCTGTTGTCGCGCGAGACGGGCAATACCTTCATGGCGGGTATCGCAGCCTTTGCTGCCGGACATCTGGCCTATGTCGCGCTGTTCCTGACCTATCCCGCCAGCGATCCAGCATTGATCTTCGACAAACCCGGTTTTTTCTGGTCGCTCATCATTCTTGGGATCGTTGCCGCCACTCTGCTCGCACCGCGCGCCGGCGACCTCAAGGGCCCGGTGCTGGGCTATATCCCGATCATTCTGGGGATGGGCATTACTGTCCTGGCCCTGCCAGAAACCGGTGCCCTGCGTTGGGCCCTGCCTGCGGCCCTGGCCTTTATCGCGTCCGACCTGATCCTGGCGACCGAAAAGTTCCTGTTGCCCGCAAACCACCCCGCCTTGAGGATCACGCCCTATCTGGTCTGGCCGCTTTATTGGGGTGCGCAGGCCGGTTTGCTGATTGCCTTTCTCTGACCCTTTGCAACTGCCGCAATTCCGCATTAGGTGAAGGGAACACCTGCGGAGACCAAAAATGGCGTTTTTCTCAAAGCTCAAGGACAAGCTGTTCAAATCCTCGTCCCGCCTCGAACAGGGGCTTGAGGCCATCGTCGAAGACGGTGGAGAGGAAACGACCGCCCCCGACCCGATCATCCCCGAGCCCGAGCCGCAGCCCGAACCGGTGCCGGAAGTTCCGCAACCGGTTCCCGAAGTGCCGGAACCCGCACCGGCACCACAGCCGGTCGAGGTGCCCGAGCCCGCGCCCGTCGATCCGACCCCTACGCCGCCCCCACCGGAGGATGCGCCCTCCAAGGGCGTGCTGGGCCGTCTGTTCGGTCGCAGCGAGACCAAAACCGCAATACGCCGTACACTGGATGACGACATGCTGGAGCAGCTCGAAGAGCTGCTGATCGCCTCGGACATGGGCGTCGATACCGCCCTGCGCGTCACCGCAAACATGGCCGAGGGGCGCTATGGCCACAAACTCTCGACCCAGGAAATCAAACAGCTTCTGGCGCAGGAAGTTTCACGCGTGATGGAGCCGGTCGCCAAGCCCCTACCGATCTATCCAAAACGCCCGCAGGTGGTGCTGGTCGTCGGCGTGAACGGGTCGGGCAAGACCACAACGATCGGCAAATTGGCCAGTCAGTTCAAGGCCGCTGGCAAAAAAGTCGTAATTGCTGCCGGAGATACCTTCCGCGCCGCCGCTGTCGAACAGCTTCAAGTCTGGGGCGAGCGCGCAGGTGTGCCCGTTCTGACTGCGCCCGAAGGGTCCGATCCGGCCAGCCTTGCCTTCGACGCGCTGACCAAGGCGCAAGAAGACGGCGCCGACCTGCTGATGATCGACACGGCCGGTCGTCTGCAGAACCGCGCCGACTTAATGGAAGAACTGGCCAAGATCGTACGCGTTATCCGCAAGAAGGACGAAACCGCACCGCACAACACTTTGCTCGTGCTGGACGCCACCACAGGCCAAAACGCGCTGAGCCAGGTGGAAACCTTCCGCAATCTGGCCGACGTCTCGGGTCTGGTCATGACCAAGCTCGACGGAACCGCCAAGGGCGGCGTGTTGGTGGCACTGGCGGACAAGTTCGGCCTGCCTATCCACGCCATCGGCGTCGGCGAACAAATCGACGACCTTGCCCCCTTTGACCCCGATGAATTTGCCGCCGCGCTGACTGGATTGGAAAGAAGGTAGCCTTTGGTCTTTGATAATTTGATAGCCAAATTCGGGTCTTTTGAGTTCTACTTCGATGTCACCTTACTGGTGGCAATCGCAGGCGTTGTTTGGACTTTTGCCAGGAAAATCGCTCAAGAACTTTATTTCTTACTATCCCTGCGAACACAACAAATCGAATTCGAGCTAAACCCTAAGGGCCAAGCACCGGAGAGTATCACCAACCTCAACCTGCTCGTTATTCGATACGGGAACGACAAATACCTTGAGCAGCTTGCTAGCGATCGAGAGCGTTACCACGGACGATTGCAGAACAAGATCGTTCGGGTGCCTGAACGGCCAACCAATAATGACGGTCCAATCCGAGTGAGGCTCAAGGTTCACAAACGACTTGGGACACAGTTCAAGTTTTTCGTGGACGTATCAGGAGATCCGAAATCAGCCGTCGACTACCTCGAGTCACATGACACTGTAAGTGGTGTTTTTTGCAAAGAACTCCCAAACGTTCGTGTCGGTGAAGCGACGCGACATCGTATCTTCTTTTTGGTAGATCGTTTGGACACGGTCGAAACGGTCGAAGGCATTGTCAACAATTTCATCTTCCCGGTCTAAGAATTGAGTGACTGGCTAATTTCTCTGGAAGGCACCGAAGCAGGCCACCAACTCGCCCTCGGGCTTGCACTGATGGCGGCTTTCCTGCACGCGGTTTTCGGCGCCCTGCAAAAAGGCCGCCACGATCCATGGATGTCGCGCGGCGCCATCGACGCCAGCTATTGTCTTCTGGCTGCCCCCTTTGCGTTTTTCGTGGTGCCCTGGCCCGAACCCTATATGTGGCCGATTTTTGCGACCGTATGGGTAATCCACATCGCCTACAAAACCCTTCAGGCCATGGCTTATACCAAGGGGTCCTACACGGTCGTCTACCCGGTTGTCCGCGGCACTGGCCCGCTGTTCACCGTCATCGGCGCCTATCTGCTTTTCGGAGAGACCTTCACCGGCACCCAATGGTTCGGTGTGGCCGTCCTGCTGGCCGGCATTTTCGGACTGGCCGCCTATAATTTTCGCTTCCTCGAAACCAACCGCGAAACACTGGGCATCGCATTGGTGCTGGCCGTCGCAACCGGCCTTTTCGTGGCGCTCTACACCACCTATGACGCCTACGGCATCCGCGCCACCGCCGACCCCTTCACCTTTCTGGCGTGGTTCTTCATGATCGACGGGGCGGCAATGCCGATCTACGCCTTCCTCAGATGGCGGGCGATGATCAATCGCCCGGCCATCGGCCCGCTGATGTTGCGCGGACTGGCCGGCGGCATCATCGCCCCCTTGTCTTTCGGGGCGATAATGCTGGCCACAAGGCTCGACAAGGTCGGCGAAGCCGCCGTCTTGCGGGAAACCTCGACTGTCTTTGCCGCCCTGATCGGTTGGCTGGTTCTAAAAGAAACCGTGGGCCCAAGACGGATCGGGTTGATGGCATTGATTGCACTTGGCGCCGTAATAGTTGAAATGGGCGGGTAAGCAGCAGGAAACCGTTATGACAGGCAAAAAAGAGATCAACCCGTTTCTGAAGCAGGTGCTGGAGCTTGGCCCTCCGTTGGCTTTCTTCTTCATTTACCTGCGTCTGCGTGACGACAGTTTTCTGATCGGCGGCATTGAATACTCCGGCTTTATCGTCGCCACTATCATCTTTGTCCCGCTGATGCTGGCCGCCATGGCTATCCTCTGGTACCTGACCGGCAAGCTCAGCCGGATGCAAATATTCACGGCATTTATGGTCATATTCTTTGGTGGCCTGACTGCATGGTTCAATGACGAGCGATTTTTCAAGATGAAAACCACGCTTGTCTACGGGTTCTTTTCGGTGATCCTTGGCATCGGCCTGCTGCAGGGCAAGTCTTACCTCGCTTATGTCCTGGACGAGATGCTGCCAATGCGCCACGAAGGCTGGATGATCCTGACCCGACGGCTTTGCGGCTGTTTTGCGGTTCTGGCAGTGGCCAACGAATTCGTCTGGCGCACGTTGTCGACCGACCTCTGGGTCAAGATCGAAACCTTCGGGTTCCCAATCGCGCTGATGGTGTTCCTGATGCTGCAATTCAATCTGCTGCAAAGCTACATGGATGATCCTGACCATCAATAGGGGAAAATAAGTGCCCCCTTTCGCCTCATGCGGTAACGGAATTTTGTTTATTCCCAGACGTAACACAGGAACAAACAGACAAAATCCTTGGCTAAACGCCAAAGCTGTGGAAAGTTGTGGCACCACTCACAGCCGGAGCACCAGAAACTCATGACGGCTTTTCCAGACAGCGGCTTTCTGTCCGAGGCATCTGACAGGCTCAAAGCCATGCTTTCCGCGCAGGCGACCGAAATTACTTTGGAACGTGGAGAGGTTCTGTTCGAGCAAGGCGACGAAGGCGACGCCCTCTTTGCTATTCTCGAAGGCACGCTCGAGGTTTCCTTTCTGGCTATGAGCGGCCGAAAACTGTCACTGACCCTGATGCGGCCCGGAGAGGTTTTTGGCGAGATTGCCCTGTTTGACAGCGGCCCACGCACTGCCACCATTGCGGCGGCAGAGCATTCACGCGTGTTGCGGGTGCGGCAAGGCGATGTGATGGATCAGATCCGGCTACATCCCGACCTTGCGGTTGATCTGATCCGTCTGGCCGGCCTGCGAATGCGGTGGATGGGATCACAACTGAACGAGCAGGTCTTTCTGCCGATGCCGATCCGCCTGGCCCGCAAGTTGTTGCACCTGTCCGAACTGCAAGATGATCCATCCAAACGGATTACCCTGTCGCAAAGCGAACTGGCCGAGTTCGTGGGCGCCACTCGGGAAGCGGTATCCAAAACCATTTCCACATGGAAACGCGATAACGTGGTCGAAGCGTCGCGCGGCGGGCTGATGATTCAGGATTTCGCTGCGCTGCGGGAATTGGCCGATTCCGACCTGATCTGAGCCCTGTGACCTGCTTCACAGACCATGGATGGCGTTAAGCCTATCGTCATAGTTGTTACCGTAGGAGGTCAGAGAATCATCCCCGATATCTGTCCACTGACCTCTCCCTGTACCAGAGCCACGCACCTCCCCGGTGCGTGGCTCACTATCTCGCAGCACAAAAAAGGCCGGAGCATAAGCTCCGGCCTAATCTCGTTTCTGATCAGGTTACTTACTCGCCAAGGCTCAACGCCACAAAGCGGGGTTCGCCACCGCGGCGCACCAGCAGCAGCAGCGATTTACGCCCTGCTTCGCGCGCCTCGTCCATGCGTGCTTCCAGATCTTCGATCGAGCTGACCTTCTGTTGACCGGCCTCGGTGATCAGGTCACCGGCGCGCAGACCCTTGGAAAAGGCTTCGGACGCCTCGTCCACTTCGGTCACAACCAGCCCTTCAGCATCCGCATCCAGACCAAGATCTTCTCGCAACGTATCGGTCAAAGGCGAAATTGTCAGACCAAGAACATCGGCGTTTTCCTCGGCCGGAATGTCCGGCGTTTCTTCGTCACCGTTCTCGGCGCGCTCTGCGTCCTCACGCCGGCCCAGTGTCACCAGAACGGTCTGGGTGCCACCGTCACGGTGGACCACCACGCGAACTGATTTGCCAACGGTGGTTTCGCCAACCTGACGGACCAGACCGCGCGTATCTTCGACCTCGACACCGTCAAAGCTGAGGATCACGTCACCGGCCAGCAGACCCGCCTCTTTGGCCGGACCATCCGGCACGTCACTGATCAGCGCACCGCCGGGCTTGTCCAGCCCCATCGCCTCGGCCATATCCTCGGTCACGTCCTGAATGCGCACGCCCAGCCAGCCGCGGCGGGTCTCCCCGAATTCGCGCAGCTGATCGACTACTTTGACCACCACATTGGAGGCCATCGAGAAGCCAATCCCGATCGAACCACCGTTAGGCGACAGGATCGCCGTGTTCACGCCGATCACTTCGCCATCCATGTTGAACAGAGGACCACCCGAGTTGCCGCGGTTGATGGCCGCATCGGTCTGGATGTAATCGTCATACGACCCGCTCAGCGCGCGGTTTCGAGCCGAGACAATGCCCGCCGAGACCGAAAAGCCTTGCCCGAGCGGGTTGCCCATAGCGATCACCCAATCACCGACACGCGCAATGTCGCTATCGCCGAATTTCACGTATTGCAGAGGACTCGTGGCCTCGACCTTGAGCAGCGCGATGTCGGTTTTTTCATCCGTACCGATCACTTTGGCCGGCAATTCCTTCTTGGGTTGCCCGTCACCGGGGAAGAATTCCACAAGGATTTCATCAGCTTCGGCGATGACGTGATTGTTGGTAACAATATAGCCGTCCTCTGAAATCACAAAGCCAGAACCCAGCGCGTTGCTGCGGCGCGGGCGGTTGTCGTCGTCACCGTTGCGGTCCTGAAACTCGCGAAAGAAATCCTCGAACGGAGAGCCCTCGGGCACAATCCCCTGCGGCCCCGTCTGCCCTTCGATCAGGGTTGTGGTGGTGATGTTGACCACTGCCGGACTGATCTTTTCGGCCAGCGGCGCCAAGCTTTCGCCCCGCGCCTGAGCAGCGACGGTCTGCGCCAGAACAAGCAGCATCCCCGCGAAAGCCAGCCACATCAGCCGCATGAAACCAACACTATCGTCCCGCCGGACCGAAATACTTCGTGCTTGTGCCTGCACTTGGGAACTCCTTGTCGACAATTCTTCTTTGGCCGCCCCTCGGCAACCCTTCTTAGCAACCAATGTAGTCAGTTTGTCCAAGCCCGCAACTCGGGATCGCAGGGAAATCACCGGCAATTGAAATGACTGTACTAAAACCCGACCTGATACGCGCCCCAAAGCAACACCAGACCGCTGACGACACACAGCAGCCCCGCCAGCCGACGCGCCTGTTCGGGCAGCGACCGCAGTGCTTCAAGCATACGTTCAATAAGCGAAGGGGCCAGCGCATAGGCCAGCCCCTCGACAATCAGTACCAGCCCGAAAGCCAGAAGGATCAGGCCCATTACCGGCCACCCTGTCCGGTAGGCGATTTCAGATAGTTGAAGAAATCAGAATCCGGGCTGAGTACCAGCGAGCTGTTGCCACCCTGCAGCGCCTGCTCATAGGCTGAAAGCGAGCGGTAGAATTCAAAGAATTCAGGGTCTGCGCCGTATGCTTCGGCAAAGATCGCGTTGCGTTCGGCGTCAGCCTCACCACGAATAATCTCGGCCTCGCGGTTGGCATCTGACACCAACTCGACCACGGTCCGGTCGGCCTGCGCGCGGATACGCTGTGCCGCTTCCTTACCACGGGCGCGTTCGTCAGTTGCCTCACGCTCCCGCTCGGCTTTCATCCGATCAAAGGTCGCCTCCAAGTTGGCCTGCGGCAGGTCGGTCGCTTTCAGACGCACGTCGATCACATTGACGCCCAGCGCGCGTGCTTCGGCAATCGCGCTGTTGCGGATACGCAGCATCAGTGCCGCACGATCCGAGCTGAGGATGTCACGAGATGAAACCGAACCCAGAACTTCGCGGGTTTCGGCCCGCAGGATACGGTCCAGACGATCTTCGGCCACCGGGATTCCACCGACACCAACAGCTTGGCGGAACTGGTTCAAGTCAGCGATCCGGTAACGGGCGAACGCGTCGACCACCAGACGGCGGTCGTCCAGAGGCGTGACTTCCAGCGGCTGCACGTCAATCGACAAGATGCGGTCGTCATAACGAACGACTTCCTGAATGATCGGTATCTTGAACGCGAGTCCAGGCTCTTCCTTAACGTCGACAACACGACCGAACTGCAGAACCAATGCACGTTCCCGTTCATCCACAATAAAAATCGAGGACAGGCCGATCACGCCAAGGATCACGACGAGGATGAGGATAATGGGTGACTTACGCATCAGTTGCTCTCCTCGGTCTGATTGCGGCGCAGTTCATTGAGAGGCAGATAAGGTACAACACCCTGCCCCGAACCGGTCGAGTTTTCGTCGAGGATAATCTTGTCCACATCCCCCAGAACCTGCTCCATGCGTTCCAGATACAAGCGTTTACGGGTCACGTCGGGAGCCTTGGAGTATTCTTCCAAAACAGCGCTGAATCGGCTGGCTTCACCCTGGGCGCTGTTGACCTGCTGGGCGCGATAGGCCTCGGCCTGTTCCAGAACCTGCGCGGCTTCACCGCGGGCTTCCGCGAGAACCTGGTTTGCGTACGCGTCAGCGACGTTTTGCAGACGGTCACGCTCCTGCGCTGCGGCCTGAACGTCGCGGAACGCAGCGATCACGTCTTGCGGCGGGTCGGCCTTGTCAAAGTTCACACGGACGATGTTGATGCCCGAATCGTAGCTGTCCATGGTCGCCTGTATCAGCTCCTGCAGGCGGTCCGCGATCACACCACGATCCCGGTTCAGGATCGGGGCCAGTTCGCTTTGCGCAATGATCTCACGCATCGCTGATTCAGACACGGCGCGGATTGTCTGACGCGGGTCGCGCAGGTTGAACAGAAACTTTGCCGGATCGTTGATGTTCCATACAACCTGATAGTCGATATCGACCACGTTTTCATCGCCAGTCAGCATCAGACCGTCGTCGCTGCCACGCGTACCGCCCATATCTTCGGTCTGTTCGCGTGTGACCGGGATAACCTCGGCCGTCACCAAAGGCCAAGGGGCGAAGTTCAGACCGGGATTCCCGACCGAAGAGAACTCACCCAGAAGCAGTTCAACCGATTGTTCTTCGGGTTTGACGGTGTAAAAGCTTGCAGCCGCCCATAAGCCCGCCGCAACCAGTACACCAATCGCCACGGTCCCCTTAGTAAAGATCGGACCGCCTCCACCGCCGCCCTGACTTCCGCCACGGCCACCGCCACCGCGCCCGCCCATCAGAACGCGCAGCTGTTCCTGGCCTTTTTTCATCAGTTCGTCGATCTCGGGGATCTGCGGGCCTTCGCCTTCGGGGGGCTTGCGCCCATCCCCGTTGTTACCCCGATTTCCTCCGCCACCGGATGAGCCTCCGCCCCCCCAGGGGCCACCGCTGTTGCCCGCCATATGTATCTATTCCTTGTGTTGGACCGTGTGATCACGGTTTCCCTTGTAACTTGTGTACGCGTACTTGCAAATCAAGCAGTGCGCACAGGTTGCCGCAGTGTTACCAGTTCCTCGGCCATGACCGGGTGAACGGCAACTGTGCGGTCGAAATCTTCCTTGGTTGCACCCATCTTTACGGCAATCCCCGCCAGCTGGATCATCTCGCCCGCGCCCGGCGCAACGATATGACAACCCAGCACCTTGCGGGTGGCCTGACTGACGATCAGCTTCATCAAGACACGCTGCGTCCCGCCTGCGAATGCCTTCTGCATCGGCTTGAAAGAAGTTGCATAGACCTCGATCGGTTCCTGCGCCGCGGCTTCTTCCTCGCTGAGGCCCACGGTGCCGAATTCCGGCTGGGTGAAAATCGCGGTTGGGATCAGTTCGTGATCCACGGGTGTCGGGTTGCCTTTGAACACGGTTTCGACAAAGGCCATGCCTTCGCGGATCGCAACTGGTGTCAGGTTCACGCGGTCGGTCACGTCACCGATGGCATAGATCGACGGCACTCCGGTCTGGCTGTATTCATCCACCACGATCTCGCCCTTGCGGCCACGTTCAACTCCGATTGCTTCAAGGCCCAGGTTGTCTGCATTTGGAGCGCGCCCGGTAGCGTACATGACCACGTCAAAAACCTGTTCCGTTCCGTTGGTGGCCTTGACCCAGATTTTGTCGCCTTGCTTTTTCATCTCAAGCACGTTTGTACCAAGGTGCAGATCAATGCCGTTCTGGCACATCTCCTCGCTGATCAGGCCGCGTGCTTCTTCATCGAACCCGCGCAGGATTTGCGCACCTCGATAGAACTGAGTGGTCTTCACGCCCATCCCGTTCATGATCCCGGCGAATTCGCTGGCAATATAACCACCGCCGACGATCAGGATGCTTTCGGGCAGCTTCTCCAGGTGGAATATCTCGTTTGACGTGATAGCCAGGTCCGAGCCCGGAAACTGGGGCACGACCGGACGGCCACCAGTGGCGACAAGAATGTGCTTGGCCGTCTTGCGGGTTCCATCGGCCAGTTCGACCGTATGCGCATCGACCACATGGGCGCGCTGATCAAAGCTTTCGACGCCGTTGTTTTTTAAGATGTTGCGATAGATGCCTTCCAGTCGGTCCAGCTCGGCATAAAGCTTGCTGCGGAAGATGTCCCAGTTAAACGCACCAGGTTTGACATCCCAGCCATAGGCCTGCGCATCGTTGACCATATCCGCGTATTCACTGGCAAAGACCATCAGCTTTTTGGGCACGCACCCTCTGATGACGCAGGTCCCGCCGTAACGGTCCTCTTCGGCCAGTGCCACTTTGGCGCCGTTCTCACCGGCTGCCACACGTGCCGCGCGGACCCCGCCCGAGCCGCCTCCGATGACGAACAGATCATAGTCAAAGCTCATCCTGAGTTCCTTTATTTCGTCAGGCCAAAATTCGATGATTATCTGGGGTCGAAAGACGCGCTGCCAACCCTTTTAGGTGTGTAAACTTTACTTAAGGCAGTGCCACCAAGTGTGGTTTGCGCATCTGTCGTGGCGTCAATTTCAGGTCTCAATCGGCCAAATCCGAGAACAGATTGTCGCCACTCTCAACCAACTGGTCCAATTCGGTGGTGCCAGCATTGATATCGCGCAGTTCAACCCGGCCATCGCCATGGCCGATCACAACCTTGTCGCAGATGTCGATGAACAGTCCATTTTCGACCACGCCCGGCACCTGATTGAGCACCAATGCCAACTGGCGCACGTTACCGATACGCTGCAGGTGCAGGTCCAGAATGTGGTTGCCCTCGTCGGTCACAAAAGGCGCCTCACCGTTCATCCGCAGCATCGCCGAGTTGCCCAGAACATCCATCGTGTCCAAGGCCTCTTGGATCAGGGTCCGCGTGGTTTGCCAGCCAAACGGGATCACCTCGACCGGCAAGGGGAACGCACCCAGCGTTTCGACCTCTTTGCCGGCATCGGCGATCACCACCATCTGATCGCTGGCGGTTGCCACGATCTTTTCCTGCAGATGCGCGCCGCCGCCGCCCTTGATCAGGTTTAGCTCACCATCGAACTCATCAGCGCCATCGATGGTCAGGTCCAGCCATCCGGCCTGATCCAGCGAGACCACCTCGATTCCGACCTCGCGGGCCAGTTGCGCGGTGCGGATCGAGGTCGGAACCCCCTTTAACCGCAGCCCCTCGGTCTGCACCCTCTCACCCAATCGGCGCACCATCCAGGCGGCGGTCGATCCGGTCCCCAGCCCGACACGCATCCCATCCTGAACCATATCGGCGGCACGGCGGGCGGCGACAAATTTGGCTTTGTCGATGGGGGACATATCTCGGGTCATGGCAGCGTTTCCCTGTATTGCTGCAGGGTTTATACGGAATGCAATCGCCAACTGCGAGAGCCAAATCGACCCACTGGCGCGCAAACATATCTCGAAAATACGCGTTTCCGATTGGAAACGTCGCAATCGAGGCTTCCTGTGTGGTTCCGGCGATGTACATAGATTTTATGAACGCGCCGTATCGTCTGCACTATGCCCCCGACAACGCCTCTCTGGTGATCAGACTGGCGCTGGAAGAAATGGGCCTGCCTTATGATGCTGTATTGGTGGACCGCCGCCGGAACGAGCAAGACAGTGCGGCCTACCGGCTGTTGAACCCGAACGGGTTGATTCCGGTGCTGGACACCCCACAGGGACCAATCTTTGAAACGGCGGCCATCCTGTTGTGGCTGGCTGATATGCATGGGCACCTTGCCCCGTCGCCCGAAGCCCCAGAACGGGCGGCATTTCTGAAATGGCTGTTCTTTGCATCGAACACTCTGCACGCGGACCTCCGCATTCTGTTCTACGCCGAGAAATACATCGACGCCGCGCAGGCCGACAATCTGCGCGCCGGTATCCGCCCGCGCCTGCGCCGACATTTGCAGGTATTGGATTCTGAGGCGGAGAACGCACCAACCTGGCTGCACTCTGAGCAGCCCTCGGTTCTGACCATTTATCTGGCCTGCCAGATGCGGTGGATGGCGCTGTACCCCGCCAGCGCCGACCGCAGCTGGTTTCAGTTGTCGGATACCCCTCATCTGCAAGCGATCCTGACACGGCTTGAAAACCGCCCCGCAACCCAAGCCGCAATCGCAGCCGAAGGGTTGGGGGTTACACCATTCACATCCCCGAGTTACGCTACTCCTCAAGAAGGCTCAGCTACCTGACATGTTTCTATCTGTCTTCGATATGTTCAAAGTGGGCATCGGCCCGTCTTCGTCTCATACCATGGGGCCGATGGTGGCCGCCGCGCGTTTTCTGGACATGATGCGCGCGTCCCCGTTCGAATTTACGGGGCTACGCGGCTCGCTGCATGGATCGCTGGCTTTTACAGGGGTCGGTCATGCCACCGACCGTGCCACCATTCTGGGATTGGCCGGATTTGTGCCCGACACCTATGACAATGATAAGGCCGAGGCCGCACTGGCCGAGATTTCCGAGACGCACTCGGTGACGCCCGAAGGGTTGCCGACGCTGCAGTTCAACCCAAAGGCCGATCTGATCTTTGATTATGAAAACAATCTGCCCGGTCACGCCAACGGCATGATCTTGATGGCCACCGACGCGCAGGGCGATGTGATCCTGCGGCAGGTTTACTACTCGGTCGGCGGCGGCTTTGTCCTGACCGAAGAGGAACTGGCCGAGGGCAAAGACACCAATGACGGCCCGCCCGTGCCCTACCCGTTCAAATCGGCGGCAGAGATGCTGGAGATGGCAAAAGCCAGCGGCAAGAGTATCGCCCAGATGAAACGCGAAAACGAAGTCGCGCGCGGCTGCCCGATCAGTTTCGCCAAGGGTACTGCACGCCTTTGGGAAGTCATGAACGACTGCATCGAACGCGGCCTGAAAACCGATGGCATCCTGCCCGGCGGCCTGAATGTGCGCCGTCGCGCCAAGGGCATTCACGATGCTCTTCTGTCTGAACGAGGCATGAACCTGAACGCGCCGCACACCATCAATGACTGGATGAGCGTCTATGCCATGGCGGTGAACGAGGAAAACGCTGCCGGCGGACAGGTCGTCACTGCCCCCACCAACGGGGCCGCAGGAACGATGCCTGCGGTTTTGCGCTATTATCTCGACCACGTTCCCGGTGCTTCGGAAAGCCATATCGAAGATTTCCTGCTGACCGCTGCCGCCATCGGCGGTCTGGTCAAATACAACGCCTCGATCTCTGGCGCAGAGGCTGGGTGTCAAGCCGAGGTCGGCAGTGCCTCGGCCATGGCTGCGGCAGGTCTGTGCGCCGTGATGGGCGGCACACCGGAACAGGTGGAAAACGCCGCAGAGATTGCATTGGAGCATCATCTGGGCATGACCTGTGACCCGGTCAAAGGACTGGTGCAGGTGCCTTGCATCGAGCGCAACGGGCTGGCGGCGATCAAGGCGGTCTCGGCCGCCTCGCTGGCGCTGCGCGGTGACGGTCAGCATTTCGTGCCGCTGGACGCGGCGATCGAAACCATGCGCCAGACCGGGCATGATATGCACGAAAAGTACAAGGAAACGTCTCTGGGTGGCCTGGCGGTGAACGTACCCAACTGCTGACGCTATAAAAGGAGGGGATATCATGCGGGGTCATTGTCTGTGCGGCGCCATACGATACGAGGTTAATCCTCCGACCCTGTCCTGCGTCACCTGCCATTGCGACAGTTGCAGACGGCAGTGTGCAGCTCCGATAACGACCTATTTCGGCGTACGCGACGGCCAGTGGCGCTGGACCGGCGACGCGCCGAAAACCTTCAACTCCTCCCCCGGGGTCGAGCGCAGCTTTTGCCCGAACTGCGGTACGCCTATGTCATTCCGCTCACAATCGATGTCGGGCGTGTTGCACCTGTACGTGGCGACACTAGAGGACCCGAGCCAGTTGGAACCCACGTTGCACGTGGCGCATGAGGAAAAGCTGCGCTGGCTGAAACTGGGTGACGACCTGCCCACCTGCATCGGGCCCGACTATACCAAGGTCCAGCCCCTGCCCTAAGCGCGGTCCGCAGCAAGGCGATCTGCCCCGACATCAATCAGCGCGAGCGGGCCAGCGCCGAGTCTGACTCGACAGAAATGCCTGAATGACCTGATCCAAAGCTTCGCGCGGGACCATCACCAACAGTCCCGGCCCGTCCACGGTCAGTTCCACATCCGCCATGACCCGGTTGGACGTACCAACGCGGCCATTCGGTTCCAGCACCAGATCGTCGATCGGCCACTCCAACCCGGTGCAGTGGCCGGTTACGCGCTGAAACGGAAACAATGAAATCACATCGCCGGGCGTAAGGTTTAACCCGATCTGCGGGGGCGCGTGGAAAACAACCTCATGCTCTCCTAACAGGATGCACGGCCGATCCCGCAACCGTACCAGAGCATTGAGCACTGCCATCTGGTGATCCAGCCGACCGCCGAGAAACCCGATCCCCAGCACAAGGGGGGCGTCGATGCTGCGCAGGGCCTTGTCGAAATCCGTGCTGTCCTGTTCACGTATCGGAAACAGGCGGTCTGCGGGTATCCGGTCAAGATACGTGCCGCTCAGCGAATCAAAGTCACCGATCACCGCGTCCGGCATCCGCCCCGAATCCAAAATTGGAATCGCTCCGCCATCCGCTGCCACGACAGTATTGACGCGAACAAGCATCAGATTCAGGTCGTCGGGACCGATTTCACCACCCCCGACCAGCCCGATTGGCGCCTCAGAGAGCACAATTTGGATATTTTTTTGAAGATTGATCATTTTTCCCGGATTTGGACACATTGAGACCACAAAATGATAGGTTCATGCTGAGAGTTGCGAGCCATGGGTGTGCCCTTCGCCGGGTGAATGGCTCTTGTAGTTTGTAAAGGACGTGCGTCTGATGGTACAGAATAACAAAGTATTAACCGTCTCCTATGGAACCTTCTCGTGCACTTTAGAAGGTTTTGACGATTCCTTTGAGACGATGAAAGCGATTACGGAATACTTTCGCGATCTTGCCGCCGATGATCGGTTTTTCGGTTCTGAACCTCCGCAACCTGACACAGAAATGCTGACGAAAATCGCGCAGCGCGACGCGTCCCGCAAGGTCGAAGCCAGCCAGAGCGACGCTGGCCTGCTGATCCGTGCCACAAACGAACCCGCAACCAACACGCCGGACCTTAACATTATCAACACTCCCCCCCCCTCGCCCCCCACTCACCCCGTGTTCACCGACGCCGAAGCCGTCGAGGACGCGCCTCCCCCTGCCGGTGACAGCATCGCCGCCAAGCTACAGCGCATCCGCGCCGTCGTATCCCATTCCGAGGAAAACTCGGTCATTTACACCGAGGACGAGGAAACGGCCCTGATGAAAAGCACGGCTGGTCCGTCAGACGCGGTCGCCGCGGCTTTTGCGGCCGGTTCGCTGAACCCGACCGATCTGGAAACCACCGAAGAGGTCGACGCACTTTCCGAAACATCCGAAGCTGAACCGGCAATGTCAGAGGCCGAAGAGCCAGCCGCTCGGCCCTTGGCAATCAAACCGGAGTTCTCGGCCGTTGAAGTCGAGGGCGAGGTCGAAGAATCTGCCGCTCCAGCTCTGGAAACCCAACCCGAAACTCCGGCTGTGGCAATAGAGGAAGAAGTCGAAGATGAAGCGACCGCACCGGATGCCTTGTTCTCTGATCTCGACGAGAGCGACGAGAGCGAACCCGAAGGCGATGAGGTGACCAACATACTCAGCGATGCCGGCGCTGACGCAGACCCCGTTGAGGCCACTCCTGAAGGTGTCATGACGGAAAAGGACGAGATCCTTCTGCTGGATGAGATTTCCAGTGTGGAATCCATCTTGGCCGATAGTGCCGGCACCTCGGGCGCAGAGAAGCCGGACTTGGAACATGATGTTTCGCGCCTGATGGACAAGGTCGGCGAGCATCTGGACAACCCGGACACAAGCAACAATCGCGAAGCCTACTCTCAGTTGCGTGCAGCGGTTGCGGTAACCGAGGCCGAACGCAGTGAAAAAGGTCAGACCGATCAGAAGGATGGTGATCAAGACTACCGCGGCGATCTGTCCTCGGTCGTCAGCCCGCGCCGTCCAGAAGTTGAAGTCACCAGCAAACGCCCGACCAATGATACATCGGCGCCGCTCAAGCTGGTGGCTGAGCAGCGCATTGACAACCAGACCAAGGATGCCGGACCAGTGACCCCCCGTCGCGTGACATCCGAGACCGAGGACGAGGAAGGTGCTGCGGAAGAAGGTGGATTTGCCCAGTTCGCTCAGGAACAAGGTGCGCAATCACTGCCGGATTTGCTGGAAGCGGCGGTCGCCTATCTGTCCTTCATCGAAGGGCAGGAGCAGTTCTCGCGACCGCAACTGATGAACAAGATTCGGTCGCTCAAGCAGGATGAATTCAATCGTGAGGAAAGCCTGCGTTCGTTCGGTCAGTTGCTGCGCGACGGCAAGATCGAAAAGGCAGGCGGCGGGCGTTTCGCAGCCTCGACGCAGATCGGGTTCCGCCCGGATGACGCGCGCGCCGCAGGTTAATCCCAACTAAACCAATTGACGATGGGCCGGAGATTTCTTCGGCCCATTTTTCTTGCACAAAAGTATCGCTTTTCCCTTTTTCTTCTTTTGCAGGCGCGCCCGCTATGCCGCAGCGCAGAAAAATGGTACGGTCAGGCGTAGGGTGACAGCTTATCCAGCTCCCGTTCAAACAAGGGCCACACCATGTATGAACTGCCTATTCGACGCCTCAGAGTATACGACAGATCAAAAATAGAGAGTCATTTCAACAGCCTGGACACCGAAGCTCTGACATCACGATTTGGTGCTCCGGTCAGTGCCGCATTTGTCCAGACCTATTTGTCCAATATGTTTGGCAACGCGGCATTGATCTTCGGCGCTTTCCCGGATTCCTATCTGCGCGGCGTGGGGGAGTTGCGCGTTCTGCCGGATAATCAAGCGCATGTGGCCGAGGCCGCTTTTACTGTCGAAACCCCGTGGCAGGATCGCGGCATCGGGGATGCTCTGTTTTCGCGGATAATAACAGCAGCCCGGAACCGCGGAATTCGAGAAGTGCACATGGTCTGCCTGGCCACCAACCAGAAAATGCGCCGCTTGGCCGCAAAGCATGATGCAGACCTGAACCTGGTGACAGGGCAGATTCAGGCAACTCTGACCGCTCCCTGGCCTACCCCGCTCAGCGTTGCTGAAGAGATTTCCGGCGAGTACCACGCAATGGCGCGCGCAATCCTTAGCTGGCCCGGGCCGGATCGGAATCCGGGGTGAACTGTCCCAAGCTGTCGCTCCGGGCAGCGTCCGGACCTGTTACTCTAGCGGCTGATCCGGATCTTCTTTGCCGACGCCTTTGAACACGAATTTGAACGGCAGCGCCCAGACAATACCCAAAGCGATGTAGACCAGCAGTTCCAGCCAGATCGGCGGGCGGTCGAGCCAATTCACAATTGTAACAACCGCCACGATATAGACCGGCAGCCCGATCAACAGCAGCACCAGCGACCAGCGGCGCCGGGCCTTGTAGCTGAGGCCGGTCTTTCTGTCGTCACTCATCAGTCAGCAAACGGGTCAGTCACCAGAATGGTGTCGTCCCGCTCCGGGCTGGTGGACAGAAGGGCTACGGGGCATTCGATCAGTTCTTCGACGCGGCGCACATATTTGATCGCGTTGGCAGGAAGGTCAGCCCAGCTGCGCGCGCCTTCTGTGGATTCGCTCCACCCCGGCATTTCTTCGTAAATCGGCGTGCAGCGCGCCTGCTGATCGGCCGCAGTGGGCAGATAGTCCAGGCGTTCACCATCCAGCTGATAGCCGACACAGATCTTCAGCGTCTCAAACCCGTCCAGTACGTCCAGCTTGGTCAGAGAAATCCCGTTCACGCCACTGGTCGCACAGGTTTGGCGCACCAGGCAGGCATCGAACCAACCACAGCGACGCTTGCGCCCGGTAGTGGTGCCGAACTCATGCCCGCGCTCACCGAGGCGCTGGCCGTCTGCATCGTCCAACTCGGTCGGGAACGGGCCTTCACCCACACGGGTCGTGTAGGCTTTGACGATGCCAAGAACGAAATCGATCGACCCCGGACCAATACCTACACCTGTTGCCGCCTGACCGGCGATCACGTTGGACGAGGTAACAAACGGATAGGTGCCAAAATCGATATCCAGCAACGCGCCCTGTGCCCCTTCGAACAAGATGCGTTTGCCCGCCTTGCGTTTCTCGTTCAAAACCTTCCAGACCGGAGCGGCAAAGGGCAGGATTTGCGGCGCGATTTCTTTCAACTGAGCAATCAGCGAGTCCCGGTCTACAGGTTCGATCCCCAATCCCTTGCGCAGGGGATCATGGTGCTGCAATGCACGGTCCACGCGGGCCTCAAGCGTGGCCTCGTCGGCAAGATCAGCGACACGAACAGACCGGCGCCCTACCTTGTCTTCGTACGCTGGGCCTATGCCACGGCCAGTGGTTCCGATCTTGGTGCCTTTGCTGGCGGCCTCTTCGCGTGCGCGATCCAATTCACCATGGATGGGCAGGATCAACGGCGTATTCTCGGCGATCATCAGCGTTTCAGGCGAGATATCGACGCCCTGCGCGCGGATGGTTCCAATTTCCTTGATCAAATGCCACGGGTCCAGCACAACGCCGTTTCCGATGACGCTCAGCTTGCCACCGCGCACCACGCCCGAGGGCAGCGCATGCAGCTTATAGACCTCACCGTCAATGACCAGCGTATGACCGGCATTATGCCCGCCCTGAAAACGCGCGATCACGTCCGCTCGCTCGCTGAGCCAGTCGACGATCTTGCCTTTTCCTTCGTCACCCCACTGGGCGCCGACAACAACCACATTGGCCATATCCGGTCCTTTTGCGCTGAATTACCAAACTCGGCTCGTATAACGAGGACAAAGCGACAGGGAAACCGGTATTTCGCCGCAGATAGGAACCGCGCTGCGCATGGTGCCACGGGCTGGGACACTATTGGCCAGATGAATAAAGTACACCCAGTTCATCTGACCCCAAAATATCCCGGCAGAGTCGCCCGGGAAGTGCTGCGGGGGCAGCCCCCTAACCGCTTGTGGCCAAACGCACGGGCTTCCCATGAGGTGTTGTCAGGTAAGCTTCTTCCCACGCATTTCTATAGTGCACGACTTCCCCCGCAACCGCTGCGCCCAGTTCGTCTAGCAACTGCTCGAGAGTGACCAGCCACGCATGGAAATAGTCGTTGCCTCCGTCCAGATCCCGTTCCAGCCCGTGGCGCCTTAGCGTCTGCGAAAAACGTGCGGCCCAGTCGGGCCAATCGAAGCGCCCAGCCTCGTTCAAGGCCACGGTTACCGCGAACACGTGGGCGTGCCAAGGTTCGGCAAAAACAGGTTCAGGTGCGGAATAATTGGCGCAATCGTTCATGCAGGTTCCAGGTAGCTTTGCCAAAGGTCCAGTACGACTTCGTCCTTTGGGTTTTCCGGGTCCGCCCACAATTCCGAAGCAGGAAAGACTACCGCATAGAGCGGCTCTGGTGCCTCGCCAAACCCGTGCGCATTCGAGTCCGGCAGCACATGCGTGCCGTGCCGCCGCATGATCTTCCCCATCGCACCAGATGCGTAAATCGGCAGGCGCGTATGCCCGCCATCAACCAGTCGATTGGCGGCCGGGTGCAGGGTGCGTACACTCTGCCCAAGCTCGTACCGCGCAGGTATATCTGACGACCGATCTGCAGGCCCGCCCTTGGCAAGGGCCGCAGCAACAGATTCGGCTTTCAGAACGCGGGTCGACAATGGATGCACATCGTCCGAACTTGCCCCGGACAGATCATCCACAGTCAGAACACCCGATTCCACAAGCAGATCAGCAAGGCCCGATATCCATTTTTCATAATAGGAAAACCGCGCGTAGTCCTTGGGCGACAATCTTTCGCGCGCATGGCGCAAGACGTCGATATTCCATTGCCCCAGAAACCCGGCGGCCAACGTCACCGCCAGCGCCCGTTTGTGCCAGTCCTCGGTAAAGACCGGAGCATCTGTAGCCTCGGGCTTTACCGCGCCATCGCCAAAGCGGCCGCCCATATCGTGCACACGAGTCACGAGAGAACCCCGGGCAGGCCCGTGCCGATCATGCTGTCACGGGTAACGAGAGCAGCCAGATCATCCTCGCCCAGCCCATCGGTGTCTTCGGGGCGCATGGGCAGCACCAGATAACGAATTTCGGCGGTTGAATCCCAGACGCGAACAGCCGTCTCGGGCGGCAGCGTTACCCCAAATTCGGCGAGAACCTTGCGCGGCTCTCGCACGGCGCGGGCCCGATATGCGTCGGACTTGTACCAACCCGGCGGGATACCCAGCAAAGGCCAAGGGTAGCAACTGCACAGGGTGCAGACGACCATGTTGTGCAAGTCGGGCGTGTTTTCCACGGCAACGATATGTTCGCCCTGACGGCCGTAGAATCCGAGATCAGCGACAACCGGTGTTGCGTCTGCCAGCAGAGCTTTCCTGAATTCCGGATCTACCCATGCTTTTGCAACGACACGCGCGCCGTTCTGAGGACCGATCCTGTTCTGATAGGTGTCGATGATCTCATCTAACGCAGCCGGGTCGATCAACCCTTTGCGGGTCAGAATCGTCTCAAGCGCCTTGACGCGCAGCGCAGGGTCAGGCGGCAACAAGGCGTGCGGGTGTTCGGGATCGTCATGCGGCATGGGTCGCAGCCTGCGTCAGCAATTGCCCACCTGTCCAGTCTCTTTGATGTGATATGGCCCATCACATGTTATGATGCGAACTCATCCCTTGCCCCCGCTGGCAAACTTGCATAAGTACCACGCGATACACGCCACGCTGTACAGGACCACCATGGAAAACGTCGTTCTCATCATCCACCTTCTCTTGGCTCTGGGCCTGATCGCCGTTGTTCTGATGCAGCGGTCCGAAGGCGGTGGCCTGGGTATGGGCGGTGGCGGCGGTGGCGCCATGACAGGCCGCGCGGCGGCAACCGCGTTGGGGAAAGTCACATGGATTCTGGCGGCGTGCTTTATCGTCACCTCGATCACGCTGACAATTCTGGCGGCGCAGAAATCCTCGGGCAGCTCGGTGATCGACCGTCTGGGCGTTCCTGCCCCGGCAGCGACCGAAGAGAGCACACCGGCAACAACCCCGTCGGCGGATGATCTTCTGCCTCCGGCTCAGGGCGACAATGCGCCGCTGATCCCTCAGGCCGACTGATTCACTACACTTAGAAATCTGAAAGAGGGCTGCAACAGCATCTTGCGGTTCTCTTGCGCTATGCGCGCGAATCCTTTATACGTGAAGTCCCGTGATGCAGCGGTTTTTCGGAGCCGCCGGGCAGCTGATTTTGACGTCTCACGGGAGCAGCCGAAAACATGGCGCGTTTTATTTTCATCACTGGTGGTGTGGTTTCGTCCTTGGGCAAAGGACTGGCATCGGCGGCCTTGGGAGCACTGTTGCAAGCCCGGGGATATTCGGTGCGGTTGCGCAAGCTGGACCCCTACCTGAACGTCGATCCGGGCACAATGTCGCCATTTGAACACGGCGAGGTGTTTGTCACCGACGATGGCGCTGAGACCGATCTGGACCTTGGGCACTATGAGCGTTTCACCGGAGTGGCGGCGCGCAAGACCGACTCGGTCAGCTCGGGGCGGATATATTCGAACGTGCTCGAGAAAGAGCGCCGCGGCGATTACCTGGGCAAGACCATTCAGGTGATCCCGCACGTCACAAACGAGATCAAGGATTTCATCGCCATTGGTGAAGATGAAGTCGATTTCATGCTCTGTGAAATCGGCGGCACCGTCGGCGACATCGAGGGCCTGCCCTTCTTCGAAGCCATCCGTCAGTTCAGCCAGGACAAGCCGCGCGGGCAGTGCATCTTTATGCACCTGACGCTGCTGCCCTACATCAAGGCATCCGGAGAACTGAAAACCAAGCCGACCCAGCACTCGGTAAAAGAGCTGCGTTCGATCGGCCTGGCCCCCGATATTCTGGTTTGCCGGTCCGAAGGTGCGATCCCGAAGAAAGAGCGCGATAAGCTGGCCCTGTTCTGTAACGTCCGCCCCGACAGTGTGATTGCGGCGCAAGACCTGAGCACCATATACGATGCCCCGCTGGCCTATCATCGCGAAGGTCTGGATCAGGCGGTTCTGGACGCGTTTCAGATCAGCCCGGCCCCCAAACCGGACCTGGCCAAATGGGAAGACGTCAGCGACCGTATCCACAACGCCGAAGGCGAAGTGAAGGTGGCCATCGTCGGCAAGTACACCCAGTTGGAAGACGCTTATAAGTCGATCGCCGAGGCGCTGACTCATGGCGGTATGGCCAACCGGGTCAAGGTCAAGGTCGAGTGGGTCGATGCCGAGGTTTTCGACACCGAAGACGCTGCACCGCATCTGGAAGGTTTCCATGCAATCCTCGTACCTGGTGGGTTTGGCGAGCGCGGCACCGAGGGCAAGATCAAGGCTGCGCAATACGCCCGCGAGCACAAAGTGCCTTACCTGGGAATCTGTCTGGGTATGCAGATGGCGGTGATCGAAGCTGCCCGCAACGTCGCAGGCATCGCGGAAGCGGGGTCCGAGGAATTCGACCACGAAGCCGGCAAGAAACGCTTCGAACCAGTCGTGTATCACCTGAAGGAATGGGTACAGGGCAGCCACAAGGTCGAGCGCAAAGTGGGCGACGACAAAGGCGGCACCATGCGTCTGGGTGCATACAATGCGGTGCTGACCGACGGCTCGAAAGTGGCCGAGGTTTATGGCGGCACTCAGATCGAAGAACGCCACCGTCATCGCTATGAGGTCGACATCAAGTACCGAGAAAAGTTGGAAAAGGCGGGCCTGAACTTCTCGGGCATGTCGCCGGACGGGCGTTTGCCGGAAATAGTCGAATGGTCGGATCATCCGTGGTTCATCGGTGTGCAATATCACCCGGAACTCAAGTCCAAACCGTTCGATCCGCACCCCCTGTTCCGCGACTTCGTGCGCGCTGCGAAGGACAGTTCGAGACTGGTCTGATCGCGAACCAGTCACCGCAATGTGACGGCGGGTGCAAAAAAACCTATACGCGCCCGTCCTTTCCACGGTTAACTGTCCGCAACCCAGCGACAGGAGGCCGTCCATGACCAGTCAGATCACCCAAGCGGAGACATTTGCAGCCCTGCACAAAAAGGGCGAGCCGGTCATTCTTTACAACATCTGGGATGCAGGCAGTGCCGGTGCTGTGCGTGATGCCGGGGCCAAGGCGATTGCAACTGGCAGCGCTCCGGTCGCGATGGCGCAAGGGTTCGGTGATGGCCAGAATATCCCAATAGATACCGCCCTGGACAACGCGCGCCGGATCGTCGCGGCGGTTGATCTGCCGGTGACGCTGGATTTCGAAGGGGCTTATACCGAGGATGTGCTGGGCGTAGCCGCAAATGTTCAGCGCGCGCTGGAGACCGGTGTAATCGGCTTCAACTTCGAAGATCAGATTGTTGGCACCAGCAACCTCTATGACATTGAAACGCAGGAAGCCCGCGTCAGGGCCATGCGCGAAGGCTGCGATGCCGCCGGTATTCCCGCCTTTATTAACGCCCGCACGGATATCTTCCTGAAGGCCAAGCCGGAAACCCACTCCGACGCCATGTTAGACGAGGCGATTGCCCGGGCCAAAGCCTATGCCGATGCCGGTGCCAGCGGCTTCTTTGCGCCGGGACTGAAGGACGAGGCAATGATCGCAAGATTGTGCGAATCGACCATCCTGCCGGTCAACATAATCGCCCTTCCCGGCACGCCCGATACGGCCACTCTAGCCGGGTTGGGTGTGGCACGGATCAGCTATGGCCCCGTTCCGTATCGGCTGATGCTGGGATGGCTGCAAGAGCAGGCGAAACAGGCCATTCAGGCCGGTTGATCCTTTCGCCCGGGGATCATGCTCAGCGTGTTTTTGCCGCTTTGGGAAACCCACCTCTAATTTGCTGCTATGACAGGTAGTCCGCGCTTGGCGGGCTACAAAATATGGAATATCCTCACGGCATGTTGAAGAAGTTCTTGCAGGCTTTTCGCCCACCGCAACACGACACCCTTGCTGACCCGGATGCCGAACTGGCGCTGGGGGCGCTTATGGTGCGCGTGGCGCAGGCGGATCGGGATTATAAGCTTGAGGAAATCAGCCTGATCGACCGTATCCTTGCCCGGCTGTATCAGCATAATGCGATCGAGGCCGCCAAGGTCCGCGCCACCTGTGAAAAGCTGCACGCAGCCGCGCCCGACACCGACACGTTCGGCAAGCTGATCCGAGAAACCACCGACCTGCACGAACGTCTGGCCGCGCTGGACGCCTTGTGGGAGGTTGTTCTGGCCGATGGCAATTCCGACGAGGGCGAAATGAAGATCGTGGAAGAGGCGCGTGTTGCCATGGGGCTGAGCTATAACGACAGCCAAGCCGCGCGTGAACGGGTGCAAAGGCGCTTGGAAGAGCGTTAGTCCCCCTCTATATCTAATTCATGTTCAGTGATTTTTTGGCCCGGCTGACACAGCCCGCCCCCGATCCGCTTGCCGATGATGATGCCCGCCTTGCCCTGACGGCCCTGCTGGTGCGCATTGCGCGGTCCGACAACGACTATGCCGACACCGAGATGGCCCGAATCGACAAGATTTCCGCCGAACGCTATGGTCTGTCTCCGTTCGAGGCCGCCGCCCTGCGCGCCCGGGCCGAGGATCTTGAGGCCGAAGCCCCCGACACAGTCCGCTTTACCCGCGCGATCAAGGAAGCCATTGCCTATGACGACCGGCTCGCCGTGGTGCAGGCGATGTGGTCAGTTGCACTTGCCGACGGGCACCGCACCGGCGAGGAAGACTCGCTGTTGCGACTAGTGGTCAGCCTGTTGGGCGTCAGCGACGTGGATTCTGCTCTGGCCCGCCAAAAGGCTGCCAAATCGTGATCGCGATGCTGGGCATGTATGACATGCCCGCGCTGCAACCGGCGAATGACCGGTTCTGGACGTTGATTCGAAACCACCTTGGGTATGGCCCCGACCACCTGACCCGAGATACGGATGTCTGGCACGTCTGGCTGAACCCCGAGTTGACCTTTGCCCAGACCTGCGGAATGCCCTATCGCACCCGCCTTCACGGCAAGGTTCAACTAGTCGGAACGCCCGACTACGGGTTGGCAGGCTGCCCGCCCGGCTATTACCGATCCATTTTTGTTTCTCGTCAGGATGACTCCCGCGATCTTGGTCAGCTGGCGAGGGGCACCTTTGCCTATAACGAGAATCTGTCACAATCGGGCTGGGCGGCGCCGATGGTTCATCTTGAAACGCGCGGCCAGCAACCCAACGCCATCATCGCAACCGGTGGCCATGCGCAATCGGCATACGCAGTCGCAGAAGGTAAGGCAGATTTCGCCGCTCTGGACGCGCTGACTTGGGAACTGCTCAAGGCACACACCAACCTTGGCGCGGTACTGCGCGAAGCCGGAAACACGGTCCCGACACCCGCCCTGCCCTATATCACCGCCACGGGCCAGGACGCCGCTGCAATCGCCCGTGCCGTTCGCGCCGCGATTGGCGACCTGCCACAGCCAGATCGCGAATTGCTTCATCTTCGCGGTCTGATCGACATCCCGGCGGGTGACTACCTGTCGGTTCCAAATCCGTCTCAGGTTTAGACAACCGGGCTTGCTTGCTGACCGATTTGGTCAATACCTATGGTCAATTTGGCCGTTTCAGCCCCCGATGATGTCAATTGCGCATTGCATTGCCCCGATTTTTAAGCCCTAGTACCGCACCAACACAGACAACACATGGGCCATCCGTGACAGATTCCACTCCCGTCATCGAAATCAACAATCTCCACAAGAGTTTCGGCAATCTGGAAGTGCTGAAAGGCGTCGATATCACAGCAAGACGCGGGGATGTTGTTTCGCTGATCGGGTCGTCCGGTTCAGGCAAATCTACTCTGCTGCGTTGCTGCAACCTTCTGGAAGACAGTCAACAGGGCGAGATTCTGTTCAAGGGCGAGCCGGTGCGCTGGTCCGGCAACGCGCACCACCGCCGTCCTGCTGACCCGAAACAGGTGATGCGCATCCGCACAAACCTGTCGATGGTGTTTCAGCAGTTCAATCTGTGGTCCCATATGACCATCCTGCAAAACGTGATGGAGGCCCCCGTCACCGTGCTGGGCCGCGACCCGAAAGAGGTTGAAGACAGCGCCCGCAAATACCTGGAAAAAGTAGGCATCGGTGACAAATGCGATGTCTATCCGGCGCAACTGTCCGGCGGCCAGCAACAGCGCGCCGCCATCGCCCGCGGCCTGTGTATGGAGCCCGAGGCGCTGCTGTTCGACGAACCGACCTCGGCGCTGGATCCCGAGCTTGAGCAGGAAGTCATCAAGGTGATCAAGGATCTGGCCGCTGAAGGCCGCACCATGATCATCGTGACCCACGACATGAAAATGGCCGCTGACATCTCGAGCCATGTCGTCTTCCTGCATCAGGGCCTGATCGAAGAAGAGGGTCTGCCGGAAGATATATTCACGTCCCCCGAATCCGAACGACTTCGGGGCTTTCTCTCCGCCACAAAGGCGGCTTAACTTCAGGACAGAAAACAAACTGGGGAGTATCCAATGAAAAAACTGATTCTGACCACTGCGGCTCTGGCGCTTGGCGCTGGCATGGCTATGGCGGACACCATCCGTCTGGGTACCGAGGGGGCTTATGCACCTTGGAACTTCATCAACGACGCGGGCGAGATCGACGGCTTCGAGCGCGAGTTGGGTGATGAGCTGTGCAAACGCGCCAGCCTGGAATGCGAATGGGTCAAGAACGACTGGGATTCGATCATTCCGAATCTGGTGTCCGGCAACTACGACGCGATCATCGCAGGCATGTCGATCACCGACGAACGTGATGAGGTCATAGACTTCACTCAAAACTACACGCCGCCAGATCCGTCGGCCTATCTGGCCATGTCCGATGGTGTAGACGTGACCGGCGGTGTAATCGCGGCACAAACTGGCACCATTCAGGCTGGTTATGTTGCGGATACCGGCGCCACTTTGGTTGAGTTTGCAACTCCCGAAGAAACCATCGCTGCCGTGCGCAACGGCGAAGCAGACGCGGTTCTGGCGGACAAGTCCTTTCTTGTGCCCTTCAGCGAAGATGGCTCGGGTCTGATCTTCGTAGGTGACGACGTTCCGCTGGGCGGTGGCGTCGGCATGGGCATTCGTGAATCCGACGGTGAGCTGAAAGAAAAGTTCAACGCAGCTATCCAGTCAATGAAGGACGATGGCAGCCTGAACGAGCTGATCGCCAAGTGGGAAGTGTCCTCGACCTTCTAATACACTCTGCGGCGCGCCTGCCCCTAGGGCGCGCCGCTTCTGAGCCCTCGCCAGTCAAAGAGGCCCGCCATCTTCTCGTTCTGTACTGATCCCGAAACGCTCGGCACGTTCCGTTGGTTCTCCTGCTATCTGACCAACGGCGTGCATTGGGCGTTCTACCTGTCCTTCTTCAAGGTTTTGCTACTGCTTGCGATTACCGCTCCGGTCGCATTGAGCTTTGGCTTTTTGGGCGCCATGGCGGCCCGGTCGCATTTCCCGCCGCTCGGCCTGTTGGGCAAGGGCTATATCGCCATCGTTCGCGGCGTGCCGGATATTGCCTTCTTCATGTTCTTCGTGATCGCGCTGGATCAGGCGTTCGAATGGACCCGTCACAAGGTTCTGTGCCCGGAATGGACTGACCCAATCCGGCAGGGCAATGACTTCATCGTCTGTCAGGCTGCCAAACTGCCGCTGGGGACCGCCCCGGAATGGGTGCACGAAACCTACGGCTTTTTTCTCGCTGTTATTACTTTTTCCATCGTTTTCGGCGCCTTTGCGGCCAACGTCCTGTTCGGAGGTATGCGCGCCGTCCCGCACGCCCAGCTGGAAACGGCCGAGGCCTACGGCATGACCCGCCGCCAGACCTTCTGGCGCATCCTGGTGCCGCAGATGTGGGTCTATGCCCTGCCCGGCCTGTCGAACCTGTGGATGGTGCTGATCAAGGCCACGCCGCTGCTGTTCCTGCTCGGCATCGAAGATATCGTCTATTGGGCGCGCGAGCTGGGGGGGTACAAGAACCCTAAATTCACCCAATACCCGCATGGCGACTGGCGCATGTGGTATTTCCTCGCCCTGCTTGTGTTCTATCTGGGCATGACCCGCGTGTCGGAGATTGGTCTTGAACGGCTGATGCGCCGTCTGTCTCACGGTCAGGCGACCTCGGGCGGGGAAATGTTGCGCAAGGAGACCACCGCATGAGCTGCTTGCAAACGATCCAAGACTATGGCTTGCGCTCGGTCGGAATTGGCGAACGTCTGCTGCCCCGAAACGATTTCACCCTGTGTGAGCAGTTCACCCTGATCGGTTCAGGCATGATCTGGAACATCTATTTCGGAATAATGGCGCTGGCGACTGGATTTTTTCTGGCCACCACCCTCGCCCTTGGCAAAGCATCCACGAACAAATGGCTACGCAAACCGTCGGAATGGTTCATCTTCCTCTTCCGGGGCTCGCCGTTGTTTATCCAGTTCTTCTTTGCCTACTTCCTCTTCCTGTCGCTGAAGCAGAGCTTTCCGTTCTTCGACGCGCTGACCTCAGCCTGGCTGGGTGCACTGATCGTGCTGTTCTTCAATACAGCAGCCTATTCGGGTGAGATCTTCTATGGCGCGCTGCGATCGATCCCCAAGGGCGATATCGAGGCCGCAGATGCTTATGGCATGACCGGCTGGTTCCGTTTCCGCCGCATCATCTGGCCGACCATGCTGCGACTGGCGTGGCCTGCCTATACCAATGAAGCGATCTTCCTGTTCCACGCCACCACGCTGGTCTTCTTTTCGGCTTTCCCGGTGTGGCAGCAACGAGGTGATGCGCTGTACTACGCGGGCTATTTCGCGGACAAAACGTTCAACCCGTTCATCCCCTACCCGATTCTGGCTTTCTACTTCATCCTGCTGACCCTCGTGGTCATTTGGGGGTTTGGTGTGGTCAATAAGCGTTTGAACCGGCACCTGCCTGCGGCTAAACGAACCAAAATGAAGCTGAGACTGAACCTGGCGCGCTGATAACGGGCGCGCCACCGGTTTCTTGGACCAGAACAATCTGAAAAAAGAAACAGCAAACCCATGCGCGTCACACGCGCTGTATCAAGTGCCGATGGAGGAAGATGGTACCGCCTCCCTGGCTTGAACAGGGGACCTCTGGATCCACAATCCAGCGCTCTAACCAACTGAGCTAAGGCGGCACTCGTGAGGGGCGATGTACCGAACGCGCCGGGGGAATGCAAGAGGATTAAAGCTCAATTCTCCAGCTTTGTTCGACAAGATCGACCCCAAACGAATGCACAGATTTGCTGTCCAGTAACTGCCATCCCTTCGCCCGATACAGCGCACAAGCCGCCCGATGGCTTTCGTGGGTCCACAGCCGCATTTCCGTATACCCGGCACTGCGTGCAAAACCCATGCAGGTATCCAACATCCGCTTTCCCACCCCCTGCCCCCGGACCTCTGGCAGAAGCAGAAAGAGCCGCAGTTTTGCAGTTTGGTCATCCAGCGCGACACAGAAGATGCTGCCCAACCTTTGCCCAGCCTTCTCCGCGATCCAGCCGCGCTCGCGCGTCGAATCGTGATTGGCGGTAAAGTCGTCCAGAATGCGCTGGACCAGAGCACCGAACGAGGCATCGAACCCTTCGTCCCGCATGTAAAGCCGATGGTGCTGCTCTACTAACCAGGGCGTGTCTGTGGCGCGAAAGGGTCTGATCCGAACGTTCTCCATGACGCATCTGACCGCAAAGGCAGCTTGATTCTCAACCCTTTGCGCGCTAGCACGAACACTCAGTCCCGGAGGCGAACATGGGCATCAACACCGAACGAGACATTCAGGCAAACCTGCAGATCGGCCCTACCGATCAGGGCATGATACGGTTGTTCATCGAGGCCGATGGCATTGAGATTCCGATGGATTTCGACCCCGAAGAAGCCGAGGAAATCGCGGACGAAATCCGCGCAGCGGCGCAAGCGGCTCGCGCAGTAAAAGGCTGAGCCTTCAGACCCGGGGATCACGCAGCGCCTGCAACCGGCGGGCGGCATCACCTGCGAATTTCTGGATCATCTTCTTTCGCCGGGACGGCGCAAGCTTATCTTCCGGCGCCATGCGCACGATCTCGGCATCATAGGCGTCAGCAATAATCAGCCCGGTCTCGGACGGCAACAGATCGGTCGGGAAATCGGTATCGACGGCCCAGAAAAACCGATCGCACCACTCAAGATATCCCTGCCACTTGGAATCCGACTGATAATCCGCGCGGCTGGACTTGCATTCGACCACCCACAGCTCGCCTTTGGGGCCCAACCCCATGACATCGACGCGCAGGCCGCGGGTCGGCACAAATTCTTCAACAGAAACAAAACCATGTGCCCATAAATGGCGCGCTACGCCACGGGCCAGTTTCTGTCCGGGTTGCAGATCAAGGGTCATATGAGCAATGTGAACAATTCGTGAACATAAATCAAGAACCACTTCACGCTTGACATGATACCATTTGGTACTCCAAATATATGATACCAAAAGGTATCTCTACTGGTGACGCAAATGCAGTCTCAAACCCAAAACGCATTTCGTGCGCTGGCCGACCCAACCCGCAGGGACATCGTACAGATGCTCGCTGTGCAGGACATGACCATCGCACAACTGACCCAGCGGTTCGATATGACCCGTGCCGCAGTCAAAAAGCATCTGACCGTCTTGTCAGATGGCGGTCTGATCACGGTCGAGACGCGCGGGCGGGAACGTATCAACCGACTGGAACCGCAGGGCATGGCCCCTGTTCTGGACTGGCTCAGCTATTTCGACCAATTCTGGGACGAACGCCTGAACAACCTGAAAGAAGCCATTGAAAGGAAAGACAGATGACCCATGCCGTTCTGCAAAAAACGATCTTTCTACGAGCTGAACCGGAAACTGTCTGGGCTTACCTGACCGATCCCGACCGGCTGGCCGAGTGGTTCCACAAACCCGAACGCCCCCTGACTGCCGGTCATAAGCTTGAAATGTTCGGAACGACCAGTGGCGACTTGTTGATCTGGGGCGAGGTGCGTGTTGCCCGGCGGCCGGAGTATCTTGAATACACATTCACCATCAAACCCATGGGCGAGGCTGTCAGCGTAGTTAAATGGACGCTGCAACCGGTCGCAGGAGGAACCCGGCTGGCCCTGCACCACGAAGGCCTGCCACAGGGGGCCGAGGCCTTTGGCCTGATCCTGTCGCTCGATAGCGGCTGGGATGAGCATTTCGGCAAAATGCGCACCGCCTTGCACGAAACAGTTGATGCCTGACCCCTTGTGCAAACCCGCCGCAACCCCTACTTAGGCGCGTGGCGGGTTCTGCCCTTCTTGTGACCGGTAGCATTCTGGTGGCCTTAAGCAATTCCGAGGGGGCTGGCTCTGTTCAGGTCCTGGCCTGATTACCTGGCGCCCACCTGTACATACAGGTCCTCGGGAATCACACCGCACGGTTGACTGGTGGTCCCGCCACATCACCACCCTAGTCGTCGACCGACAGGTCCTGTTTGGCAAACCCCTCGTCCGACAGCGCAAAATCATAGAGATTGCGCCCCTTCCACTGCGGCATGTATTCGTCGAAAAGCTGGTTTTTTCGCTCGGGCCAGGACGGCACGACGAGATCCACATCGGGTAACCCGACACCAAAGCTCAGGACATTTGCGCCCTGATACCGTCGTGCTGCCTGAAGAACCGCATGATGCAACAAGACATGTTCGATGTGACCGTATTCCCCCACGTGGTTGTGAGTGATGATGGTCGATGGCCGGACTTGCTGCATAAGGGCGAACGCCGATCCGCTCAGCAGCTCAAACAGAGGGTGGCGGCGCAAAGGCCGCAGCAGTTTAGGAGGGTTATCCGCAGGCTCGGACGGCATCTGGATAAAGCGCCGCAACCGCCTGTGATCCTCTTCGACGGCAAAGGGAAACTGAACCCTCCGAGCCCCGACCGCATCACATACGCGCTGCATGGCTGCCTCGCGCGTGTTTGTATCACGGCGGTTGAGCGCGGGTCGAAAGAAGCTGGCAACCGTCACATCCGCCTTGCCCTTCAGGCGTGACAGGGTCGAGCCACAGAACAACGTCTCGTCATCCTGATGGCAAACACAAAGCAATATCCGTTGGCCCATAAGGTTTTCGAGACTGACCTCACCCGCGATAACATCAGGACCGATCATCAACACATCATAGGTGGCACTTTGAATATCCTCAAAGGTTGAAGAGGTAATCCGGCGCGCGCGCCCCTCTGCAATCATTTTTTCGGAGCTGGCCTGAACATGGCCGTTCTTATTGTCGCCCTGCAGCAGCAAGCACCGTCCAGCCAAACCAGGCCATACAGCCTCGACTTCCTGAACCCTGGTTTTCTTCAAGGCATCCAGGTGCAATAAGTCAACCTGACCAAATGGTTGTTCTGCTGCCACCTGACGTAACCCGTCTATGGCGTCTGACATGTACAGTTTTACCCGCCCTGGAAACCTGTCTTCCAACCACTTGAAGACAATTGGAACATAGATATCGACCGGCGGCCAGGACGCCCTTAGCCGTTGCCCAAGATCAATTCCGATAAACGTGAGAGCGGGATTGGAATGCAACGCCAGCAAGGCTGCATGTCCCCCGGCAACGCCGACCTCGACAAAACAGGAACTGTCCTGAGCCAACAGGTGCAGAGCGCGCCGCTTGGGTTCCATACCGGGCTCCAGATCACGCAAATGGAAGTCCCGCTGCATATGGCCGTAGCAAACATTTCCATTGATGGCGACAGGTTCACCTGCCTGCGTCAGCCCCTCTGCAATGGCATGGTTCAGGTCTGTAAGATCCTCGCGAAAGGCCCGAGAGTCGATGACCTCTTCGTAAGTTCTGGTGTTCACAGGATATGCTCTTTCGCTGCCGGTTGGTGTGTTTGGCCGACATCAGATGGCAACATGTTCCGACATTCAAGTGATTTGAACCCGATCAGCGCGTAAAGGTCGGCAAGGCAAACAAGCTCTCAGCCCGTCAGCCCTGTTTCGGGTGTCAGTTGTTTTCTGCCTTGACCGTAACGGGTTCGAATTTAACGGCCACCGGTGTTCCGCGGCGCGGACCCTGCGGTTTCTCGGCCATGCTCATGATCGCATAGGCGAATTGCACCCCGGCGAACACGATCCCGTTCATGAACCAGATCATGCCAAGCGCGACCAGGCCCATTTCCGAGCTTGTGATCAGATGGCGCAGATTTGCGACGTTCAGAGCCAGAAGAACACCGACAAACACTGCCGAGATCACAAATCCCCAGACAACCTGAGTGATATACAACCGGATCAGTTTGGGCATGGCGACTCTCCTTGCGCTATAACATTCAGTTTAGCGCATGTAAGTCCGAGGTAAAGGCGTCAGAACGCCTCGGGCTGGGCCTCGCGCGCCATGTGATCCAGAACGGCATTGACGAACTTCGGTTCCTTGCCTTCGGGAAAGAAGGCGCGGACCACATCTACGAATTCTGTGATCACCACCTTGGGTGGCGTATCGCTTTGGGTCAGTTCTGCACCTGCAGCGCGAAAGGTGGCGCGCAGGGTTGGGTCGATGCGCGCGATGGGCCATTTGGCCACCAGCGCGCGGTCCGTCATCTGGTCGATCGGGGCCTGATAGTTCACGGCATCCTCAACCAGCTTGCGGAAGACGCGGGTATCGCCGTCCAGCATTTCCTCGCCTTCATAGACAGCGCCAAACCGGTGATCCAGAAACTCGTTCACAACCTGTTCGGTCGTCTGGCCCGACTGTTCCATCTGGAACAGCGCCTGCACCGCATAAAGCCGGGCGGCGGATTTCATCAGGCGTTTCTGGTTGGCCGGTTTCGGCGCGTCTGTCTGGGTCATGCTGTCGTGGGTCCGTTGCTATCGCCCGCCACAAGGATGGACTCGGACGGGGGCTTGAAGCCGACGCCCTTTTTCGAAGCGCCCCACTTACGGCTGAGTGCGATCAGATGCAAGGCCGCAGCGGCTGCTCCACCACCTTTATTCATCTTTTCGGGATTTGCGCGGACTTCAGCCTGATCGTCATTTTCCACGGTCAGGATGCCATTGCCGATCAGCAGGCCCTGCAGGCCCATCAGCTGAATGGCGCGGCTGGAGTCGTTGCAGACGGTTTCGTAATGCGTGGTCTCGCCGCGGATAACGCAGCCCAGCGCGACATAGCCGTCGAAATTACACTGACGGTCAGCCATGGCTATGGCGGTGGGGATTTCCAGCGCGCCGGGAACTTCGACCACCTCGCAGGTGCCGCCTGCGGCCTCGATCTCGGCCGTGGCACCGGCAACCAGATTGTCGGCGATTGCGCGATAGAACGGAGCCACCACGATCAACAGTTTCACCGGCTTGCCAAAGGTCGGAGTTCGCAGAACCCCGTGTTTGTCTTGTTCAGCCACGATCAGTCATCCTTGAGAATGGAGCGGGTACCGACGATGGACAGGCCAAACGCGTCGAGCCCCAGATATACGGTTTCCGGAGAGTCGGTCAGCAGCACCAGTTCCTGAATGCCCATCTTGGACAGGATCTGTGCGCCAAGGCCGGTTTGTTTGATGGTACGGGGGCCTTCGTCCTCGGCCGCGTACAGCGAGTTGCGCGGCTGGCGGAAAAGGCAAACGATACCGCGGCCCTCTTCAGCGATCTTTTCCATCGCGCGCGGCAGTTCGCGTGACGACTTGGGACCAAGGCCCAGAATGTCCGGCGCTTCGTGCAGGGCGTGGGTACGGGTCAGGACCGGCTCGGGCGTAGTGATATCGCCCTTGATCATCACGACGTGCTCGATGCCGTGGGTCTGGTCGGTGAACAGACGCATTTCCCACTCGCCACCGTACTCCGAGGTGACGGTTTCACGAGACGTCTCAACCACCAAGTTGTCGTTGCGCGAGCGGTAGGTGATCAAATCACTGATCGTACCGATCTTCATGTCGTGTTCTTTGGCGAATTCCACCAGATCAGGCAGTCGCGCCATGGTACCATCTGGCTTCATGATCTCACAGATCACACCGGATGGGTTCAGCCCAGCCAAGCGCGAGATATCCACGGCAGCCTCGGTATGGCCCGCGCGTACCAGCACCCCGCCCCGCTTTGCGCGTAAGGGAAAGACATGGCCGGGAGTGGCGATACGCGCCATCGTGTTCTGTTCGTTGATCGCTGTCGCTACGGTCAGGGCCCGGTCGGCAGCAGAGATACCGGTCGACACGCCCTCGCGCGCTTCGATCGACACGGTGAATGCAGTCTCATGGCGGGAGGAGTTGTTCACCGCCATCATCGGCAGGCCCAGCGCCTCTATCCGCTCGGCAGTCATAGGCAGGCAAATCAGCCCGCGCCCGTGGGTTGCCATGAAGTTGATCGCCTCGGCATCCGCAAATTCAGCGGGGATTACCAGATCGCCTTCATTCTCACGATCTTCATGGTCAACCAGAATATACATCCGGCCTTTGCGCGCCTCTTCAATAATCTCTTCGATCGGGCTGATCGCGTCGCGCAGTTGCGCTTCGACGGGTCCGGGGGTTTCAAAGCTCATGAGGCAGCCTTTCGCAGAGCATGTTTGAACGGGTGGATAGACCACGACGCGCCCAAAGGCCAGCCCGCAGACGGCAAGGCCCGGTCAGGACGCGACGTTGCTCTGGTGCTTCAGGACATCTCGGCCAGACGCGCGACGTAGCGGGCCAGCGTGTCGATCTCGAGATTTACTTTGTCGCCGACCGAGACATCACCCCAGGTGGTGACCTCTTTGGTATGCGGGATAAAGTTGATCCCGAAGTCGCATCCATCCACATCGTTGACGGTCAGCGAGGTCCCGTTCAGTGCAACCGATCCCTTGGGCGCAATGAACCGGGCCAGTTCCTTGGGCGCGCGCAGGGTGACACGAGTGCTGTCGCCCTCGTCCTGAACGGTGACTACATCAGCCACGCCATCAACGTGCCCTGACACGATATGCCCGCCCAATTCGTCACCAACTTTCAGCGCGCGCTCAAGGTTTACACGCTTGCCGACCTGCCAACTGTCCAGATTGGTCTTCGAAACTGTCTCGGCGCTGATCTGGACGTCGTACCAGTCATCACCCAGCGCGATCACGGTCAGGCAGACACCATCGCTGGCAATTGAAGCGCCGATATCGATGCCCGCCGTATCATAGTCCGTCTTGATCCGGGCCCGCAGATCGCCCTGTTGATCCAACTCGGTGACGGTGCCGATATCGGTGACGATCCCTGTAAACATTCCGCTAACCCTTATTCCTGACCTGGTCCAATGTTCCCCGCCGAGGTAAGCCCAACCAGCCTTACGAGCAAGCCCCACCTTGCCGCGAAAACCCGAAACAGGCATAATTTCATCAACAAACGGCCAGAGCAGTATTAATGTCATCCCCCGCAACAGCCCCGAAACGCCGTGCCTTCCTGTTTCTACAGGGGCCGCATGGTCCGTTCTTCAGCGGGCTTGGCAGGATGCTGCGATCTACCGGGGCTGACGTCTGGCGCGTCGGCTTCAATGCCGGCGATCAGGTCTTCTGGTTTGACAAGTCATCTTACATCCCTTTTCGCGACACGCCCGAGCTATGGCCGGACAGGTTGTCGGATCTGATCGACGAACGGAGCATCACGGATATCGTCCTTTATGGCGACACGCGTCCAGTTCATGCCAGTGCGGTGAAGGTTGCGCGGGCCAAGGGCGTCACTGTCCATGTCTTCGAAGAAGGTTATTTGCGCCCTTGGTGGATAACCTACGAGCGGCACGGCTCGAACGGCAACTCGCGCCTGATGTCACTGGACGTCGGTCAGATGCGGCGCGCTCTGGATCAGTCAGTTTTGCAGGTACCACCACCACCGTCGCATTGGGGGGATATGCGGCAGCATATTTTCTACGGTGCGCTGTATCATTGGTTCGTGCTGTTCCTGAACCAGAGCTACCGCAGCTTTAGGCGGCACAGGGACCTTCCCGTCTCAAAGGAATTCAGGCTGTATTTCAAACGTCTGGCCCTGATGCCGTTTCATCGAATTCAACGCCGTTGGGCTACAGCGCGAGTGTTGGGCAACGGTCATCCCTACCATCTGGTTTTGTTGCAGCTGGGACATGACAGTTCGGTTCAGGCGCATTCGGATTATTCCTGCATGTCCGATTTCCTAGAGGACGTGTTCCGGGGCTTCGCTGATGGCGCCCCCGTGCATCACCGGCTGGTGGTTAAGGAGCATCCGCTGGAAAACCATCGCGAACCCCTACACCGCCACGTGCGTCAGTTGGCAAAGGTGCATGGTATCGCAGATCGTGTGCATTACGTGCCCGGAGGAAAACTCGCGAAACTGCTGGATGGGGCCAACTCGGCCGTCACAATCAACTCGACCGCCGGGCAGCAGGTTCTGTGGCGCGGCATCCCGCTGCGCATTTTCGGCAGGTCGGTTTACGACAAGCCCGAATTCGTGTCGCGCCAGCCTCTGGCCGCGTTCTTCGCTGATCCGATGCCCCCGGACCGGGGGGCCTATCAAAGCTATCGCCGGTTCTTGCTGAAAACCAGCCAACTGCCCGGTGGATTCTATTCGCACAGAGGTCGGCGGCAACTGCTTCGGGGCGTGGCGGACATGATGCTGGATTCCAAGGACCCCTATCAATCGGTCCTGACCCGCAAAGAGGCGCTGGCGCCACAGTTGAAACTGGTTGAGTGAATTAAACTGGTTGGCGCTAGAAGTTATCGTGCGAACCGGATAGCCTGCGCCAAACAAAAGACCACACAAAGACGACTGAGGATAACCGGCAGTGCAGCGTTTTCCAATCCGATGGATACGGGGGATGTCCCTTGTGGCCGCAATTGGCCTGTTGGCCGCATGCCAACTTCCCAAAGCGGGCCCCAACAAATCCGAGATTCTGTCGGGTTCGACGGCGAATGGCGGTAATGCCTTCGTGGTCGAGGTCGATGACCGGGTTGCACAGGCAACGTCCGCTATCCCCAAATACGGGTTCTCAGCCGCCTTCAGCAGTGCTCCGAACCTGACTGCGGACACGGTGCGCGCTGGCGACATTCTGGGACTGACGATCTGGGAAAACGTCGATGATGGTCTGCTGTCCGGCGAACTCAGCGCAGCCACTGCGCTTGAGCAGGTACAGGTGGACAGCGACGGTTTCATCTTTGTGCCCTATGCCGGACGAATTCGCGCCGCCGGCAACACGCCCGAGCAACTGCGCCAGCTGATCACCAGCAAACTGCAGGATCAGACACCCGACCCACAAGTCGAAGTGCGCCGCACCGCAGGCAACGGATCGACCGTCTCGCTGACCGGAGAAATCGGTGCGCCCGGTGTGTATCCGATCGAACGGCCCAGCAGAACCTTGCTTGGAATGCTGTCGCAGGCCGGCGGCGTCGCTGTTGGATCGGACATCGCGCTTGTGACCCTGATCCGTGGAAATGACCGCGGCACCGTCTGGTATGACGACCTGTTCCGCAACCCGAGACTGGACGTAGCGTTGCGCGGCGGTGACCGCATTCTGGTTGAAGCGGACAGCAGATCCTACATCGCGCTGGGCGCAACGGGCCAATCCCGCGTGGCCTTTGACACACAAGACCTTTCCGCTCTTGAAGCCCTGGCACAGGTGGGCGGGTTGCAATCGCTGTCCTCTGACCCGACTGGCATCTTCGTTTTGCGCAACGAACGGCAAGACATTGCCCGTTCGGTCATGGGGCGCCAGGATTTGCGGGGAGATCAGCGCATGATCTACCTGCTGAACCTCACCGCGCCCAACGGGTTGTTCATCGCCCGCGATTTCGTCATTCGGGACGATGACACGATCTATGTCACCGAAGCGCCTTATGCACAGTGGAGCAAGTCGATTTCACTGATCGCAGGTGGCCTGACACCGCTTGCAAATGTCACCACTCTGACGGGCGGCTGATGCTACCCGAAGCGACAGCTGGGGCTCAGCGTACCCGGCTGTATGTCTATAACGGTGGTTTTCTGACCCAACGCCGCGTCCGGCGTATTCTGAACCTCTCCGGCTATGACATTCGTCTGGGCTTTCCCGGCGACGGGGATGTTGTCGGCGTTTGGGGCATCAGCCCGACGGCCCATCGCGGTCTGACTATTGCGGCCCGGCACGGGTGGCCCATCCTGCGGGTCGAGGACGCATTTCTACGTTCGCTGCATCCGGGGCGAGCCGGCGAGCCTCCGATGGGTCTTCTGCTCGACCGGTCCGGGGTACATTTTGATCCGGCACAGCCATCCGATCTTGAAACGTTATTGATCACCCACCCGCTGGACGACACTGCATTGTTGAACCGTGCCAGAAATGGCATTGACCGGGTGCGCGAATTGCACCTGAGCAAGTATTCGGCCGTCGACCCCACCTTGCGGCCACCGGATCCCGGCTATGTTCTGGTGGTCGATCAGGCCCATGACGATGCCTCGGTGATTGCCAGCAACGGCGACCACGCGCGGTTCCGCGAGATGCTGGTCATGGCGCAAGAGGAAAACCCCGGCGCCCACATTCTGATTAAAACACATCCGGAAACCGTTGCCGGATACCGAAGTGGATATTTCTCGGATCAGGACCTGTCCGACAGGGTCTCGTTCATAGATACGCCCATCAGCCCCTGGACCCTGCTGGAAGGCGCAACGGGCGTTTACACCCTGTCGTCGCAATTAGGGTTCGAGGCGATTTTGGCCGGGCACAAACCGCGTGTCTTTGGCCAGCCGTTCTATGCCGGGTGGGGCCTGACACAGGACGAGGTGCACTTTCCACGTCGCCAGCGCAATCTGACCCGGGCGCAGTTGTTTGCGGCAGCAATGATCCTCTATCCCACTTGGCACGACCCATTCGGGGACCAGCTTTGCGAACTGGAGACCGTTCTGGACACGCTCGAGGCGCAAACGCGTGCGTGGCGGCAGGATCACAAGGGCTGGACTGCGTCGGGAATGCGCCTGTGGAAGCGTAAGCACCTGCAACAGATGTTCGGGCGTGAGAAGAAAATCCGATTCACGTCTGAACCGCCAGAAGTATCTGGCCGCCCGCATATGGTCTGGGCCAGCCACGCCCGTGGCGCCGAAGACGCGACCCGGATCGAAGACGGGTTTCTGCGGTCTCGCGGGCTGGGCGCCAGTCTGGTGCCGCCCCTGTCGCTGGCGACTGATGATCTGGGCATCTACTACGACCCGACACATCCCAGCAGGCTGGAAGAACTGATCGCCATGCGCGAAACCCTGCGCCCGGATCAGGAGCTGCGGGCCGAGCGTCTTGTGGCGCAAATACTTGCGGGCCAGCTCAGCAAATACAATACCGGAGGCGCAGTCCCCGACCTGCCCCTAGGACACCGCATTCTGGTGCCGGGACAGGTTCACGACGATGCCTCGATCCTGTTGGGCACTACCACGGTGCGCACCAACACTGACCTGCTGTGTGCAACGCGCGAGGCGAACCCGAATGCGATCCTGATCTACAAGCCGCATCCCGATGTCGAAGCCGGGCTGCGCGAAGGCGAGATCGAAGACGAAAGCCTTGCCGACGTGATCGCCAGCAACACCGATCCTGCGTCCCTGCTGCCGCAGGTGCAGGAGGTCTGGACCATGACCTCTCTGCTTGGGTTCGAGGCCCTGTTGCGCGGAGTTCGCGTTACCACGCTTGGCGCGCCTTTCTATGCTGGCTGGGGTCTGACGCAAGATCTGGGAACGGTCCCGGTGCGGCGGGGGGCGCGACCGTCGATGCTGGGATTGGTGCACGCGGCCCTGATCGACTATCCGCGCTATTTGGACCCGATCACCGGGCAACCCTGCCCCGTCGAGGTTGCGGTGAAACGCCTGACCGAAGGGTTTGAGCGCCAAGGGGGCCGGCCCCTCCGTCTGCTTTCAAAATTGCAGGGCGCACTTGCCACGCACGCGCATCTGTGGCGCCGCCGCTAGCGCAGCGACCGCGCCCAACGATGCAGAACGTCCGGCCCGACGGCTCGGGCTTCGATCAACTCAAACCTCGGGGCCGCGTCCAGTGTTTCCAAGCCCAGCGATCCGATGGCAGACAGACCCTCGGCCCCGATTGTCAGACCCGCACTGAATCCCACCAGTTCGTCCACAAGATCATCGGCCAGCAAGGACGCAGCAAGCGCCGATCCACCTTCGCAAAAGACGCGCGTCAGCCCGGCCTGCCCCAACTGCTGCAGCAGGTCGGCGGCATCAATGTGATGCTCTTCCAATGCACAAGGGATCAGACGTGCGCCCAGCCCTTCCCACGCGCGGGCGCGCTCGGGGTCCGGGGACGGGCCATGGCAGAGCCAGACCGGTATTTGCGACGCTGTACGGGCCAGTTGCCCCATTAGCGGGATGTCCAGATGGCGCGAGACGACAACCCGCACCGGCTGCACTTCGATCCCCAGATCGCGGACCGTCAGCGATGGGTCATCCGCCCGCGCCGTTCCTGCCCCCACCATCACCGCATCATGCCGCGCGCGCATGGCGTGGACCTCGCGACGCGCTTTTGGCCCGGTGATCCATTTGCTGTAACCGCTGGAGGTTGCAATCCGCCCGTCGAAACTGCTGGCCAACTTGAGCGTTACGAATGGCCGCCCCTGTTCTGTCTTCAGAAAGAACCCCGCATGGTCACGCGCAGCCTGCTCGGCCAGAACGCCGGTAGTGACCTCGATCCCGGCCTCGCGCAGCATGGCAAAGCCCTGCCCGGCCACACGCGGATCGCTGTCCTCAATCGCCGAAACCACGCGCGACACGCCGGCCTTGATCAGCGCCTCGACGCAAGGGGGGGTCTGACCGTGATGGGAACAGGGCTCCAGCGAGACATAGGCCGTTGCCCCGCGCGCAGCCTCGCCGGCCTGCGCCAGCGCCTGAGTTTCGCCATGCGGACGACCTCCGGGCTGGGTCCAGCCGCGCCCGATAATCCGGCCGTCACGCACAATCACGCAGCCCACGGCCGGGTTGGGCCAACACGTGCCCTGACCGCGCTGACCCAAAGACAAGGCCAGCGCCATGTATCGCTTATCAGTTTCGCTCACTCGTCCGTCGAAGGCTGCGGCGGGCGCAGTTCGTGGACAAACTCCTCGAAATCATCGGCCGCCTGGAAATTCTTGTACACACTCGCAAAGCGAACATAGGCCACGGTGTCGATCCGCGCCAGAGCTTCCATGACGATCTCACCGATCTTGCTGGAGGGGATGTCGGTCTCGCCCATGCTTTCCAGACGGCGGACGATGCCGGAAATCATCTGGTCGATCCGATCTGGTTCAATCGGGCGTTTCTGCATCGAAATCCGGATCGAGCGTTCCAGCTTGTCCCGGTCGAAGTCTTCGCGTTTTCCATTGGTTTTGATCACCACCAGATCGCGCAGCTGTACGCGTTCATACGTGGTGAACCGCCCCCCACATGCGGGACAAAACCGGCGTCTGCGGATCGCGACGTGATCCTCTGCCGGGCGTGAATCTTTGACCTGAGTGTCGATATTTCCGCAAAACGGGCAGCGCATCCGCCGTCTCCTCGTCCCTGGTTCGGCCTCTTTTTGTAAGCTATGCCGCTTACTTATCCACAACTATAGGGTAGCCGCTAGGATTTGGGTAGTCGGAATTTTTCACCGCTATATCGTGAATCTATGCGAAATGCGCCGCAATCTTTCGGTGATGTGGCGCGGTGCGGTGCTCGAACAGGTAGACACCTTGCCACGTACCCAGAACCGGCTGTCCGGACACAACGGGGATCGACAGCGACACAGGTAAAAGCGCGGCCTTGATATGAGCAGGCATATCATCCGGGCCTTCATAAGTGTGCCGTAGATACGCCATCGCCGGGTGGTTCGACGGCGGCACAAGTCGATCAAAAAAGGCGCGCAAGTCCGTCTGCACTTCGGGGTCCGCGTTTTCCTGAATAACCAGCGAGCAGGAGGTGTGCCGCACGAACAGTGTCAGCACGCCATCACCTCCGGCCGATTTCATCCAGTGACGCACATCCGAGGTGAATTCATAAAGCCCCGAACCGTGCGTTGAGATTGTGAATTCGGTCTGCATCAGGCGAGCAGCCATGTATCAGTCGAAGAAGGGGCGGATGTTGCACCGACCATTGGCGGCTGAAACGGACATGCTGAAACCCGGCTGAAACCCTGCCGAGAAAACACCACTGCTTTGCTGCGGCACCCCTTCTGGCGCCGAGAGCGAGAACTGCACGGCCGTTCTGCGGCCCGTCGCCTCACTAGGGCCGTAACCACGCTTGACGTAGATACGCTGCTGCCAGCTCGCCCCCAGCGTTCTTCGCGCAAAGTCGGATGCTGCACACCAATACCCGTCCACATCTGTACGCCCTCTTGGAATCACTTCAAATTCTGTTTGGTTCAAAGCAACGGTCTGATACCCAAATCGGGCGAACGAGGCCGATGCCGAAGAGCCCAATACAATCGCGGCAAGCGCCACGTAAGTCATAACCTTTTTCATAACCATACTCTTTCCTGTTTCGAGGTAAGTATTGACCTAGTTTACTTTAAAACCAGACAAAGCCGCTTCACGATGAATTCAGCCCAAGTTCTGCGGGTCGTGAACGGGTGCCAGCCAGCCGCGATACCGGATCAGCAGTCCCAGCACGGGCATATCAGCCGACACGTCAAAACAAAAAAGCCCTGTTTCGTCCTGCCATTCCACGGTGGAAGATCGCGGCAGCAGGAAAGCGGGGCAGCGCAGCCCCAAGACACTGAGGCGCCGTATGTGGATCAGCAGACGTCCGTCAGAAATCTCGGGCATCAGCCAAATGGACAACCAACTCAGTTGCTCACGAACACATTCGGCACCGTGATCAAAAGTCAGCCGAGACCGCGTGGTGTGACCGTCAAAATCCCGCACCCATCGCCATTCCTGCCCATCACGGTCGATCCTGATCTGCACCGGAATATCTTCGGCGCCCCGGGGGAAACGCCCAAGACGCAAGGCCAGAGCGATCAGCCACCCCCTGCCCTCGACAACACTGCACCGTCCAGCATAGATCCCCGGAGCATCGTGCAAGCGCCGAACAGCCCTAGGCACGTCAGCCCCCAAAGGCAGGGCTTGCAAAAAGGGGTCGGGTCGCACTCAGAACCCCTCGGGCAAAAACCTGGCCCGCAGTGCGGGATCCGGGATCAAGCAGGCCTGCGTGCGGCCAAAGATCTTGTATCTGTTGCGCGCAATCAAGTGGTAGAGCGGGTCTTTGACCCATCCTGGTAGGAACCTGCACAGAGACAGAGTTGGCCAGCATCCCGGCAAGCTTTTCATTGCAGCGGCAAAAGCATCAAGGCGCTGATGCACTCTGCCATTCACAATGACCAGATTGGTTTCGAAATCCCGCGTTGGCAGACCAAGATCGCGGTACAGCCGTTGCCCTAGAGGGGATTGTGCCGTCGCAAACTTAAAGCGCTGCGCTTTGTCCCGCACCAGCATAAAGTGAAAGAACCCCGAACACAGGACACATTCCCCATCGAATACAATGGCATCCTGAATGCCCTTGAAGTCTGCAGAAACAAGGATAGGCATATCTTTCGGGTCCGCTAAATCTTGACTTCAACCCTTTCACCCCGGCCTTGACCCGGCAATGCGACAAGAGGACGTCCAGATAATCACGAAGTTGGAACGTGCCGGGGAGCCACCGGACTGGTGAGGTTTCCAGGGCTCTGCCCCCATCCCCGGCAAGGCGCTGACCCGACAACGGGCGAAAAATAGTGTATTGCTGACCTTGGGTCTTGTGTTCATACGCCAAAACCATTCGAATTCCAGACAACAGACATTTGCTTTGGACAGGATCTGCGCATCCTGTCACTTTGGCGTAAAAGCACATTGAACATACGGTGGGAAAGGCCATGGAAGTTGATATCGCCCGCATCCAGTTGCTGACCCGAGCGCTTGATCAACGAACGAACGGCACTGAAGTGTCTGACCACATCCTAAGAAAATGCAATCTGACGCGGGAAACCATCTCGCCTCCAGCCACCACCTATACCGCGCATCAAGAGGCTCTTTTCGTGCGTTATGCCTGCGACGCGTTGGGGGACATCACATTTGCGGCTCAGGCCGGGTTGCAGTTCAAATCCGCCTCAAGCCTCACCGCCTATATCAGCAAATACTCACGGGACCTGCGGCAGGTCATGGAGAATACGTCCCGGTTTCACAGGATCATTGACCCCGCGCTGATGTTTAGCCTGCGGCTTGCCGGTAACTTCGCCACCATCGAAGCCGATTGGAAAGACGCCAGCTTTGCCCGCTACCATCGCAGAACCGAGTTCCTTATGTTCAGCGGTTTGGCCCGGATGCGAGCCCTGACGCAAACGAATTTCTTTCCCATAGAAATCAGATTTCAGCACGAGATTGGCGGAAACCAGAAGAGTTTTCAGAAACTTGCCGGGTGCCCTGTTGTATTTGGCTCGGAACGGCTTGAGATCGTCGTTGCGCCCTCGGCTCTGGATATGCCTGTTCCGACTTATGACCCGAACCTGCGGGCGCATCTTCTGGAATACGGAGAACGCGTTCTGACCGAGCGGCGCTCGCCCAAGCAAAAACTACGCGCGCAGGTCGAAGGGCTTATCACCCGGTCGATGCCCGGTACGGTCATTAATGCCGACGAAGCCGCCGCCAGCCTGGGAATGAGTCCGCGCACCTTTGCCCGGCGGCTCAAGGATGAGGGCGTCAGCTATCGCGATATCGTCGATGATTTGCGCTGCGATTTGGCTCAGACTTTCATCACTAACGGAATGCCCCTGTCAGAGATCGCCTTTTCCCTAGGCTATTCAGATCAACCAGCATTTTCGACTGCCTTCAAACGCTGGACCGGGCGGGCACCCAGCACGTTCCGCAGCCGTTTGGATCCTCCGGAAATCCCCTGAGCCGGGTGGCCGGGGGTCATCGGCGTCGCCACCTCGCCCCGGCCTGTCCCATGAGTGGACGCCAAAGATATAAAGGTGCATATGGGGTGGGACTTGCGAGTTGCCGCCAAATTGATCGCTGAACCAGCCAACGTGAAGGTTTCAGCTGCCAGAAAAAAGGCGCCTCGTCTGAGGCGCCTTTGACTTTACTGATCCAGGAAAGATCGCAACTTTCGCGACCGGCTGGGGTGTTTGAGCTTGCGCAGCGCTTTCGCCTCGATCTGGCGAATACGCTCACGAGTCACACTGAACTGCTGGCCTACCTCTTCCAGCGTATGGTCGGTGTTCATGCCGATGCCAAAGCGCATCCGCAGAACTCGTTCCTCACGCGGAGTAAGCGAGGCCAGAACCCGTGTGGTCGTTTCCTTGAGGTTCTCCTGAATGGCGCTGTCCAACGGCAGCACAGCATTCTTGTCCTCGATGAAATCGCCCAGTTGGCTGTCTTCCTCGTCGCCAATTGGCGTTTCAAGGCTGATCGGCTCTTTGGCGATTTTCATCACCTTGCGAACCTTCTCAAGCGGCATCTGCAGCTTTTCGGCCAGTTCTTCCGGCGTCGGCTCGCGACCGATCTCGTGCAACATCTGACGGCCGGTCCTGACCAGCTTGTTGATCGTCTCGATCATGTGGACCGGAATACGAATCGTGCGCGCCTGATCCGCAATCGAGCGCGTGATCGCCTGACGGATCCACCACGTCGCATATGTCGAGAATTTATAACCGCGGCGGTATTCGAACTTGTCCACCGCTTTCATCAGGCCGATGTTGCCTTCCTGAATAAGATCAAGGAATTGCAGGCCGCGGTTCGTGTACTTTTTGGCAATCGAAATCACCAGGCGCAGGTTGGCTTCGACCATTTCCTTCTTGGCCTGCCGCGCCTCTTTCTCGCCCTTCTGAACCTGCTGCACGATGCGGCGGAATTCGGGGATGTCGAGACCGACATACTGACCGACCTGAGCCATATCGTTGCGCAGTTCCTCGACCTTCGCGGTCGAGCGTTCGATGAACATCTGCCAACCGCGACCAGGCTTTTCTGCCATCTCGGCCAGCCAGTTCGGGTCCAGTTCGCGACCGCGATAAGCGTCAATGAACTCACGACGGTTGATACGAGCCTGATCAGCCAGTTTCACCATCGAGCTGTCCAGCGACATGATCCGGCGGTTGATGCCATAAAGCTGGTCAATCAGCGCTTCGATCCGGTTGTTGTGCAGGTGCAACCCGTTTACCAGCTCGACAATCTCGGCGCGCAGCTTCTGATAGGTGTCTTCATCCTTTTCGCTGAATGATCCGTCCTCGTTCAGCGTGGCAGATATCCGGCTGTCCTGCATCTCCGACAGCATCGAGAAGTCGGTCGAGATGCGCTCCAGCGTGGTCAGCACCTGATCCTTCAGGGCCGCTTCCATCGCGGCAAGCGACATGTTGGCCTGATCGTCGTCGTCATCGTCATCGTCATTGGCAATCGGATTACCATCAGCGTCGAGTTCCGGCCCTGTGTCTTTGGCTGGTTTGGCAGTCTGAACAGCCGAAGTGTCAACGACAGGTTCCTCGACACCGCCGTCTTCGTCCATCTGGTTGCCGAATGTGGCCTCCAGATCGATGACGTCGCGCAGCAGAATGTCTTCAGACAGCAATTCGTCATGCCAGATCGTGATCGCCTGGAACGTCAGAGGGCTTTCGCACAGGCCGGCAATCATGGTGTTGCGACCGGCTTCGATCCGCTTGGCGATGGCGATCTCGCCTTCGCGGCTCAGCAGTTCAACCGAACCCATCTCGCGCAGGTACATGCGAACCGGGTCATCAGTGCGATCCAGTTTCTCGGTTGCGGCTCCGGCCAGCGCAACCTCGCGGTTGCTATCAGTGGTGGTCAGTTCGGTCGAGCCTTTATTCTCTTCCTCTTCGGCCTCTTCATCTTCGATGATGTTGATGCCCATTTCGGAGAGCATCGACATAACGTCTTCGATCTGTTCCGAGCTGACCTGATCCGGCGGCAGCACCTGGTTGAGCTGGTCGTAGGTGATGTAGCCTTTCTCGCGGGCCTCAGCGATCATCTTCTTGACCTGGGCCTGGCTCATGTCCAGCGAGATTTCCTGTTCCTGCTCGTCGGACTTGCGATCTTCGGTCGTGTCTTTGGCGGCCATTCAATGCTCCTGCAGGGATGGGTGATTCGTTTGCACCGAATCATTAGCGCGTAGAAGTGATTCGGCCACCCGTTTACCTGTTTTTCTTTTCCAGTGCCTTACGAAAACACCAGTTTAGCGGCGTTTCCGTTCGAAATTGATCCCGGACATGATTGCCTTGAACGCGTCTTTCTCGTCGCGGTTGATTCTCGCGCCGTTGTCGGCGATGTCGAAAACGGCCCTGTCCTCGTTCTGGCTGCGGCTCGTGCGGTTGCGCTCTTCGGCGGCCTGCGCCAGCCGATATGTCAGCGCCTCATCAGCCAGATCGGACAGTTCCTCTGCAGCTTCGGCAATCTCAGCATCCAACCCCCGGAGCGCTTTGATCTTTGCGAGTTCCTCAGCCAGTGTCATCTCGGCCTTTTCAACGTCGCCTGGTTTGTACACACAGGGGATTACTGCGACATGGCGAAGGGCCAGCAGGTTTTCAAGGGCTTCGGGCCCCAAAGTTTCGGCAATGTGGTCCTGCAGATGATCCGGATCATCAATCGCGTGACGCAGAATGGCATGGCGCAGAGCCGCGTGGTCTGGGTCGCGGCACTCCATCTCTTCCAGCTGGTGCTCGAATTGCACGACGACCCGTGGGTTCAGCGCTGCGATGGCCAGTATGGCCGCTTCACGCAGCTGGATTTCCGCCCCCTCGGATGAGGCCAGGAAAGAGGATCGCGCACCGGGTGTTGCTGGCTGTTTCTGCGGTTGCCACTTGCCGCGTGGCTGCCACTGGCGGTTCTGCGGCTGCCGCTGCGGACGGAAAAGCCGCCAGCGCAGGTCCTTGATCTCTTGCCCATAATGCGACCGGATCGAGGGATCGCGGATCAGCTTGATTTTGTCGCGTAGCACCTTGTCCAACGCTGCCTTACGTTCCGGACTGTCGAACACTTTGCCTTCGGTTTCGCGCTGCCACAACAGTTTGACCATGGGGATGGCCCCATCCAGCACAGCCTGAACCGCCCCGGCCCCTTCGGCCCGCAGCAGGTCATCCGGGTCCTTACCTTCGGGCATCAGGGCAAAGCGCAGAGATTTCCCAGCCTCGAGCAGAGGCAGCGCCAGATCAACAGCGCGCATCGCGGCGCGCAAACCGGCCGTGTCACCATCCAACGCGATGATCGGCTCATCCGCTATGCGCCACAGCAGTTGTAGCTGGTGTTCCGTGATCGCCGTACCCAACGGTGCGACCGAAGCGCCGAACCCGGCCTCGGCCAGAGCAATCACGTCCATATACCCCTCGGCCACGATCAGCGGTTGCCCCTTCCCCGCCGCCTGACGTGCTGGGCCGTGGTTGTAAAGACTGCGACCCTTGTCGAACAACTCGGTTTCGGGCGAATTCAGATACTTGGCGTTGTCACTTGGATCCATCGCCCGGCCGCCAAAGGCAATACACCGCCCGCGCGGGTCGCGGATCGGGAACATGATCCGATTGCGGAAGGTGTCATAGGGATTCTTGCCCTTGTTTGACGGCTTGGCCAAACCAGCCCCGAGGATCAGGTCCTCGGCGACATTCTTGCCCCGCAGATGATCCCACAACGCCTGCCAGCCGTCCGGAGCAAATCCGATCTCCCACCGCTCCAACGCCCGAACGTCCAGACCCCGACGGGTCAGGTAGTCGCGCGCGACTCCGCCAGCTCCGGTCTTGAGCTGCAGGCGGAAGAACTGCGCCGCCTGCTCCATCACCTCGGCCAACTGCGCACGACGATCCTGCTTCTCCTGCGCCTTAGGATCACGGGCAGGCATCGGCATTCCGGCTTCACGCGCCAGAATCTCTACCGCTTCCATGAACGAGACATTTTCGGTTTCTTTCACGAAACTAATCGCGTCCCCTTTGGCGTGGCAGCCAAAGCAGTAATAGAACCCCTTTTGGTCATCGACATGGAAGGATGCAGTCTTTTCGTGGTGAAACGGGCACGGGGCCCACATGTCGCCCTTGCCTTGATTGGACTTGCGCTGGTCCCACATGACTTTGCGCCCGACAACCTGAGACAAGCTCAGCCGAGTGCGCAGTTCATCCAGAAATCCGGGGGGCAAAGACATTCGTCAAACCTGCCAGAAATGATAACCCGCGCCAAGGGGATGACGCGCGGTTGTCCACAGGGAAATGACGGGCCTGTGGATTATTGCTGCAGGCACAACTCCAGCCACGCCGCACCCAGATCCTTTTTGCGGACATCCCGCATCTTTTGCTCGTAAACCCAAGGCGTGATCAGCGGAATGGCGTTATTGTAGCTTTCAGGCCATGTCGGGCCTGTGTCGGCCACCGCCTGTGGCACGTCGCGCTCTTTTACCCTGTCCAGGCGCGCTTTCTGAATCGCCGCAACGACATCGGCCTGATACTGGCAGCTTTGTTCTTTGGTTTCCTGAGCTGCCAGAGGTGTGGCCAGCAACAGGGCCGCAACGGCGATACGCAACATGGGGGTCTCCCGGAATCGTTTCTTTCGCGGCAGCTTACCCGGCAGAAGTATCGCCCGCTATCACCCTTTTCACCGCGCGCGGTCGTTAGGGGCAGAGCGGCAACAGGGGCGACCGGGCCGCAACCCGACCGCCGCCAACGCCGAAAGTTACAAACCCTTGGCGCGATAGCTTTTCGCGACGCGGTCAATGGCCACGATATAGGCCGCCGTCCGCAGATCCTCGACATCGTCGCGACTGTGCCACACCTCGCGCATAGACTGGTAGGCAATGCGCATGGTGTCATCCAGACCTGAACGCACCAGTTCCAGCTCATCCGCGCCGCGAAGGTACTTGGCCTTGAAGTTTGGAGACATCGACCATGCGTCACCCAGATAACGGTCCAACCGCTCCAACTCACTGACGATCAACTCGTGCCGCGCCTCTTCCTGACGGCGCTGCATCCGGCCAAAACGAATATGGCTGAGGTTCTTGACCCACTCAAAATAGGAAACCGTCACACCGCCCGCGTTTGCATACATATCCGGAATGATCACCGTTCCTTTTTTGCGCAGGATTTCATCCGCGCCTGCCGTTACTGGACCATTCGCCGCCTCGATGATCAGAGGCGCCTTGATCCGCTCGGCGTTGGACAGGTTGATCACCCCCTCAAGCGCAGCCGGGACGAGGATATCGCATTCCGCTTCAAGAACATCGGCCCCCTCGGCCGAATGTGTCGCATCCGGGTAGTTGCTGACCCCGCCATGCTTCACAATCCACTGCCGAACGGATTCCACGTCAATCCCGTCGGGGTTATACAACGCGCCATCCCATTCGATGATACCCACAATGCGCGAGCCGTCCTCCTCGCTCAGGAACTTCGCCGCGTGGTATCCCACGTTGCCCAACCCCTGCACGACAATACGCTTGCCATCCAGCTTGCCCGACAGGCCCGCCTTCTGCACATCCTCGGGGTGGCGGAAGAATTCGCGCAGAGCGTATTGAATGCCCCGTCCGGTCGCCTCGACCCGCCCCGAGATACCCCCGGCATTCAACGGCTTGCCGGTCACACTGGCGCGCGCATTGATGTCGGTGGTGTTCATGCGGGCATATTGGTCGGCCATCCAGGCCATCTCACGCTCACCTGTCCCCATATCCGGCGCGGGCACGTTCTGAGAAGGGTTGATCAGATCGCGCTTGGCCAGTTCATAGGCAAAGCGCCGGGTGATCTGCTCCAGCTCATGCTCTTCATATTGGCGGGGATCGATGCGCAGGCCACCTTTCGAGCCGCCAAACGGCGTTTCGACCAGCGCGCATTTATAGGTCATCAGCGCCGCCAGCGCCTCGACCTCGTCCTGGTTCACCGCCAAGGCGTAGCGAATACCGCCCTTGACCGGCTCCATATGTTCGGAATGAACCGAGCGATAGCCTGTGAAGGTGTGAATTTCGCCCCGCAGTCGTACACCGAACCGCACTGTGTAAGTGGCGTTACAGACCCGGATCTTTTCCTCTAGCCCTGGAGGCAAGTCCATCAGGGACGCCGCCCTGTTGAACATGAGGTCCACACTCTCGCGAAAGCTGGGTTCTTTGATGGCCGTCATTTAATCCTCCGTGCCAGCGAACGACTTACGTTCTGACGTTTTGTCGCACCCAATACGTAAACGATCAATATTTAAGCGAAAATAAAACCGACGAAACCCGAAGATATTTTTTCGAAGCCCCTGAGTCGCCCGACCATGAACACCCATTTGAAATTGTCGCCTATACGACAACAGAAGCGCCTAACACCCTCAAATTATCCCGCTTTTTCCAGCAAACCGGTCAAGACAGCGGCTTTTTCGCCTAAATCCCGCCACGATTCGGCGTTAATTTTTGAAAGTTAATATTTCCTTGGCAGTTTGGATGTCTGCTCAGCGAGGTCATCAATATGGTAATGCGCGTTTTCAGAAGCGGCTCTAAGAAAATTAAGAGCTTCACCACTTCGGCTCGTTGTTTCGCCCGGGACGAAGATGGTGGCGTGTTCACAATACTTGTAGTGTCGGGCTTTCTAATAATCATCTGTTTGACCGGCATGGGCGTCGACATGATGCACTTCGAGCGCGACCGGGCAAATCTTCAGGCCACGCTGGACCGCGCGGTTCTCGCTGCCGCTGACCTTGATCAGGAGCTTCCCCCAGCGGATGTTGTTAAAGAATACTTTGAGAAGTCCGGAGTGCGGGGCAAGCTGACGAAAGAACCCGAAGTTGTCGCTGGTATCGGCTCAAGACGTGTGACGGCAGACGCTGAAGTGACCGTCCACACTGCATTTATGTACCTTGCTGGCATTCCCAAGTTGCATTCTGTGGTAAGCAGCACAGCGGAAGAGTCCGTTGGGTCGATCGAGATTTCGCTGGTTCTGGATATGTCGGGCTCTATGCGTGACCCGTCTGCTGAGGCGGGAAAAACCAAAATCCAGGTTCTGCGTGAAGCGGCCAAGAAGTTCGTTGCGGCAATGTACGCAAAGGAAAACCCGGACAAGATATCAATTTCGATTATTCCTTATGCAACACAGGTGAACGCCGGGGAAAACATCCTGGGGAAATTCGTGAATGCAACATCTGAACACAGCTATTCGCATTGCGTGAACTTCACCACAGCCCAGTTTTCGGAAAAAGGGTTGAGCCCCTCGACCAGCTTGATCAGAGCGGCTCATTTCGACCCCTTCACTGGTCGATCAGGAAGCAACCTCATGACGGTTTGTCCAACAAGGGCCGGAAGTGACATCACCCCGGTCACCAATGTTATTTCGGACCTGAATGATCAGATTGACGCTCTTACTGCATCGGGAAACACGTCCATTGAAATCGGTATGAAATGGGGCGCCGCATTGGTTGACCCTGAAATTCGGCCCATCATCCAACAATTAACCCGACAGAAAGTGGACCCCACTTCGACTGAAGTGAATGCAAAAACGGTTGTACCTAAAACGTTCGACAATCGCCCCATGGACTACGATGCTGATGTTCAGAAAATCATCATCGTCATGACCGATGGTCAGAATACTTCCCAAGCAGTACTAAGATCAGACCTGCGTGATGGACTGTCAGATGTCTGGTACAACCCCGCCACTGAGTGGACGGAAAATTACTATGATAGATGGGGGCGGCCGCGCACCAGAACCGTCACTGGTGACGAATACAGCGTCCTCTCGTCGGAGAGCCCGCAAGAATACTACTGGACACGACAGGAACTGGACGGCAACGATCACCGCTATGGTGACTTGGAGGACGAACCAGGTACAGCGACACGGCTGACCTATCCAGAATTGTTCAACCAGGTGTCGCTTTATTGGAATGCTGTAAACAATTATGAGTGGGACCCCAACCACTATAACGACTGGTACGCAAATGCGTACAGCAACATTTACTCAGGCACAAAAAATACTCGCACAGCCTCTATCTGCTCAAAGATAAAAGAAAGCAAAAAAGTCAAAATCTACGGCATTGCCTTCGAAGCACCGCCAACTGGTCTCGCTACGATCCAAAACTGCGCCAGTGGTCCTGCTTTCGTCTACGTGGTCAACTCAAACGGTAACCTTGGGGAAGAAGACCTGACGCTTGAGCAAGCATTCGAGTCCATCGCTTCGTCGATCAAGCGCCTGAGGCTGACGCAATGACACGAAAAGCACTACAAAAAATAGTTCGTTTCAAACAGGCTGAAGACGGGTCATTAACCGTTGAATTCGTTATCCTTTTCCCCCTGTACATGTTCTTTATCCTGGGGGCCATTGAGTACGCGATGGTCTCGATCCAGCAATCGATGTTGGAACGATCGGTAGATCTAGTGGTGCGCGACATTCGCCTTGGAACCGGCTCAGGGCCTACGCATGACTCGATCAAAGATGCGATCTGCAGCAGATCCAGCATTATCAACAACTGCTCTGCCAATTTGCGGTTGGAGATGGTGGTTCAGGACCCCTACGCTGGCATCAATATCGACCCGACAGTGGATTGTGTTGACAGGGCGGAACCGGCCAAACCGGTACGAGAATTCTCAAATGGCGGATCGAACGAGCTGATGGTTCTACGTGCCTGCGCAAAGGTTAATCCGATTCTCGCCACAACCACCTTTGGGCGAGCGCTAACGACCGATGATGGCCTGGTTACGCTGACGGCGACGACAGCCTTTGTTCAGGAGCCTTGATATGACGCTTATATTTGCACGCATACAGCGATTTATCCGCGACTTTGTACGTCGCGAGGATGGCACTCTGTCCTTAGAAGCTATTGTTTTGTTCCCTATGCTTGTTTGGACCGTCACGGTAACCTTTTCGCTATATGACGCTTTCCGCCAGAGCACTGCTAACCTCAAAGCTTCTTACACAGTGGGCGACCTAGTTTCGCGTGAGACCAATACCATCACGGACCCGTATGTGTCGTCGATGTATGTCATGCTGCGCCAAATGGTTGGTAACCAGGCACCGTTGAAAATGCGCATGACTTTCATAATGTTTAAAGAGGAAGACGATCGCCATTATGTCGACTGGTCATCAGATTGCGGTTTTGGATTCGAGTGGCGAAATGACAACATTCACCTAATTCGCGACAGGCTTCCACCGATGTCTGACCTGGACACACTGATCATCGTCGAAACCACGAACGACTATGATCCTGTGTTCAAACCGCCATTGTTGAACGGTTGGCTGAACGGAAAGCGCAAGTTCGAAAACTTTGTCTTCACGCGCCCGCGTTTCACCGATCTGATCCCTGGGAACGTTTCCGTGCAGGGTTGTCAGCAAAATGACCTGGATGTGCCTGTAGCAACAACGAGCTAAGCACATCCGTCATGAATTTGGTTTCGGCGGCGGCGGTCATTCCGCCGACGCCCACCCGGCGCCCGACACGCCACCATAGCCCGGGCGCCCAGCTATTTTCCCCACTAACGCGTGTTTTCAGCAGAAACCCGTTCGAAGGTTTGAATGCGAATACCCCCCGATCCACGGCCTCGATATCCTCTACTTTGGCGATGAGGTGCCCTGCCCCGGTTCGGAGTTCGGAAGACGTCAACTCGATCCAGTCGTTCGTCGCGTGCCACATGCGATACGCCAGCCAGAACGCCGCGCCGCCAACCGCAAGCAGAAAGACCAGCCACAGGGGCTCGGGCGGTTGCACCAGTGCTACAGACAAAACCAAAGCGCCGACGATGCTCAGCATCCCGACGCCGAGCCAACGTCTGGCGGGTGAAGGCCTAATAGTGGCCAGAATGTCTTGCTGCATGTGAACCCCTGTTGTTACCCCGTGGGTTTACCGACTTCTGGTGGAAAAAAACAGGGGGGCTGCTACTGCCGATTTTCGCACATTCCCCGTTCTTTTCTGCCGATTGACGCTGTCCCAGTCGAAAATACATGGTGACCACAACTGAAGGAGGCCATCATGTCCCTAAGACCCGTTCTGGAAACCCGGAAAGCCATCGCCGCATTGGAAGGTGCAGGCGTCAAACTGCACCGCGCGTTCGGTTTTCAGGACCCGTCCGAGCTTGACCCGTTTCTGCTGTTCGATGATTTCCGAAACGAGCGTCCACAGGATTATCAGGCCGGGTTTCCTTGGCATCCCCATCGCGGGATCGAGACGATCACCTATGTTCTGACCGGTTCGGTTGAACACTCGGACTCGCTGGGCAACAGCGGCACACTTGGCGCTGGAGACGTTCAATGGATGACCGCCGGTTCCGGGATTCTGCATCAGGAGATGCCGGCTGGGAATCCGTTAGGCCAGATGCACGGCTTTCAGCTGTGGGGTAATCTGCCCTCGGCGAAAAAAATGTCCGCGCCGCGTTATCAGGACGTCAAAAGCAAAGACATCCCGGAAATCACCGATGATGATGGCACCAAGGTGCGTGTGATCGTGGGTAAGTTCTGGGGTAAGACCGGCCCGGTCGACGGGATCGCCGCCGATCCGCAATACCTGGATGTCCATGTCCCGGCAGGGGTTAAAAAGACGCTCAAAATCGATACCTACCGCCGCGCCTTTGCCTATGTGTTCGAAGGTAGTGCTGCCTTTGCCGACGCCTCGCAACCTACTGGCATCCTGCTGGAAAAAGAAGTCGCCGGACAAGAGGTCAATATCCGCGACATGTCCGGTGACCGGACGCTGGTCCGGTTTGGTACCGGGGATGAAATCACTGTTCAGGCCGGGCCTGAAGGTGTCCGGTTCCTGCTAATCTCGGGCGCGCCGATTGACGAGCCGGTCGCCTGGCACGGCCCAATCGTCATGAATACGCGGACGGAGTTGGAGCAAGCCTTTCGAGACCTGCGCAACGGCACTTTCATTCGCCCTGCGCATTAGGCCGTTCAAGCCGAAACCGACCGGCGGACCATGTCCCAATAGACTTGTTCGACCTCGTCCAGCGACAAGCGCCCGCCGGCTCGGTACCATGTCATGACACCGTTGAGCATGGCAATCACCGCCAAAGTTGCGATTTTGGTATCGGCGATATCAAACACTCCGGCCGCCTGCCCCGCGCGCAGGATCGCCTCAAGCGCGTCTTCATAGTGGCGGCGTAACGCTTCGATCTCTGCAAAATTCTCGGGTGTCAGGTTGCGCAATTCCATATAGGCAATAAACACCTCGTCCGGGCGCTTTAGGTGAAAGCGGATGTGAAACCCGACGAATTGACGCAAGGCTTCGGACGCATCCGCGGATTGATGCTGATCGTCATAGGCGGACAACAAGTCCTGCATATGTTCGTGCATCAGACGAAACAGCAGGCTTTGCTTGTCGGGCGTGTAGTTATACAGCGCCCCCGCCTGCACCCCGACCTCACCCGCAATCTGACGCATGGATACGGCGGCATAACCGTGGCGGGCGAACAAAGCCAGCGCCGCCTTGCGGATACGTGGGCCGGTGATATCGGAATGTGAACCTTGAGTACGTGCCATTCCCGCACCGTATCTGAACGCATGTTCAGATAGAACCCCGCTTGAACCAATGCCATAAAAGGTGCATCACGTTTGCAATCCACCGTGAAAGGGATCTGAATGAAGCCCCTGTCTATGCTGATCCTGATGCTAATCTGTGCCGGATGCGCAGATTTTCCGGAACTGGAAGGGCGTGAGCAGCCAAGCGTCAAATCAGCCCGGTATCCAGAACTCATTCCCATTCAGGAAAGCCTCGGCCCGCCGGTTGATCCCGCAAACGAGGCCGCAGAGGTCGAAGAGGACCTTGTTGCCCGGCGTGAAGCGCTGGAGAAAAAGGCAGAAGAACTTCAGGCTGCGGAAATCAACTGACCCTTTGCGATTCAGGGTCCGCGCCGGGCCGCGACGCATTGCACCCTAGCGCCGAACCCGCTAAGGCAGCGCTGAACGGGCAACAGGCCTGATACGACGAAGTTTTCGAGCGGAAAGGAACCCACGGGATGACACAGGCGCTGCGGCTGGGAATTGCGGGCTTGGGAACGGTTGGCGTGGGTGTCGTGAGGATCATCCGCCGCCACGCGGACCTGCTGCAAGCGCGTACGGGGCGGCCTGTTGAAATAATCGCTGTATCGGCGCGCGATGCCAACAAAGACCGGGGTGTGAACCTTTCCGATTATGCTTGGGAAACAGACCCGGTTGCGCTGGCAAAACGTGATGACATAGACGTTTTCGTCGAACTGATCGGTGGCGAAAATGGCCCCGCCAAAGCCTCGGTCGAGGCGGCACTTGCCACCGGCAAGGATGTGGTCACCGCGAACAAGGCGCTGTTGGCGATCCACGGTCAGGAACTTGCCGAAAAAGCCGAGGCCGCCGGTCGCGTGATCCGGTTTGAAGCTGCCGTGGCCGGCGGCATCCCGGTCATCAAATCTCTGACCGAAGGGTTGGCCGGAAACGAGATTACCCGCGTCATGGGCGTGATGAACGGCACCTGCAACTACATCCTGACCCGGATGCAATCGCAGGAGTTGGGTTATAATGCCCTGTTCGAGGAATGTGCGGAATTGGGATATCTTGAAGCCGACCCGAACCTGGACGTCGGCGGTATCGATGCGGCGCATAAACTGGCGCTGCTATCCTCGATCGCTTTCGGGACCAAGCCGAATTTCGACGGCATCCAGATCGAAGGCATTCAGCATATCAGCCTGGATGACATCCATCAGGCCGACGACATGGGCTATCGCATCAAGCTGCTAGGCGTTGCGCAGCGCTCAGCGCGTGGTCTGGAACAGCGGATGCAGCCGTGCCTGGTGCCCAGCAGCTCGCCCCTTGGGCAACTGGAAGGTGGCACCAACATGGTGGTGATCCAAGGCGACGCGGTCGAGCAGGTTGTCCTGCGCGGCCCCGGCGCTGGAGAAGGCCCCACGGCCAGTGCCGTAATGGGCGATGTCTGCGATCTGGCGCGCGGGCTGCAGATCCCGACCTTTGGCCGCCCCGCGACCTCTCTACAGGACGCGCAGCCTGCCGTGACCGGTCTCCCCGCCCCATACTATCTGCGTCTGGCCCTGTTCGACAAACCGGGTGCGCTGGCAAAAGTCGCCGCGATCCTGGGCGATGCGGGCGTTTCGATCGACCGGATGCGGCAGTACGGGCATTCGGAAAGCACCGCACCGGTCCTGATCGTGACCCACAAGACCACACGCGCCACGCTGGACGTTGCCCTCGGTGGGCTACGCGAGACCGACGTGGTGGCCGGCGAACCCGTTGCATTGCGGATTGAAGAGGTTTGACCCTTGCGGCCTGCATGAAACGCAGGCTATGCCGGACAAAACGCCTTTATTGACCTGAGGATACAGAACATGAGTGCTGCCAAAGTAGATTTTAACGACCGCCTGCTGTCTCTGGGCCTTGCGCGGGTGGCGGAACAGGCTGCTCTGGCCTCTGCCTCGCTGGTCGGTCGCGGCGACGAAAAAGCCGCCGATCAGGCAGCCGTGAACGCCATGCGCGAACAGCTGAACCTGCTGGACATCGCAGGTGTCGTTGTCATCGGTGAAGGCGAGCGCGACGAAGCGCCGATGCTGTATATCGGCGAAGAGGTCGGCACTGGTGAAGGCCCTGGAGTTGACATCGCGCTGGACCCGCTGGAAGGCACCACGCTGACCGCCAAGGATATGCCCAACGCGCTGACAGTGATCGCCATGGGCCCGCGTGGATCGATGCTGCACGCGCCCGACGTCTACATGGACAAGCTGGCCATCGGTCCTGGCTTCCCCGAGGGTGTCGTCAATCTGGACATGAGCCCCCGGGAGCGTGTCGAAGCTCTGGCCAAGGCCAAGGGTTGCGAGCCTGCCGACATCACCGTCTGCATTCTGGAGCGTCCGCGTCACGAGGCGATGATCGCCGAGGTGCGCGAAACCGGCGCCTCGATCCGCCTGATCACCGATGGTGATGTGGCCGGTGTAATGCATTGCGCCGAAAGCGAAGAGACCGGCATCGATATGTATATGGGCCAGGGTGGCGCGCCCGAGGGTGTTCTGGCCGCAGCTGCGCTGAAATGCATGGGTGGCCAAATCTTTGGCCGCCTGTTGTTCCGCAACGACGACGAACGTGGCCGCGCCGCCAAGGCGGGCATCACCGACCTGGACCGCGTTTATGCCCGTGACGAAATGGTGACGGCGGATGTGATCTTTGCCGCAACCGGAGTAACCGGTGGCTCGCTGCTGCCGCGCATCAAGCGTGAGCCCGGTTGGGTTGAGACCACCACCCTGCTTATGCGGTCGAAAACCGGTTCGGTACGGCGCATGAGCTATCGCACACCGATGTGGCCGCACGACAACGCCTAACCGCTTGCGCCTGAACCGCGCGCGAGGCTATCCATAAAGACAGTGAGGCCGGGTCCGAGAGGGTCCGGCCTTGGCACATCAGGGGCAGGCCATGAGTTTTCTAGGGGTTGAACAGTCATTAACCGGGCGGCGTTGGATCGGGCCAACGCCCGAAGTGGAACGCGCAACCGAGATGCTGGTACAACAGGCCGACCTGCCCCGCGCGGTGTGTCAGGTGCTGGCACGACGCGGCGTTCCCGCGATGGAGGCCGACGGGTTTCTGGAACCCAAGCTAAAGGAGCTGTTGCCCGACCCGCGATCCATGAAAGACATGGAAACGGCAGCAACACGGTTTCTGTCGGCGGTTCGAAGTAAGCAACGGATCGCGGTCTTTGCGGATTATGACGTGGACGGGGCCAGCTCAGCCGCCTTGCTGCTGGTCTGGCTGCGTCAGATGGGCCTGCAAGCAACACTTTATGTGCCCGACCGGATTGACGAAGGCTATGGCCCCAATGTCCCCGCCATGCAGGAACTGGCAACTAACCACGACCTGATCATCTGTGTGGATTGCGGAACGCTCAGCCATGAGCCTATCGCGGCTGCCACGGGCGCGGACGTCATCGTTCTGGACCACCACTTGGGCGGTGAAACCCTGCCAGATTGCGTGGCTGTGGTGAACCCGAACCGGCAGGATGAAAGCGGCGATCTGGGGTATCTCTGCGCGGCTGGCGTTGTGTTTCTGATGCTGGTCGAGGCCGGGCGACAACTGCGCGAGGCCGGGGTCAAAGGCCCCGATCTGATATCACTGCTAGATCTGGTGGCGCTGGCGACGGTTGCGGACGTCGCCCCGCTGATCGGCGCGAACCGGGCATTGGTTCGTCAGGGATTGAAGGTTATGGCCCAACGACTGAGGCCGGGTCTGGTGGCCCTGTCCGACGTGGCACGCATGGACACAGCGCCCAACAGCTATCACCTGGGATTTCTGCTTGGTCCGCGCGTAAATGCGGGTGGGCGAATTGGGCAGGCCGATCTAGGGGCACGGCTGCTCAGCACAGATTCGATGCACGAGGCCGAGGCGCTGTCGCAGCGGCTGGACGAATTGAACACCGAGCGCCGCGATATCGAAAACGCCGTACGCGCGGCTGCGTTGGAACAGGCCGAGGAACGTGGGCTGGACGCGCCCCTGGTCTGGGCGGCGGGAGAGGGCTGGCATCCTGGCGTTGTGGGCATCGTAGCCTCGCGCCTGAAAGAAAACGCCAACCGCCCGGCAATTGTCATTGGCTTTGATGGAGATGAGGGCAAAGGCTCGGGACGCTCAGTGTCAGGTGTTGATTTGGGAGCTTCGATCCAGCGCTTGGCCGCCGAGGGGCTGCTGGTCAAGGGCGGCGGTCACAAGATGGCAGCCGGCCTGACCGTGATGCGCGATCAGCTGGAACCCGCGATGGAGCGGCTATCCGCATTGCTGGCCAAACAGGGCGCGGGCGAAGGCGGACCGGCCGATCTGAAACTGGACGGAACCCTGATGCCGGGCGCGGCGACGACCGACCTGATCGAACAGATCGAAAAGGCGGGCCCGTTCGGCGCCAGCGCGCCTGCCCCTCGATACGCCCTGCCGGACCTGCAGGTGCGGTTTGCCAAGCGAGTCGGCGACTCCCATCTGAAACTGTCCTTGGCCGACGGTGTTGGCGGCGGTCTGGACGCCATCGCGTTTGGGGCTTTTGACGGGACAATGGGCGAAAAGCTGTCCAATCATGGTGGGGCGCGGTTCCATTTCGCCGGGCGGCTCGAGGTTAACACATGGGGCGGTCGGCAGAGCGTGCAACTGAGGCTCGAAGACGCTGCTGAGGCAAATTGAGCCCAGTTTCAGACTCGGGAAAAAACTTTCACATCCCTGCGTTTTTCGGCTTGCGGGGGTCACAGTGAAACCGTAAAAGGCCCTCCACAAGCCAGCGTGGCCCGTTCGTCTATCGGTTAGGACGCCAGGTTTTCAACCTGGAAAGAGGGGTTCGATTCCCCTACGGGCTACCACTTGTGCTTGTGCCATTGACAAATGGCCCGTTCGTCTATCGGTTAGGACGCCAGGTTTTCAACCTGGAAAGAGGGGTTCGATTCCCCTACGGGCTACCATTGTCACATCCAGCGATCCCAAAAAGTGTTCATTCATAAGGGAATAACTGCGTGTCTGACATGTCCTTTCAATTCTGAATAGCTCAACCAAAAAGAACTGCATTCAATAAAGCCATAAAAACACTAAACGTTTCTCATGGGTTTGTACGCTATGGAGAACCGACCACTTACGGAGATTCTTTCCAAGGCCAAGTCTGCAACAAACGGTTTTGGAAAGCCGACTGTTTTCGATGTGGGAGCAAACGTTGGTCAGTCTTTTCTGCTGTTTCGGATATTGCTTCCAGAAGCTGAAATCCACTGCTTCGAGCCGTTTCCACAAACGTTTTCTCGGTTGGAAGAAGTCGTGAGTGGCGACAGGTTGGCTTTTGCCCACCAAATGGGTCTGGCCTCGAAAGTTGGACAGGTACGATTCACTTCCGACCTCAACACGGGAAATCACAAGGTTCCCGAAGGAGAGCAGCTTTCAAAAGATGAGATACAAGTCGAAGTCGTAACTGGCGACTACATCTGCGAGAGCATGGGCATTGAAGCAATCGACTATTTAAAGGTCAACGCTGAAGGCTACGACCTAGATGTTCTTCTTGGTTTTTCTGACATGTTGCGAAAAGGCCGGATTACTTATTTGCAGGTGTAGTGTTCGACGAACCTGGACAACCGGTTTCACGCGCATCTGGAGCGGTTTATTCACTTCTTGCACCCATTCAATTACCGGTTGACCGACATTATAGAACCCGTCCGCAGGGTGAATAAAACCAGGCAGGCTCTAAATGGTATGTGGTATTGCAACGCCGTATTTGCTCGAGAAGTCGAATCCCCAAAACTGCGACGGGACGGGGTAAACTAGCTGCAGAAACGAGAGCAAACTCGAAGCTCGCGGATCCCGAAAACTGCTCTACTTTCACGTACCGAACTTATCTCGGCACAGATCCTGAATCTGTCCCCAGATTGATTTAAATTCCGGTGTGTTTTCCGCCACGTAGTGAAAGTTCTTCATCAGACCGGTGAGTCGCGTGAACACCTGCCGCACCTCGGCCTTATCCCCAAACTCTGCCGTCGATTGGGTCACGTCATAGACCAGCTTGAAGGTCATCTTCTGACGCGCAAGCGGAACGGTTGCGTCCACTTTGTCGAAGGCGTCTTGCTGCAGGTAGACCATGTCCACAAACAGCGCCTTTTGCTGGGTGACAAAGTCCTCGATGGTGACCCCCTCTTCGCCCGTCACCTGCATCATCTGGTCGACCTGCTCACCCCTTTCGATCAGGTCCAGAAGTTCGCGCACTTTGCCGGTCCAGCCCGGCTCGGCGTTTTTATCATACCAGTCCGACAGCTGATCGGTATAGCGCGACCAGCTGAGCATCGGGTCGACCGCAGGGTAGAACCGCTTGTAGGCACGCTCGGAGGACAGGCCAAGAAAGCACTTCACCGTGGATAGCGTCGATTGCGTAACCGGCTCATCAAAGTTTCCGCCCGCAGGTGACACCGTGCCGATCAGGGTCAGGCTTCCCAGATCGCCATCGTTGGTCTTCATGGCACCAGCGCGCTCGTAAAGGCCCTTGATCGAGCTTTCCAGATAGGCGGGGAAGCCTTCCTCACCCGGGATTTCCTCCAACTTGCCAGAGGTTTCGCGCATCGCCTGCGCCCAGCGGCTGGTACTGTCTGCGATCAACAGCACGTCATAGCCCATCTGGCGGTAATACTCGCCAAGGGTGATGCCGGTGAAGATCGATGCTTCGCGCGCAGCAACCGGCATGGAGGACGTGTTACAGATGATGATCGTGCGATCCATCAGGCTGCCACCTGTCGTCGGGTCGGTCATCTTGGGGAATTCGTGAATCGTTTCAACGACCTCGCCCGCGCGCTCACCGCAGGCAACAACGATCACAATATCCACCTTGGCATTTCGCGCGATCAGGTTCTGCAGCACCGTTTTGCCTGCCCCGAACGGCCCCGGAATACAGGCCGTACCGCCACGCGCGATGGGGAAGAACGTGTCGATCAGACGTTGAGACGTCAGAACCGGCTCGGTCGGATAGAGCCTTTCAGACAGCGCGCGTTTCAGGATGCTTTCTGGCAGTGGACGCCTCACCGGCCATTTCTGCGAGAGGGTCAGTGTGTGCTCGCCACCCTGCTCATCTTCAAGGCGTGCAACGATGTCGTGGATTGTGGCAGCACCCTTTTGCACCCAAACCACCTTGTAATCGCCCACCCAGTTGAACGGCAACATGATCTTGTGGTTGAAATGGCCCTCGGGCACGGTCCCAATGCTGTCGCCCGCCGTGACTGTGTCGCCAACCTTGACCGACGGCGTGAACGACCACTTGGCCTGCGTGTCCAGCGAAGCTACATCCGCTCCGCGCGGCAGAAAGGTACCGAATTCGGCGGCCACCTTGGGCAGCGGCGATTGCAAGCCGTCAAAGACCTGCCCCAGCAGACCTGGCCCCAGTTCAACCGACAGTAATTGCCCGGACTGTTCAACCGGATCGCCCACAGCCACCCCGTCAGTGCTTTCGTACACCTGCACGTCCGCTCTGTCGCCGCGCACCCGCAGCACCTCGGCCTTCAGGCGTTCCTGGCGCCCACCCGGACCGGGGCGTGTGGGTAGAATGAACACAACCTCGTTCTTGACCAGTTGCCCGGGTTGCCCCGAAGCATCTTGATTGGCCTGTATCTGCACCAGCCCCTCCTGCACCGAGACGACGCGGGCGGTGGCGGTCTGCGTGGTGGTGGTTGGGGCTGTCATGCGCTTGCTCCATCAAAACCAATATCGGCGATACCGGCCATGGCCTGCTGCGCCAAATGTTCAAATCTCTTGGCCGCGTCCTGCGCATTGCTTTGCGCCCAGCGGTCGAAAATATTCCAGATCAGCACATAGATCGCCACGGCCTCGAAATCGAACAGGTGGCGGGCGGCGTGCTTTTTCAGCTGCTTGTGGCTGACCGACAAGAGCAACCGCTCCAGTCCCAGCGGGTCTTCTGCGTCCAGCAACTGTTTGGCCTCCCTGATCCAGCGCATTGGCCCGTCCAGCTTAAAGGTTGGGTCGGTCCAGTTGGCCGGGATGTGCCGCGCCCAACGCCCCATGCCAAACGTCCCGGAAGACGGGCTGCCCCCTTGCTTGCGCAGGCGCAACGCGGCGACTGTCGTGCGCAGATCCATCCGTTCAAGAAACAATGTGCGCAGCGTTGCCTGCGGGATGTCGCGCAACGCCTCTTTACAGCGCTCGATGGCCTGAGCATCGGTGACGTCCATACCGTAGTCACCCCAGTTCAGCGCATACTCCAACAGCTTCAAAACGCGCGCATCCTCGGGCGTCAGCGCCATCAGACGCCGATCCAGCCGCAGCCGCGACAAAGGTGGCTGTTTGGCAACAAACAACCGTTCCGAGCCCGGAAGGCTGCTGACCAGCGCGATATAGGCGTCGGGGTCCGACATGTTACCGGATCACCCCTTCCAGCACCGCGCGGAAGCGGGGTTGTAGGTGCTCCATCAGCAGCGAGGCCACGGCCTTGTCAGTCAGGTCCAGAACTACACCCTGATCTTCGGCACGCACTCTGATGCCATCCTGCGCGTTGTCCGAGGCGTGCAGTTCGACCTGTTCGCGCAACATGTCAGCGGTCAGGCCCAGAACGTATTTGGTCAGCTTGCCCGACTGAATGTCATCGGCGTTCTGCTTGATATCCTCTTGCGTTGCGACTTTGGCGGGCAGGATGACCTGCACCTTGCCGTCCAGCTTCGCCTCGGTGGCGGCACGTCCCACCACCTCAAGGATCATCTGTTTCAGCAGTTCCGGATCGCCCATTTCCTTGGTGACCAGACGTTCGACATCTTCGCGGAACCGGTCCGTCAGCCCTGCTTTCATAGTCAAGACCGCGTCGCGCATGGCAGTGTTCAGCGCTTCTTCACCCGCTGCACGGTAATTGTCGGATTCGCTGCGCGCCTTCTTCTGATACGCATCCGCCTTGCGTTTGGCGTCAGCCAGAATCTTTGCGGCCTCGGCCTTGGCATCCGCGCGCAGCTTATCTGCATCCGCCTGCCCAGCCGCCACCCCATCATTGCGCAGTTTGTCAATCAGAGCGTCGACACCGTGCGAGATCATCCCATCCTGTGCCATCAGCTGATCCCCGCGCTGATGACCAAGGCAAAGACAAAGGCAAAGACACCAAAACCTTCAATAATCGCGGCGGGAGCCAGCGACAGGCCGAAGATTTCCGGTTTTTCCTTGGTCGCGTTGATCGCCGCCGCACAAGCGCGGCCCTGCCAGATACCGCAATACATCAGCGCGATGCCCGACAGGATGCCGATCCCGAACAGCCCGCCCGCGTTTTCCGGTGTCACGTCACGGTTGAGCGTGAACATGATGACGATGCCATAGATCACCATGGTTGATGGAAAGGCCGAGACACCGACGAACCGGCCATAGCCGCCCTCTGTCTCGGTCATGGCGCCGATACTGGCCATACCCGCAATCGAACAACCAATGGCGCTTGCTGCCGCACCCAAAGCCATGGGAGCGTAAATCCCCAGCCAACCCAATGTCAGAACAAACTCATTCATTCCTGAACCTCCTTGCGGGCAAACGGGCGAAAGACGATGCCTTCATCCGGCAGACCCCATTTAAAGAATTCGATGTAATTGAGACGTAACCCGTGAACGACACCGCTCATCAATGCGAGGGCGAAGTTCAGGATGTGGCCGATGATCAGGATCAACAGACCGAACAGAATGCCCGGCCCTTTCAGCGCGTGGATCACCGACATAGCCAGATCGTTGAAGGTGATCGCCAGTGAAGCCGAGGCCAGACCCAGCGCGAACAGGCGCATATAGCTGAGCACGTCCCCAAACGCCCCCATAGCCCCGGCAAGGCCTTGCACCCCGTCGATCAGGCGCCATGCCCAGTCGGTGGGTTTCTTGATCTCCCGCTCGCTGGAGAACAGCAGGATCGCCAGAGCCCCCACGATCAGGATCACCGCCCCCGGCGTCGGGGAGTTCCCTTTCATGTAGCTGAGCCACAGGACGAACCCGCCGATCAGCGCCGCAATCCAACCCAGATTGGCAATGGCTTTCCTTTGTCCCCATGCCGCCCGCGCGGCCAGTGCATTGGCCAGCACAAGGTTCAGGACCCCAACAACGATCGACACCATCATCATGACCCCGAAATTGTTCATATCCAGCAGTTTGAGTTTGGCCCAGATTGACCCATCCGGCGGCGACACTCCGAAATAGCTTCCGACCAGAATGCCGTACACAATCGTCGCACCCGAGATGATCAGCCCGAAAAGCCGCCACGATCTCTGCCCGACGGTCCCTCCCATCCGCTTCCAAAACAGCAGCAGGCCCAGCAAGATGACGGCTCCGTATCCCGCGTCGGCCACGATCATCGCGAAAAAGAACGCAAACGAGGCAGCGACGATGACGCTCGGGTCCCAATCCTTGTAGCCGGGTACTTGATAAAACAGTGCCAAGTCCACGGCAGCACTGCGTTTTTCCGGTTGTTCCAACAGCGTAGGCGGCGTGTCGTCTGGCCCCGGCTCCTCAATCAAGACGGCGGCATCCTTGGCCTGAGCCATTTCAAGCACGGCCTCAATGCGATCTTCGGGCACCCAGCCTTGCAGGGCGAACATCGCCTCTTCGTCGCGCACTTTCTGTGTGGCATGGGCCAGTTCCGCCGCGCTTTCTGCCACGGACAAGTTCCGCCGCATCAGCGTCAGGTAGCGCGTCTGCGCAACCCGTTCGGCCTCAAGCGCTTCGATGGCGATCTCGGCCTCTTCCAGCTGCGCCTCTAACTCGTGAATGGGCAGCGACCCGGTATGAGTGCGCGCAACCGGCAGGATGTCGTCGGCGGGCTCTTCCGGGGCGATCAGGACGGCGTAGATGAACCGATGATCCTGCTCCAGAATGGCCCAGGGCAGCGTCAGGTCCGACAGCGCATCTCGATGCTTCACCGGCAATTGGAAGAACCACAGCCGATTGCCCGCCAACACATCATCGGGTGGAAAGTCCAGGTCTCCCCATGGTCGCACCTGAGCGATCCGATGGGCCAGAAAGTCCCGCCGATCGGTCATGTCACGTGTGCGCTGCATCAGGTCCAAAACGTCCCTGACGAACTGGTCCATCTCAAAATCGGGGTCACGCTGTATCTGGCGGCGCGGCTCTTGCACGTCTGTCAAATACCTCAAAGCCTTATAGGCGTGTCTTGCACCACGTTCGCTGATCTTTTCGGGCTCGGCCGGTGGCGGAGCCAGCGGCAGGACGTGCATACATCCCAGATCCTGCAACGCCTCCAGTGTCTCGGTCTTCTGCCCTGCGCGTCCGACCAGCGACAGTTTCTTTAGACGCGCAACACTCATGACACGGCCTCCTGCGCGTGTTTGCGTTTGGAGATTTTCGAGCGCACGACGGCCTGCATTTGCTCGTCACTCAGATAGATGCGGATCTTCTTGATATTGGCCTTGGCGCGCGGGATCAGAACCTTTTCGAACAGGTTGACGCGTTGGGTGATCGTGGCGACGGCCTTGTCGAAAATCTTCACCCGCTCCTCGGCCACTTTAACCCGCAGGCGCGCTTCGATCATGTCGTGCAACAACTGCGCAGCGGCATCGACCCAATGGGGTTTCGCCAGCAAAGAATAGGGTCGCACGGCAACCTCAGTCCGGTCGAGCGCAGGCATTTTCACACCGACAACATTGACCTCTTTGACCTGATAGTCCTTGAGTTCAACCAGCCCGTCCAGATCGACACCCTGCTGCGCCAGCATCGGCAGCTTCGCCCCGACCTGTTGCGCCAGTTCCTTGACCTCTTCCTCCAGACGTCGCACATCTTCGCGCGCTTTCGCGCGTTCCGCCATCAACTGCTGGCGCTTCAGGTCCAGCGACGGCAGGAACCGCTCATAGCTTTTCAGCTGCGTCTGCTGGCGGGCCAGCGACGATTTATTCAGCTGCAACCGCGCCATCAGCATCCTTCGGGAAGTACTTGTCGACCAAAACCTGTTTCATCAGCAACTGTTCGGGCTGGAAACACTCGGCCAGCGTTTTCCATCCCAGGTCCAGCGCATCTTCCAGCGGGATCGATACGTTGATGTCCATGAACCGCTTGCGGAACAACGCGCCGAATTTCAGCAGCTGGTGATCGTAATCAGACAGATCAAACGCCATCGCCTGTTTCTGCGCGGCATCACGGCTTTCAGAATAGAACCGGATCATCGTGTTCATGATCTGGCCGTGATCTTCGCGGGTGGTTTTGCCGATCACGTTCTGCTTGAGGCGCGAGAGGCTACCGAACGGGTCAATCACACCCGAGTGCAGATAGATCTGCCCTTCAGTGATGTAGCCGGTGTTGTCCGGAACCGGATGTGTCACGTCATTGCCGGGCATCGTGGTCACGGTCAGCACCGTCACCGATCCGCCCTTGGTGTAATCACAGGCTTTCTCGTACCGACGCGCCAACTGAGAGTATAGATCGCCCATATACCCACGCTGCGAAGGGACCCGTTCCTGACTGATGCCAACCTCTTTCATCGCATCAGCAAAGGCGGTCATGTCGGTCAACAGGACCAAAACGCGCTTACCCTCTTCCACCGCAAATTTCTCGGCCACGGCCAGTGCCATGTCGGGCACCAACAGGCGTTCGACCAGAGGATCCATCGCCTGATTGACGAACATCACCGTGCGCGAGAACACGCCCGCATCCTCGAACGACGTCCGGAATGTGTGGTAGTCATCAAAGATCAAACCCAACCCGCCGAACACCACGATATCGGCATCGGCCTGAATACCGATTCGGCTGAGGAACGCATTGAACGGCTCGCCCGACACTGAAAAAATCGGGATTTTCTGGCTTTCAACCAGCGTGTTGAATACGTCGATCATCGGCACATCCGTGCGGATCATCTTATTCGGGACCGCTCTTTCAGCCGGGTTTACAGTCGGCCCTCCGATATCGATTCGAGGCTCAGCCGACAAGTCCGGCCCGCCATCAATCGCCACCCCTGCCCCGTCAAACACACGACCCAGAATATTGGCTGAATACGGCGTCTGCATCGGGTGGCCAAGGAAGGTTGCGGTTGCTTCGGTCGAGATCCCCTTGGTGCCGGAAAACACCTGCAGCGTCACCACATCGTGGTCGATGAAAATCGCCTGCGCCAAGGTTTTATGCCCATCGACCGTCTCGATCACCGCCAGGTCATTGAACCGAACCGCAGCGTCTGTAGACCCGTCCAACGGCACCCTGACCTTGATCGTATCCCCTACAATTTCCAGTACACGCGTGTATTTCAACAGACTCTGGGACATTGCCTATCCTCATGCGTCCTAGTGATTTTGCCAATCAGCGAAACGTTCGTCAGCGGCATTTTTTGTAATCGCGGGTGCAGCTTACAACGAATTCACAAATTGACAACCGAGGATGCCTTGTCGTTGCGCCACCCTCAAATTCATCAATTACTAAAAATTTAGTTTGACACATACGCAAGAAATCGCTGATGCTGTTCGCCATCCGGTTCGCGCCGGAAACCATAATTTTTGGGAGGAGACAGATGCGGAGACATCTACTTTCCGCAGTGGCGGCGGCTGCCGTCATTGCGGGGCACGGGTCCGCTTGGGCCGACGAAGCCGCAGCACAACGTTGGATCGACGACGAATTCCAGCCATCGACCCTGTCGAAAGACGAACAGATGAGCGAGATGAAGTGGTTCATCGAAGCTGCACAACCCTATGCTGGCATGGAAATCAACGTCCTGTCGGAAGGCATCCCCACCCACTCGTATGAATCCGAGGTTCTGACCAAGGCGTTCGAGGAAATCACCGGAATCAAGGTCAATCACCAGATTCTTGGTGAAGGTGAGGTTGTCCAGGCAGTTCAGACCCAACTGCAAACGAGCCGGAACCTGTATGACGGTTATGTCAATGACAGTGACCTGATCGGCACCCACTCGCGTCTGCAACAGGCTTATCCGCTGACCGATATGATGGCAGGCGACTGGGCGGCGACAACTTCGCCGACGCTGGATCTGGATGACTTCATGGGTATTCAGTTCACGACCGGTCCGGATGGCAAACTGTATCAGCTGCCCGATCAGCAGTTTGCGAACCTCTACTGGTTCCGCAAGGACTGGTTCGATGACGAGGCCAACAAAGCCGCGTTCAAAGAAAAGTACGGCTATGATTTGGGCGTTCCGGTCAACTGGTCGGCCTATGAGGACATCGCCGAGTTCTTCACCAACGACGTGAAAGAGGTCGACGGCGTAGCGATCTACGGCCACATGGACTACGGCAAGCGCGCACCTGACCTTGGTTGGCGTATGACCGATGCTTGGCTGTCAATGGCCGGTGCCGGTGACGTCGGCGAGCCGAACGGCATTCCGGTTGACGAATGGGGCATCCGCATGGAAGCGGGCACCTGTAACCCTGTTGGTGCATCCGTGTCCCGCGGTGGTGCTGCAAACGGCCCGGCTGCGGTCTATGCGATCCGCAAGTGGGACGAATGGCTGCGGGCTTATGCCCCTCCGGGTGCAGCATCCTATGACTTTTATCAGTCGCTGCCGGCGCTCAGCCAGGGCAACGTGGCCCAGCAGATCTTCTGGTACACCGCCTTTACCGCCGACATGGTGAAGCCGAAGTCCGAAGGCAACAACACCGTGGATGACGAGGGCACGCCGCTGTGGCGGATGGCGCCCAGCCCGCACGGCCCCTACTGGGAAGAAGGCCAGAAGGTTGGTTATCAGGACGTGGGTTCCTGGACTTTCCTGAAGTCGACCCCAGCGGATCGTGCTCAAGCTGCCTGGCTCTATGCCCAGTTCGTGACCTCCAAAACTGTCGATGTGAAGAAGTCCCACGTGGGTCTGACCTTCATCCGGGACAGCTCGGTCAATCACGAGTCGTTCACCGAACGCGCACCCAAGCTGGGTGGTCTGGTCGAGTTTTACCGCTCGCCTGACCGTGTGGCATGGTCGCCGACCGGCATCAACGTGCCGGACTATCCGAAGCTGGCCCAGATCTGGTGGCAGCAGATCGGTGACGTGAACTCTGGCGCGTTTACCCCGCAAGAGGCAATGGACCGTCTGGCCGAAGAGATGGACATCACCATGGCCCGTATGCAGGCCGCGGATGAAAGCGCCGGTGTCTACGGTGGCTGTGGTCCCCGTCTGAACGAACCGCAGGACCCGGAGTTCTGGCTGGAAAAAGCCGGTTCGCCGAAGGCCAAGCTTGAGAACGAAAAGCCGCAGGGGCAGACCGTCAACTATGACGAACTGGTTCAACGCTGGCAGTCTCAGTGAACCATTGAAACCTGGGGGTGCCGGTTCAGGCATCCCCACCCCGAAGACCAGTGCGCTGCACTGAAGGACCGGAACCCACGGACATGATCGAATTACAAGACGCCACCAAAAGGGTTGGCAATGTTATCCATATCAAGCCCACGACCCTGAAGCTGCAGACCGGCCATTTCAATGTGCTGCTGGGCGCGACCGGCTCGGGCAAGACTTCTCTGATCAAGATGATGGCCGGGCTGGACCCGATCGCCCAAGGCAAGGTCCTGATGGATGGGCAGGACGTGACAAGGCTGAACACGCAGAAGCGGCAGATCAGCCTCGTGCACCAGTTCTTCGTGAACTACCCTCATATGAGTGTTTTCGATAACATCGCCTCGCCCCTGCGCGTGGCTGGTATGGCGCAATCCGAGATCGAGGGCCGCGTCGAAGAAGCAGCCGACCTGCTACAATTGCGCCCGATGCTGCACCGTCGCCCGCATGAGCTGTCGGGGGGGCAACAACAGCGTACCGCTTTAGCCCGTGCGATTGCCAAGGAGAGCCGCGCGGTGTTTCTGGATGAACCGTTGGCAAACCTCGACTACAAACTGCGCGAGGAACTGCGCGAACAGCTACCTGATCTATTTGCCGGACGCGGGGCCGTGGTGGTCTATGCTACCTCAGAACCAGAAGAAGCCCTTCTGTTGGGCGGTTACACAGCGCTGATGGAAGACGGTCGCGTGACCCAATTCGGCCCGACCGCCGACATCTATCGCAACCCCGAGAACATCGCCGCCGCGCGGGTTTTCTCGGATCCACCGATCAACGTGGCCAGCATCACTGTGTCCGGCGCCCAGGCGCAATTGGCTGGTGGCGGCGGCTGGTCGGTCACAGACATGGCCGACGGAGACTACATGGTCGCCGTGCGCCCGCATCGGGTGACGCCCTTCCGCACGTCTGACGCGGATGTGGAACTGACGGGCCGCGTGATCGTGACCGAACTGTCGGGCTCGGACTCCAGCGCGCATTTCCAGCATGGCGATGAAGCGTGGGTTTCTCTCGCTGCAGGTGTGCACCCCTATCAGGTCGGTGAGGATCACAGTTTTTACATGAACCCGGCCCATTGCCGGTATTTCGGCCAAGACGGCAAAAGGGTGGCCTGACATGGCACAGATCAAGCTTTCAAACCTCCGCCATAGCTACATGCCGTCGCCGAAAGGCCCCGAGGACTATGCGCTGAAGGAAATCGACGTGACCTGGCGCGACGGCGGGGCTTATGCGCTGCTTGGCCCGTCGGGCTGTGGCAAGTCCACGTTGCTCAATATCATCTCGGGCCTGCTGATGCCCTCCGAAGGGCAAATTCTGTTCGACGGTCAGGACGTAACCGCTCTGCCTCCCGATCAGCGCAACATTGCGCAGGTGTTCCAGTTCCCGGTGATCTACGACACGATGACCGTAGGCGAAAACCTTGCCTTTCCGCTGAAGAACCGAGGAGTCGACCCCGCAACGATCAAGCGCCGCGTTGACGAGATTGCAGAGATGCTGGATGTCGCGGACATGCTGAACACCCGCGCCTCGGGTCTGAGCCCGGACAACAAGCAGAAGATCTCGATGGGACGCGGTCTGGTGCGTGACGACGTGAACGCGGTGATGTTCGATGAACCGCTGACTGTGATCGACCCGCATCTGAAATGGAAGCTGCGCTCCAAGCTGAAAGAACTGCACCAGCGCGTCAAAGCCACAATGATCTATGTGACTCACGACCAGACCGAGGCTTTGACCTTCGCTGATGAGGTCGTGGTGATGCAGGAGGGCGAAGTGGTTCAGATCGGCACCCCAGTCGAACTGTTCGAACGCCCTCAGCACACGTTTGTTGGACACTTTATCGGCTCGCCCGGCATGAACGTCCTGCCCTGCGAGACGAAAGGCGACCGCGCTGTGTTCGAAGGGCACGAGGTGAGGCTGGAAGGGCCGACCCATGGTGACGGAGGCCGCACCGATCTGGGTATCCGCCCGGAATATGTCGGCTTTGGCGACACAGGTATTCCCGCGCATGTGACCAAAGTGTCCGACATTGGTCGTCACTATGTGGTCAGCGCGATGGTCGGCAACACCGCCCTCAAGGCCGTTACGGAACACAGCGTGCCTGAGCCGGGTTCCCAAGTGTTCCTGCAATTCAAACCTGAACAATCCCGCGTCTATCGCGACGGCTGGATCGCAACCGAGGAGCGCGGCACATGAGAACAGAAAACCAAAAGGCATGGTTCTTCGTGCTGCCGGTGCTGGCACTGGTGGCGTTCAACGCGCTGGTGCCGATGATGACGGTGGTCAACTACTCGGTGCAGGAAACCTTCGGCAACAACCAGTTCTTCTGGGAAGGTCTGGGTTGGTTCGAGCAGATCCTGCGGTCTGACCGGTTTCAGGCCGCATTGGGTCGACAATTCCTGTTCACCTTCCTGATTCTGCTGATCGAGGTGCCCCTGGGCATTATCGTCGCCCTATCAATGCCCCGCAAAGGCTTCTGGGTGCCAGTCTGTCTGGTTCTGATGGCACTGCCGATGCTGATCCCTTGGAACGTAGTCGGCTCGATGTGGAACATCTTCACCCTGCCCAAGATCGGCCTGATGGGGTACTTCCTGAATGACGTTCTGGGCATTAATTATGACATGACCCAACAGCCGATCTCGGCCTGGATCACGGTCATCGTCATGGATGTCTGGCACTGGACCTCGTTGGTGGTTCTGCTGTGCTATGCGGGTCTCGTTTCGATCCCCGACGCCTATTATCAGGCTGCTAAAATCGACGGAGCCAGCCCGTGGTCGGTGTTCCGCTATATCCAACTGCCAAAGATGAAGACCGTCCTGACCATTGCTGTTCTGCTGCGGTTCATGGACAGTTTCAACATCTATACCGAGCCCTTCGTCCTGACCGGCGGCGGCCCCGGCAACTCAACCACCTTGCTTTCGATCGACCTTGTGAAGATTGCGTTGGGACAGTTCGACCTTGGCCCCGCGGCCGCGATGAGCCTGATCTATTTCGCCATCACGCTGCTGGTCAGCTGGGTCTTCTACACTCTGATGACAAAGGATGACGCGCAATGAAGAAGCGGTCCCTCATCCCGATCCTCTATATCGCGTTCCTGATGCTGCCGATCTATTGGCTGGTGGCGATGTCCTTCAAGACCACGAACGAGATCCTGTCGGGCTTTTCCCTGTTTCCCCAGACCTTTACGCTGGAGAATTACATCACCATCTTCACCGATCCCACATGGTATTGGGGCTACATCAACTCGATCATCTATGTGACGATCAACACAGTGCTTTCGGTCTGTGTGGCCCTACCTGCGGCTTATGCGTTCTCGCGCTATCGCTTTCTGGGGGACAAGCAGTTGTTCTTCTGGCTGCTGACCAACCGGATGGCCCCGGCTGCGGTGTTCGCGCTGCCGTTCTTTCAGCTCTATTCGTCGATCCACCTGTTCGACACCTATCTGGCCGTGGCGCTGGCACATACACTGTTCAACGTGCCGCTTGCGGTGTGGATTTTGGAAGGCTTCATGCGCGGTATCCCGAAAGAGCTGGATGAAACGGCCTATGTCGACGGCTACTCTTTCCCACGCTTCTTCGTGACAATCTTCCTGCCCAACATCAAAGCGGGCGTGGGCGTCGCGGCATTCTTCTGCTTCATGTTCTCGTGGGTCGAGATGCTGCTGGCCAAAACCCTGACGGCGGTCGAGGCCAAGCCCATCGCTGCCGTGATGACCCGGACGGCCTCCAGCGCGGGGTATGAACTCGGTCTTCTGGCGGCTGCGGGAACCCTGACAATCATCCCCGGCGCCATCGTCATCTGGTTTGTCCGCAACTACATCGCGCGTGGTTTCGCGATGGGACGTGTGTGAGGTTCGATATGCGCAAACTACTTCTCACCCTTCCCTTCCTACCCACTACGGCCTTTGCCCAAGCACAGGCCGGATGGGGCAATGTCGGCCAGCAAGAGGAAAAGGGGTTCTCGTGGACCGACCCTCTGTGGCCAGATTTCTGGATGGCCTGGACCCCGGCGACTCTGGCTTTGTTTGTAGGCATTTTCTCGGCAATCGCCCTGATTGGCGTTCTCGAAGGCTTCAAATTCCGCGACGGGATTGAGCGGCGCGGTGTGTTGGGGCTGACGACCACGCTGGGTGATCGGCTGTTCATCACCCTGCTGGGTTCGGCCTATATCTTCCTGGCTTGGCTCGGGCTGGTGGGTCAGCCCGTCTGGATACCCCTTTTCCTGTCGATCGGCTGGGGCATCTTCGTCTTCTGGAAAGTTTAAGCTTTGCGAAACAGCGAAAGGATGCTTGTCTGTCAGGCATACTAAGAAATGCGACACGAAAGACCGATGCGAAAGAAAAAAACAACAAACCTGCTGACCGAAGTGGAACTTGAGTTCATGAACGAGCTCTGGGCGCTGGGTCGGGGCTCGGTCCGTGACGTGCTTGATCGCCTGCCGCCAGAGCGAAACCTGGCTTATACGTCCGGCGCAACCATCCTGAGGATTCTCGACGACAAAGGGTTTGTCGAAAGCCACAAGGACGGAAAAACGCTGATCTATACGCCGCTTCTGGAGAAAGACAGATATCAGGCACGGTCGCTGCAGAACCTGTCGCGGACCCTGTTCGACGACACACCTGCCACGCTGGTCGCGCGTCTGGTTGACGATGCAGGCCTCAGCGAAGCCGATCTGGAGGAAATTCGGGCACTGGTAGAGAGGAGGCTGCAAAATGACAGCGGTTAAACCGGTTCTCGACGCGTATCTGGAATGGAATATTGTCCTCGGCCTCGCCGCAATTCTCTGGCTGGTTGCGCGGTGGCTTCTGTCCCGGACCTCATTCAGTCACGGGTTTGTGGCGCAGTTGCGTGCACTTAAGGCGCTTTGCTTGTGCATCGTCATCAGCCCGTTGCTGGCACTGGGGATATCTGCGCTGGCCACACTCACCCAGGCCAAAGGCACCGTGGCCATTGGCGACATCGCCGTGGCGGCCTATCTGCGCGGTGACATCGCCATGCCCGCCACCCAGTTCGAGGCGCTGCTGAACACGCGCCAACGCTGGGTTGAGGTATTGTTCAGCGGGGACTACCCGGTTGTATCCGCGATCCTTGCGCTGATGGCGCTTGCATCGCTGGCCTATGCCCTGCGCGTGATCCGCGACGGGCTGGCGATCCGCGAAACGGTCAACACCAGCTTTTTGTGGCGCCGTTCGGCGAAGGTGGATATCCGCCTGTCCGACCGCATCTCCGTGCCCTTCGCGGTCCGAGGCCTGCGCCGGCGTCATGTCGTGTTGCCCAGCCACCTGCTGGACACCCCGCGTGAGCTGCGCTTCGCCCTTGCGCATGAGCTTCAGCATGTGCGCGCCGGAGACGTTGAATGGGAGCTTGGGTTCGAACTCCTGCGGCCTCTGCTGTTCTGGAACCCCGCTTATCTGGTGTTGAAGTATCAGTTCGACCGCCTGCGCGAACTGGCCTGCGATCAGTCGGTCGTGGCACGCAATAACATCGATGCACGCGACTATACCAATTGCCTGCTGGACTATTGTGCCCGCACCGTCACGCGCGGCAGCCCGCGCGTTCTGAACGTGGCTCTGGTCACCAGTGGCAAGGCGAAACGCGTTCTGCGACAACGGGTAATTGCGCTGGCGGATTCGCCCGCGATGCAATCGTCGATGCCGTTCACGTTCCTTGGTCTTTCGATCCTGTTCGCGCTTGTCCTTGGGTTGGCCGCTGCGTCGGTCCAACAGACTGAGGATTGGAGCCATGATCGTCTGATGCTGTCGACCGTGGTCAACCTCGAACGGCTGGAAGCGCGTAATCAGGGCAACTGAACTGACTACCAGCCGCGACGCCCGAACAGAGCCTGAAAGCGCGTCTGCTCGGCAAAAGGGTCGACAGGTTGCGGTGCCGCCAGATTCGCAACAACCCGCCGGACCAGAATCCAGCAGATCACGGCGAAGACGACTCCTCCCAACGCCTGCCCCAGCAACACGCCGGGTGCGCCCGCGATATGGGCCCCGGCGACTGCAAAGGGCCATGTGCCCAGTGTGTGCCGCCCCCAATTCACCCAGGTCGAATAAATCGGGTGACCCAGATTGTTGAAGCTGGCATTCGCGACAAAGATCACCCCGTTGAAGAATGAGGCCAAGGCCAGCGGTCCGCAGAACAGATAGATCAGCGCCCGTGTCTGCCCCTGTGCCTGAAACAGATCTGCAATTGGCGCGCGCAGCAGGAACAGAGTGGCCGCCATCAGGCAGACATAAACGGCGGTGAATTTCACACCGGCCAGAAAGGTCGCTTTTACGCGGTCATACTGCCCTGCCCCAAAGTTCTGTCCAACGATTGGTCCGATGGCCCCGGACAGCGCGAACACAACCGAAAACGCCACCGGCATCAGCCGTCCGATCACCGCCATGCCGGCCACAGCTTCCGTTCCGAACTGAGCGATTTCGCGAATGACAATGGCGTTGCCGACAGGCGTGGCGATATTGGTCAGGACGGCGGGCACGGCAATCGCGCGAACAGGTCGGACATCCAACACCAACTGCTGCAGCGATGGTCGAGCGAAACCACGATGCACGCGCACTGCCGGTCTGACCGCCGCAATCAACATGCAGATCCGCGCGATAACCGAGGCGATGGCCGCGCCATCCAGGCCCAGCCCAACGGCAAAGATCAGGATCGGGTCCAGCACTGCGTTGGCCACTCCGCCGTAAATCGTGGCTTGCATCGAGCGTCGCGCATCCCCATAGGCGCGCAACACCGCCATGCCGGTCATGGCAACCGCCATCACCCACATGGTCGGCAGGATGATCGAAATATAGCGGGCGGCCAATCGCAGCACTTCGCCCTCTGCGCCCAGCAGGGACAGGCAAAATGTCAGGTTGAAAAGGACGGTCACTGAGACGATCAACCCGACGAGAGCACCCAGAACCGCAACGCTGGTGCTGAATTGACGCGCTTGTTCATGCCGACCGGCCCCCAACTCCCGCGCCACTAAGGCGCCAGCGGAAATCGACAGGCCGACATTGACTGAATTGGTAAAGAACAAAAGCGTTCCGGCATAGCCGACCGCAGCGGCCAACGCATCGTTACCCAGCATCGAAATGAAAATCATGTCAACGAAATCCACCGCGAAAATCGCCATCAGGCCAATGCTGGTGGTTAACGACATGCGGGTAACATGGCCCATCAGGCTACCCGTCAGAAAGACTGCTCTACCTTCGGATTGTGTTGCCATGTGTAGCTCAGCCCCTGCCCCTCTGGCCAATTTGCCCGCGTTTCCTCCGGTGATGCAACGGCAATCTCGGGGAGAGTTTTCAGCTGAGGTTAACGCATTATTCTAATTGGTCCGCCTGATACCCGCGCAGGAACTGCAGGATAAATCTCGACAACTCTGACCGCACGGCATCAGTGTCCAAAGCGACAAACCGACCTTCAAGCGACAATTTGACGATGCCATGGACCGCCGAGAACACGGTACGCGCACGCAAGGCCAAGGTGGCCTCATCCAGCCCCGGACTTAACCGCGACAACGGAGTCATCACCTCGGCAATCAGTACTGCGTGTTCTTCCAGATGCCACTCCGGCACTGGCACGCCCGGTGGCATCCTGTGATCAAACAGGGCGGCCCAAAGGTTCGGGTTCTCGGTCCCGAATTCAAGATAGGCAAGCGCAAGCGCCAACAGATTTTCCTCGGGTACTTCCTGTGAGGCCGACGCGCTTTGTAAGGTCGTATGCAATCGCGCCAGCGTGCGGGAATTCACCGCCAGAACCAAGAGGTCCAGATCCTCGTATGCGTTATACAGGCTACCCAGCGCGCATCCCGCATCTTTGGTGATATCTCGAGCACGCAAAGCCGCCAACCCGTGCGACTTTATCCTGTCTTCGGCTGCGTTCAGAAGTTTTTCTTTCAAAATTTCTCTTTTGTTTTTCGCCACTTAAGTTCCCTCAACGGTAATGGAATGAACATCGTTCAATTTTTAAGTTGAACAACGTTCAGAATCATTGCATAGTCGCTCCATGAACACTGTTCATAAACGAGGAGCCGAAGATGTTCAAACAGTTTGCCACTTTGTTAAGGGGCCGGGCCTATGAGGCGGCAACCGTTGTGACGGACCGCCATGCCCTACCCATTCTGCGGCAGCAAATCCGGGATTGCGCCCATGCTGTTCAGATGTCGCGCAAGGCCGTGGCCGTGACGATGGCCCAGAACGAGCAAGAGAAGAAGCAGCACGTGAGGTTGACCCAGCAGATTGCCGACCTTGAGGCCCGAACGCTGGATGCACTGCAACAGAACCGCGAGGATCTGGCCCGTGACGCCGCCGACGCCATCGCACATCTCGAGGCCGAACGCGACGTGTCCACCAAAGCTCAAGTCCGGTTCGATACCGAAATTGCCCGGCTGCGCACCGTCCTGCGCGAAGCTGAAACCCGGCTGCGGCAGTTGCAGCGCGGTCAACGCTTGGCCACAGCAACGGACAAAACGCAGCGCCTGCAGCAGGTGGCCCCTGACAGCGGCCTGTCCACATTGCGCGAGGCCGAAGACACCCTGCAACGCCTGCAGGAGCGGCAAAGCGAAATGGATGCCACCGCCCGCGCCATGACAGAGTTGGAGACCACCGGATCTGCTGAGAACATCCGCGACCGTCTGGCCGAAGCCGGCTGTGGCAAGCCCTTGCGCTCTAACGCGGATGAGGTTCTCGAACGCCTGAAAAAGAAGGCCAAAAAAACCGGCAAGTCGAAGTCGACCTGACAGCAGAATCCGAATTCAACGTACTGATAAACTGAAAGGAATAAACCAATGAACACCGAAGAAACCCTGAACCTGCCCCAGTCGAACGCATGGAACATGTTCACCATCGCTTCATTTATTGTCGCAGCTGCGATGATGGCAGGCGGCATCTATTTCCTCGAGGCCAGCTTTGCGGCGAAAGGGTTCTACTCGATGTCCGCGCTGATGCTGGTACATACCACCGTCTCGATCACCAAAACGCTGCGTGACCGCGAAGAATCCCAGCGTCTGCACAATCGGATCGAAGATGCAAAGACCGAGAAACTGCTGAAAGAAGTGGGCGACAATATCGCCGCCTAAACGATCACATCGCTCAGGGAAAGGCGCGCGCGGCTGGGGGTGGCTCTGTTGGCAACCCCCAGCCGCAATGCGTTGAAGAGCACCCGGTCGCCGGGCACATTGAACCGATCCGAAATAGCCGCGCGCGTGACTGGATCATCCGCCAGCGCTGCTGCGGGCCAGCCCACCAACCCTCGGGCCGTAGCCTGCAACCAGGATCGGTAAAACGCCCGTCCAGCGTTGATCATCGACCCATCTTCGGGCCAGTGAAACAAAACGACCGCGCTTGCGGCCCTGCTGCGCGCGGCTTCACCCGAAAGCTGCGGCCCCAGGCCCAGCGTTGACAACAGGTCGTAGACCCCGCTGCCTAGAACCGTCGGCACCAGTCTTGCGGTGAACGCGTCCAAGGCCAGAACGTCCCGGTTTAGGCCGTCGAAATAATATTTCGGGTCATCCTTGCGCAACCGCATCCATTGCAGCAACTCAGCGCGAAAGGGTCTTGGCCGCATGATTCGCGCCGAAGCGTTGTCGATCTGACCAGCCAACCAGTCGATCTGTGCCACCTCCGTTACCAGTGTCATTTCCGCGCTCGCCCATTTGTCGAAGGCGGTGATTGGCGCAGGTGAAAACCCTGCCCGATGTGTCAGGCGCTTGGGCATCTCTGCCGCCAAAGCAGTATCTTCCGGGACCGCGGTGCCTTCAGGCACGACCCGAGCAACGGGCCGCAAATCGTTAACCCTTGCCCCTTCAGACAGAATTACTTTGGCCCCTACCCCACGCGCGGCAAGAGCCAGAACCGTACCTTCAACTGCTGCACCGCATGAGACCTCCAAGTCACGATCCGTCGGATCACCCACAGGAAGGCGTCGGGACAGGTCGGCGAGGACGTCGATGCCGCCATCACGCAACGCCCAGCGCGCTGGCTGTGTATTATGGGCCGAGGGGGCCAGCATCGCCTGCGCCACAACGGCTTCGAATTCCACCCGGTCCATTACGTCAACTCCTTGGAAAACAGGTGCAGCCGATGCAACGGCACCGCCCCGACCTTTTCGGTTTGCCGCAGACTGGCTGTGTTTTCGTCAGCAATCCATGTGCCACCAACCGTTTCATACCCCACAGCGATCATGTCACGTGTCATTTCGCTGAGCATCAGGGGATTGACCGAACGGCCCTGAAACTCTGGCATCACGCCCTGAAAAATCACCACGGCGCGATTCCTGCGGGCCTTGTAACGCAGAAAATGCCACGGGAGGGACAGGCGCATCCGGGAGCCAACCCGGCGTAACAGCGGGTTGAGATCGGGGATCGCTATCACTGCTCCGGCAGGTTTGCCCTGATAGTGCACCACCTTGGATATGCGCGGGTCCATGATCCATTTCATGTCTTTGGCCTGAAAGTGGAACTCTTCGGCTGTGACTGGAACGAACATTGGATTGTCTTTGAAACTGCGGTTCAGGATGGTTCGCGCGTCCTCAAGGCGCTCGGCAATGGTCGCGCGAGTGACGGGGGCAAAGGAAAACCCCTGATCCAGCAAGTGCGCACGCTGAATGTCGTGCAAGACCTGCGGAGCGGACGTCACATTCAGACGGCGCTCAAAAGTTGTCATGGGAAAATGCGGTTTGTAACCGTTCGACTTAAGTAACCCCGGCAGGTGAGGCGGCCCCCAGACTTGGTCTGTGAAAGGTGCCTGATCGAACCCACTGGTCATAACGCCGGCCTGCTGCATTGCTGTCAGGTTGAAATTGCCGGTTAGCCGCGTCATGCCTTTTTCGCGGACCCAGTTTTCCGCAGCCTGCAACAGGGCCGTGGCGGCCTCAGCATCGTCGGCGCAATCAAAGAACCCAAAGCACCCCCGGGCCTCATGATGCAAGTCGTTTGAGGTCCGGTGCAGATGTGCCGTGATCCGGCCAACCGGTTCACCCTGCCGTAGAGCGGTGAAATAGGTAAAGTCCGACACCCCGGAGAACAGCGGGTTTGCAGCCGACAGGAACCGCTTCAAATCCGCCTTCATCGGTGACACGTAAAGGGTATCCGGACCATAGGCATGGAACGGGGCGACAAAGAAACTCGGGAAATCCCGTTCCAGAAGTTCGATCATGCCTGCCCCTCGGCCATCAGAACACCTGCCATCCGCTGCACCGCACGCAGGGCGCCGCCGGTGCTGTCCATCGTCGCGATATCCGGGTTGCTAAGCATTACCACCCTCAACGGTTCAGCCGAAAGCAACGCGGCATGAGTGGCATCAAAGCGGGAGAACAGCCAGTTGACCTGTTCGTCATCCGTAGCACCCACCTGTTGAACAGGCATTTCACTGAACCGGAACCGCAGGTCGTCCAGGTTCATACCAGTCAAATCGGCCTCTTCCACCAGCACCGCGTCCGGGGCCCCGGCAGCGCGGCGCAACAAGGTCATGCCTGCCTGCGGCCCCTGCCCCCTTGCCTCGGCAATCTCGCGCAGGGCAACCAGTTGGCGGTCCTCAATCCGCAGGGCAATCGCGGCCTGCCATATCGCCAACAGGATCAGCGTGGAAACGATCACCACCATGACCTGTATCCCGGCCCGTAGATCCAGCGGGACAAGCCCGGACAGGGTCAGGGTCAACAGTCCGGTCACCAGAAACACGATCCCGAAGCTGCGCAGGATATCCGCGGCCCGCAACCCCGAGCGGTACATCCCAATCGACAGCCAGCACAGCACCAGGACGGCCACACCACCCAGCCTGACCGGAGCATCAACCACTGCCTCGCGCATGTAATCCGTTGCTAGAAAAGGCAGAATCAACAGGAAGGACAGGCTCATTCTGTTGACGGTTCTGTTCTCGGTCGGAGACAGGCTGCACCTGTCGCGCCGCAGCACGAACGCTGCAACGCCACCCAGCCCGATCAGTTGGAACAACAGCAATCCGGTCAGTCGTAAAACCTCAAGGTTGCTAAACTGCAGCAACCCCAGCAGGCCAAGGACGACCGCCCCCCACGCGCAGATCTGTTTCAGGATGGGCGGCGCGTGACGGCGCAGCAAGCCCTCGGCTAGAACCAAAGCGGCCAAGGGCAACAGTGCCGCGCAACAGCTTGCAACAGCAGAGAAAAGCCAGCCCCAGCCACCCCAGTGCCCGATCCGGGACAGCATCAGCGCCACCAGCACCCACAGGCAGAACCGAAACCGTCTGGCAATTTCGGACCTTTGCACGAGATCGTCCAGATGCAGCAATACAACCACTGCGCCCAGCGCAGCGCAGATCGACACCCATGTGTCCGCCAGAAATGCGGCCGTATCGGTCATGAGGCCAACAACCTTTTCATCTGCCGCCGAACCAACGGCCGCACCAGGGTGGCCAGAAAACCCGGCAAAGGACGCTCGACCTTGCCCGTATAGGGGTTCAGGAACCAGCCGCGATAGTCCGCGCCATGCGGGCGCCCCAGTACGGTCTGTAGCGCCTCGCCTGCCATCAGCGCCCCAGCCATGATTACCATTGGCGCAAAGGACATCCGGCTGCGGGTGCCGGCAATGACTTCACCAGCCAGGGCCAGATCCACATGGTGCCGGGACGACGAATGGGTCAGTACATATTCAGCCTCGGCGGCAGCGGCCGCATCGCGCATCTCCGGCGTAAGCGCGCTCCAGAGGGTGCCTTGCGTGGGGTAGTCCAGACGTTCTTCCGGCATCGGGTCACCTGAACCCGTGACGTAAACCGATGGCAAGGGCGAGGCATAGGCGTCGATCACCACCCGCCTACTGATCCGCGCCGTACGATACAGCAGCAGGCTGGCGCTCAGATCATCTGTACCGTTGATAACAACATCAGCGGTTTGCACCAACCGGTCCACGTATTCCGGCCAATCCGCACCCAGCACTTCGATTTCGGCCTCGGGGTTTATTTGCAAACACTGGTCGCGGGTCGCAATCGCCTTGTCTTGGTCGATCGTTCCCAGTGTTGCGAACAATTGCCGGTTCAGGTTCGACACCTCAAAACTGTCCAGATCAGCAAGAATCAAGCGCCCAACCCCCGCACGGATCAGGGTCATGATCGCACTGCCACCCATCCCCCCGGTGCCGCAGACAAAAACGCAAGCGTTGCGCAGTCCATCCTGCTCGGCCTGAGAGACAAAGCCGATATTGCGCGTGGTGAATTCCTGATATGAAAACGTGCTCATTTACCCTGTTCCCTGGCGCGCAAAATGCCGAAATCCCGGTGTGTGTCGGCCCATTGCCACAACGGCATCGCCAGACGCTGCAATACAGCCGCAAAAACGGCCAGCGCGACAGCGGCGAATGAGCCGCGCGGAACCTCGCGCCCGACATAGGACAGCGCGGTTGGCGTATCCATCTGACCCAATTGCAGAACGTCATCACCCCGATCGTAATCCAGCTGATCCCGACAATAGTCATTCACCACCTGATCCCGGTGCTTGGGGGCGTCGGCGAAGGTCTTCTTCAAATGGTCCGAACCACCCGTATAAGCGTTGGAGATCACGAAACAGTCTTCGTCAAAACCGGCCTCGGGGCCGACACCAAAGACATGGCGGTGGTGACGCATGATTTCCCGGGCCAGCAACAGATGCAGAAGGCTGCGTCGGTTTTGCGCCCCGCCCTCCGGCGCCGGAAAAACACGCGCGAACCCGCTACCAACCAGCCCCACGACCGCTGGCACCTGCGTTACATTCGAAATCCAAAGCGGCCGCATCCCATTGCGAAACAGCATCAACACGCAGGTCAGCCCGTACAACACCCAGCTGAGCCCCTGACTGCGCAGACCGGGATCAACCATGACCAACCCCAGATGCAGCACTTCCTCGGACCGGTGCCCCAGGTCGACCTCCATCAGGGCCAGAGCATTGAAGGCCACCGGCGTTTGATCGTCGCGGCGCGATACGAGCGTGATCACCGACTGCCCCAGCCTGTCGCGATCACCGGCAAAGACCCCATAGCTCAACTCTCCGGCGGGCAGCGTTTTCGACGCCACCCGACGCAAGTCTGCAACCAGCTCATCCAATTCGGACGGAGACATCCACAGACCCGGGCGTTCAACTATGCGAACCCGATACCCGCCCGAGGTGTTCAGACGTACATCCATGTAGCGCTGAGATGCGGCGCTGAAAATGGCGCTTAACAATTCCTGTTCCCGTAAATTTCCGCTCTTAGCCAGATACGAATTCTATTATGACAAAACTAAGGTCTGGGACGTGCTATTTCGCGTCGCTGCCCCGTGCCATTCATGAACTCATGAACCGGATTTAAGCCCCACGGCGCAAGTCCTGAATTCCACCAGTTCCTCGTGTTGCTTTGACCGGATAAGCTCTTCTCAGGACAAAGGCATGCGTTATGAAAATCGTCTCTGGCGGGCAAACCGGTGTGGATATGGCGGCATTGGAATTCGCGCGGCAAAACGGCCTGGCTTATGGTGGATGGGTTCCCAATGGCCGCACGAATGAAGCGGGTCGGATTCCGGAGTATTTCACCGGCCTGACCGAGACGGAAACCGAAAAAGTTGTAGAAAGAACCCTCGCCAATGTCGTTTCAAGCGATGCCACGCTGATCTTTGTCGATGAGTCGCCAAGCCCGGGAACGCAGCAAACTATCGCGTTCGCCGAAGAGGCCGGGAAACCTCATCTGGTAGTCAATATCAGGGATGGAACGTCAGCCTGCACGCGGCAAGTACGAGAATGGCTGCAATCCACCCAATCGTCGGTTCTGAACATCGCGGGTCCCCGAGCGTCCGAGGCACCGCAGATCGGAGCGCAGGTCCGCGCGATACTGGATCAAAGTCTGGATCTGCTCGAGCGTGAACCTTAACCGCATCTACTGGTTCGTCTAAGGCGCAGTCCTGTCCGCACCGCCAAACCTAAGAAGCACGTTGCGCGTGACCTGTTCAACCTGCCAGTCCCGCCGGGTCAAACCCATCACCCATTCGCAAGTACCTGCGGTAAAGACCTCGCCCTCTCCTCGGTGCCAATGCACGATCGCGCCGTTGCCGCGACTACTGCGATCCATTGTCTCGGGTGTGATCTCTCCGAACAGGGCGCGGGCTTTGAAAATCGCGTCCGCGTCCGCGATATAAGCGGTCTCACCCCAAACCCCATGCGTAGGTTCAATACTGGTCGCCAAACCCATCGCCACAATCTCAAGCGTTGGGTCAGCCCCATCCGATCCGGTGGCAATGGGAAGGCCGTCTTCCATCCGATAATCCACCCCATCGACTTCGTACCCGAATATGCGGGACGCGGCCCCCAGCTGATCGCCATACCCCAACTGAGTACCCACCAGCGCCCAATGGCCGGGCCGATACACCGAAAAGCCCCCGCTGCCCTGCCCGACACAGCGCCCCAAACCGGCATAAACCCCTTTCAGCCCGTTGACTCCAAAGGTCTGCGCGCCCGGACGGTTTGCCGGGGCGACTTCCCATGCGGTGGTTACCAGATGCTCTTGATCCGAACCGACAAGCGGGTCCTGATCAGCCGTGTACTTGTAACAAACCTGGGTGCGCCCCTCATCCTCGATGCGGGTTTGCCAGAGGAAATTGCCCCCAAACCGTGCCACGCAGCCGCCCCCGGCGGTGTATCGATCAACCGCGTCGCGCATGTTTGTTGACCAGTACTCGTCGTGCCCTACGAAGACAGCGCATCTGTGGCGTTTCAAAAGTTCGGGATCAGCCTCCAGATCATGCTGTGTGGCGAAATCGAACTCGAACCCTTGTTCTTCAACCCAAGCTGCAAAGTGACGTTCGTAACTTGCCCATCCGGCCGAGGCGTACTTCTTGGAATACCCATAGGCATAGGCCCACTCCATATAGGGATACCGAACCATGGTGCCCGATTGGTGCGGCATGTCGGGCACCGCGCGTGGTACTCCTCCGGGAAGCTTGCAGAACCCCCGCGTCCACGGGCGCTGTGTTGAAACCACCGGAGAAAACGCATTGCTGTCCGGGCCGGTTATCCCTTCGTAGTGGTTGGACCCGCCCCAGCAATTATAGGCCAGCCAGGTTCCCGTGGCGCAGATCAATACATAGGGTGCAGGCGGCTTGCTGACCGCGCGGCGCAGCATAAAGAGATGGTGTTCCTCGACGCGGTCCCCGTCGCGTTCAGCGGTCAGGGTCACCAGATATCCACCTGCGCGCCAGTCATCGGGGATCGTGAACTCGTAAGCGACATCCCACCCGCAGCCCGCAACCGAACAATCCTCGGGTGTGGTCTGATGCACCCCTGCGATATCCGTCTCCGAGAACAACGGCTCGTAACGCGCACCATCACGGCCAATCTCAAGGTTCCAGAGTTCTGCCGTGGTGGACACCCGCAATGCCAGCAGGTCACCCGGGGCATAGGTCATGCGATCCGTATACCCCCAGATCTCAAGAACCGAAGCGTTTCGAGCAGGTCCGATATAGTAATTATCCAGAATATGTCGTGCCTTTGGACGCGTTCTTGGTGTTGTTTCAGGTTGGGGTAATTCCGATCGTGTCATGAATCACAGCACTACCACACAGCAGATGATTTCAAGACTTGTGTTTTGGCGTCCTTGAACGAAAAGCTGGCCATGTCGGTATTCAGACAGGGTCCCTACCCGCATCAGGTTCCGTTTTTCTGGCCCGACCAAAAACCGATTTCGTCTCCGTCGATAATGATCGCGAGATCCCAGAACTTTCTGATTTCCGCTTCGGCGGCCAGCGCCGCGGCCGGTTCGTCGGGGACGCGCTCGACACGAAACCCAAACTGTTCGAACCCGCTGTACTCGACACGGCTTAGTATGACCGGAAAGACCTCTCGTTCCAGTGCCGCAGCGGCCAGAAGCCTCGCGACATTATGTGCGGATTCAAGAGGTTTCAGAACCCGAATACCAATATACGTGGGGCCGGCCTTGTCATGCTCCCAAAGGGCAATGGATGGTGTCAGGTCCATCTCGGGGAACACAACTTTCCCGTACGGCTTGGATTTGCGATTGTCCGTGATCAAAGCATCCAGTTGAACCGGCCGCTTTGGCGATGTCCTGCCAAGAATTTCGAACCAAGAGATGTCTGTCATTTTTCGCGCCTAACCTCTGCTAGGATTTCAGCTGCCCTCGACGCCCCCGCCTCAGGTAGTTGAATCCCATTCAACGCAGACCGATAGCGTTCCACCTCATCGTGATCCAGACATTCCGAGACTGTCCTTTCCAGCTTCATGAGGTCTGTTTCGGTGATGATCGCACAAAGGTCGCGATCAGCCAAAGCTCTGGCGCGTCGCTCCTGATTGTCCAAATAGGGGGCCGATTGCGGGATCAGGATCGCGGGGATTTGGTGGTAAAGAATTTCGAGAACGGAATTGTACCCCGCCGCTGAAATTACCAGGTCCGCGGCCAGACACAGGGATGTTGCCTCAAACGTCTGGACCACGCGTGTATTTGTCCAGCCGAACGTGGCAGGCTGAACCTTGCTGCCCGGCCACGTCACGACAAGATGCAGGCAGTCCGTCCGATCCTCCAGCATCCCGGATATCGCTTGCAGCTGAGCCGATCTATCAGACGCCACACCGCCACCCAGCATGCTGACAACTAACTGTTTGAACTCTCGCCCGAACCGCTCTGCCAGCCGCTCCCTAAGCCGGTCACGCTCGTTTTCGGACTGAACCACCTTGCGAAAAATCGGACCGACGTAGTGGACGTGGTCGCCATAGCTGTAGGCATCGTTCAGTTCGTCGAAGGCTTCGGAGGGTACGATGACACGATCGAACACACCCTCTCGTCGGAGCATCTTTTGTCGGGGTCGCCCGTCGGGCCACAGGCCCCGTCTAATCCAAACTGCCGACAGGTTTCGCTCGAGAATTACGCGGTAGACGGAATCGAAGACATGGCCGCCGTCAAAGATCAGGCTGTCGTTGTCCTGCAACGCGGCACCAAGTCGACGATATGTCAGGATATCGTTGCCGTCAGGATTATCCGACATATCGATCCGCGAAACCAACGGAATGCAATCAATGCCTTCGCGGCGGATAAGTGGCACGCAACTGGGAAAGGCCGCAAATACCGACGGCATGTTGTCCGGCAATGCATTCGCGATCACGGCGCACCGCTGAGCGTGCCCCAATCCCACGCCATTTGTCGGAAAGAACAAAGTTCTCTGTGCGGTCCGAACAGGTTCGCGTGTTTTGGGTGTAAGACCTGCAGCGCTTTCCAGACGGGAAATGTCCACAGTATGAAGCCACTGAGATTTTCTGGCCTGTTCCGCGATTTGCGACGTGTTGCCAAGTATTTTACCTGTCAGATACCCATCCAGAGAAAATGGCGTCTTGGGCCCAAGCAACGCGGGCGCGCCGGAGGACACCAGAGCCTCGTCATCCGTGCAATCTATCGCAACGCCCCCAGTAGCCATCAATTCGACTGCAAACGCCGCCATACGAACGCCGGCGATGCCGTGACCGAACATCACAAGAATGTCCGTCGAATTTGCCAGCGTAAGCGATGAAAGATCGGTATACAGGTTAGTCGGCAAATCATGGAACGGCGACGCATTGATCGCCTCGTTCTGCGCCCCGCTTACGACCAGTCGCAGATTGTATCCCCCCCGGTTACTCATTCGGGAAAAGCAGGACAGAGTCTCGGGATTGTCCAGTTCCATGGAGCCTAAAACAACCGTCACATTCGGCATCCCACGTGCGGGCCGGGGCGTTGGCCGAACGTCCGCAACCAGAGGGCTGATCGCCGAAGGCATCACCGAACGCGACTGAAAATCCGTAAGGTCGATCACCGTTGCCTCGCGCCCAAGCGCATAGGCCAGACGCGCTTTTGCACCGATGTAGCTTTGCTGGCTCAGGAAACGACCCGTAGCAATCACCGGCACGTCGGTATCAAGCTGCTTTTGTCGAAGGGATGCAAGAAGCAGATCATCGATATCCTCGGCACCAAGCACAAAGACGGATTCAGCCTCGTGCTCTACCGGATCGACAAGAAATCTGGCCGCCTCATAAACTCTACCGCGTCCTGCGTTTCCCGGCAGATACTCGGCATCGATACAGCAGGTGAAACCGCGCGCGGCAAGTTGCTCGGCAAAGATCAACTGCGCATCGAAGGATCGTAAGGAACGCGAACCGGCCTCAACAAAAATCATTTCAGGACCCCGCTATCAGCGGGAATGACATTGGACAGTTGCGCCCTGAAGTTGTCGGCGGAGTAGCGCGCCAGCGCTGATTGCGATTTGGATACCTGTTCGTGATACCTATGCGGCTGCGCGATAAGACCGGTAATAATCCCGTCTACGTCCTTTGGGCGACAACTGAGCACTGCGTCGCCAAACGTGACCCCTATCTCCGAATTGGTAAGAACTACTTTGCCAGCGGTCAGAGCTTCGGCAATGACACGGCCAAAGCTTTCCTGCCAAGTCGGTGCGGTGAAGTAGACGAAAAAGTCAATCATTTCAAAAAACTCGTCCACCCGAATGGCGTTGAAAGGAAGCAAGGTCCAATGCGGGCGGGGGACAGTGGCATCCAGTAATGCGTCCGCACCCAGGATAACATTGCTCTGCGCATGTTCGGGAAAACACCTGTCGAGATCGGCCAGAGTCGGAAACTTCTCAAACCCGGGGCGTGAATGCCTGCCGCGGCGGTCTTCGGGCACGTCGCACGGGGGCTCAATCTCGGTTTCGCAGATGTTGAACCAGTCCGCACCCAGAACCTCCCATTGCCTGGCCACACGGGACCCGACCAACCAATCGGTTACGGTTTTCCGATTATACGGCGAAATCGGTGCAAGCGTTTTTCTGAGCGCAAGAGCCGCCGCCTCAATCTGGTTCAGGCAGGATGAAACGTCGAACCCTTCTTCTCCGCCCGGACGCAAAAAATTCTCGTGCGTTACCACGATCAGGTCCCGCGCAAAAATTCTTGTACTCAAAGCATCCTGAAACTTCAGAAATGCCGGATTGTGCAAGATCACAAAATCTGCACTAACCCGAGGAGCATCCCAAATCAGCGGAATGCGCAGCTCGTCAAGTACACGACGCAGCACCGGCGCTATGTACTGGTCTTCTCCGAACGTCCTTGAGGTTACCGCGTGAACCTCCAACTCTCCGAACTCAATGGCCACTCGAAGTTCGGCAGCGACAGCCGCCGACGTACCGCCGGAAAACCGTGGTTCAATGATGTAGGCGATTTTCGGGCGCGAAGGACAGCTGATGGTGTCAAACACGGACATGGGGCCTAGTGCTGCAGCGAACTTGCGCGCGAGGTTGTCCCAGTCGGGGCGTCAAACGGATTGTCCGGCGCATTGGCGGGATAGCCGAAATCCAAACTGCCGGCGGACGCGGCGCCATAAAAATCGCGCAATTCCCGGGATAGCTCATCATCGCCCGTCAGCAACTCCGGGTTCCTCTCAAGATAGGATCGCAGCGCCCTCGTGTCGTTGGTTGACAACAGCTGATCGATAGCGATCAGGTGCTCAAGCGTGATCTCAGCACGCGCACCCCCTGTCGTCGCTAAAATAAGTAGCGCAGTTACAATGCCGACGAGTCTGCTATCAGTCATTTAAAAGAACCTTATCAATACTTGTTAACTACACTCACCATCTGTTTCAGTCTTTCGCACTCATGAACAAGAATAGCGATTTTAGTTCGATGTTGCCCGAAGTTTTTTCAGAACCTGGCTTCTGAGCTGGTTGATCGGGTTGTTTGCCGTAGCGCTTTGACTGCTTCGTTTGGTTGTTCGCTTGATCGGAGAACTGCTATAGCCGTTCCCGGCCAGATATAACTCCACCACTCCGCTGGTAGTTTTGGTTTTCGAATTGGTGAAGTCGCGCAATAACGCGCCGGCATCTTCTGCTAGGGCCGCGGCTTTGGCGGCATCCTGCCTGTGATAGAATCGAACGTTGGACTGGGACACCTTGTACCCAACGCGCGCCGTCCCATTCAACTCATGACCTGTCGTTGTTAGATCGGTAATAACCGAATCTACTGCATCCTGCGGCAGTTTGTTGGGTGCATACAGTCTGAACGCCGCGCCCGTTGCGCCGGAGCTCGCTTCTGGTGCCTCGACATCAGCGCCAGGCAGCGCCGCAAGTTGCACTGAACCAGAGGGCTCAGCTCGCGGCGTCTGAATGGGTGTTTGCAGCGCTTCCGGGCCAACTCCGGGTTCTTCAATCTGCGCCGTTGGGTCCAATGCCACGGTCGTCAATGCGTTTTCAATCGGATCGACCGATATGGGCAAATCCGGCTGGATGGCCCAAATCTGTTCCGACAGAGACCCAGGCTCTGCCGCGGGCGGCAGAAGCGCAGGTTGTCTGAACAAGACGGGCTGAATCGCAAGTTCAGGCGATCGCACCGGTGGAGTAAACGCATCTGCTGCTATTTCCATGGGATCAACAAATCCTTCTGCAGCTACAGCAGCCAGCGCGACCACCGGGTTAAAAATCTCAGGTACGTTTTCATAGGGCAGGAAACTTGGGTTCGCCTCTCGTGTTGGCAGATAACCGGGTCCACTCACGGGCAAAAACGGCTGCTCAAGCGCGGGAACATACGCCAGAACGCTTGGAGCGACATTTGGTGTTTTCAGTTCGGGAGGCTCTGCCGCCTCGGTCAAACCCGAAACAGGGGGTGTCAGCAATGCAATACTGTTCAGATCCTCTCCCTCTGCCAAACTGCTATCGGGCGAAGCCGATCGGGCCGAAGTGTTGACCACATCGGTTGAAATGACGATTTCACTTTGCGCGGACGTCGACAAATCAGGCTGCAACGGAGCGACGCCCTCATCTTGCAACGGAGAGCTAATCTCGACACCCGCAGCTTCTGATCCAGTTGCCACTCGTGGGTCTGGTCCAGAAAGAACCCAAAACACCGAAGAAGAGGCAACCGCACCAATGGCGCAGCCGAGGGCGATTAAACCCAATCTAACCTTTCGGCGCGCGCGTTGTTGAATTTCCAGTTTTTGAAGGATCTTCTTGGATAGGCGAAAGTCAATCTCTTCATTGGAAAGCCTTAAACTCAGTCCTGCATCTGTCTGATCGGCGTCGGCCGAGCTGTTATCGCCTCTCCGGGATTTGAAAGTTCCTCCGGCTTTTTCAACAGATTTGGTCTTACGGTCACCATTAGGCACACCGGACTCGAGTTCTTCCGACTCACCCCTGCGCCCGGCAAACGCCGCATTTCTTTTCTTTCTGGCTTCTTCAAGCTGAGTTGACCACGCTTTCTGCCCGACCGGAGATGGCTCACCTGTGGTTGATTGAGCATCGTTACGTTGACCCGGTTTGGGGGCTTGCGTCTCCTTGCTTTTCTGACCGCGCGCCGAAATGTTCTTCTCTCGCTCTATCCGAGCTTTTTCAAGTACCTTCTGCCATTCAGGGGATTGAACGAAGTCATAGTTACCCGGCGCCTGAGCAGCGCGTTTCTTGGCAACTTCTGGTCGAGTCTTTTGGCCGCTCGCCTTCGTCATGAATTACCCCCGACTGGCCGGCGAAATAAGCTCTAAGCTGTTGTAGCCTGGCAATCCCGAGCACAGGCCGGCGCGTCAAAAATACTAAAAAATATAGTGTAGAGTATAAAAAACTGACCGCTCGCTGACAAGTCAACCGGTTCCGCCAGACAGAATGTGAACACCCCCAGTCAAGGTCAGGATTGCTGAGCTTACCCCGCCAGACCCCAATTTCAGCGTAGTTTTTTGGTCTCACGACAATTTCAAGCTTGGCTAAGGTGAAGGGTAAGAGCCACATGAACGCTGTTGCGCCGTTCCTGGAGTTGTTTGGGTAACCAATTTTCAAAACACTTGGGTATGAATGGACCCAATTCGGAACGAACTGGATGCACTTACTCTAATCGTCACTCCGATTCCGTTCATGCCAAAGTGGTCGTGGTGGATAGGGTGCTGTGGAACGCGTGCAGCTTTTGCCCCGAGTCTTTGCCTGACGGCTCGGTCAGACGGCAAAAGACCAAGGACGTTTGCATTTTTTCACTGGATGAAACGTCACTATGTGGATGAGCGGGACGAGACTGTCTGGATCCGGTTCACGGGCGGCGAACCCACAATGCATTTCCGCAACATCGTCCTGTTGCGCAGGCGTCAGCAATTGATTTCAAAGTCAGCCTGATCAGCAATGCGTCGCGGACATCCCGGTTTTGGGAAAAGATAGGCGAGTGTCTGAACAGCTTAATCCTAACCTATCACGCAGAGTTCGTGGAGCTGACCCACTTCATCCGCTTAGCGAAAATGATGGTGGTCCATATCAACGTCACGATGCACCCGGACCGCTTTGACCAAACCCTTGAAGACGCCCGGGTGCTGCGCGCGGCGCTGCCGACGGCGTCGATCTCGTTAAAGCCGTTGCGGCAGGAACTCGGTGCAAAGATATACGACTACGCCGATGACCAGATGCGGGTACTTTCGGAAGGACTGCCCTCGAAATACGCTCCGTTTGACGAAAAGCCGCACTCTCTGATGCGCGCGACCATACGGTCCGGGCAGTGCAAGACGTTGCCCCCAAATGAGTTCCTTCTCAGGGGCATGAACCGCTGACGCGTTTACAGCTGCAGTGTCGGGCTGGACCCCCTTCGGGTCAGAGGGAATGGCGATATCTACCGAGGTGTCTGCGGTGTGCAAAGGACTCCTGTTCATTTCTGGCCGACGTCCTGATCCGAAAAGAGTATTGAACCGGCGTCCCCTAAACGAGACAACCGATCAAATGGAGTTCAGGCTGCCCAGGTCGACACCGCTCCAGGCCATGCGCGGGTCGGCCAGCACCTCAAGTAGGTCTTCATGTTCAGGATGGTCGGATGAACACACATCCTGGGTTTTAAATTCCTGCGGTGTGACATGCCCCCAATTGCGCAGCCTCAGAAAGTAGACACCATCAGCGTTCATTTCATGAGCAAGATCGACGAAGGCAGGCATTTCTCTGTAATTTGCGGTCTGCACGACAAAGTCCAAACGCAACGTATCAATATCACCACGCGCGTTCAGGTCACCGAGGAAGCGCAGGTTCCTTCTCAGTATCGAGAAATTGCCTCCACGGCGCAGCACGCTGTACGTGTCGGCCTGCGCCGCGTCGATGGACACCCAGACAGACGAGACCTTGTCCCATAGCGCTAGATCGTTCCATGCCCTTTCATTGGCCAGCAACCCGTTGGTGTGCAGTTGAATGCGCCGCCCGGGCGGGCCTGACTGAGACAGCCGCCCCAGGAGATGGCGAAAGTGCCTGCTGCCAAATGGATCACCCGACCCGGTGACCTTGATTTTCGTGGCCTTGCTGACCAGCGGCAGAAGGTGGTCTTCAAAGACATGATTCAAACGTTCCGTGTCTTTGTGCGGCAGGTTGATCAACTGCGTTCGGCAACTGGGACAAGAGATGTTGCAGGACCGGTCATGAGACAGGATGACCCGATCGGGACCTTGCTCCAGCTCCAGTTTCAAGTTTTGCGTTTCCGGGGTGCGGGCCTGGAGTCTGCGACCGGCAATCTGTGGACAATGCCACCGGCTGCAATGGGAAAAATCACCGTCACGGACGGATCGCCTGATTTCACGTGCCCTGTCGGAATTCCAGAATCCGCCCTCGTCCGCCGTTTCTAGGCGACCGATCGGAACCGGTTGCCATGCCGAACAGCAAAAATGCACTTCACCGTTAGTCCGCGTTTCCATTTCTCGAAAAGGCGCCGGGCAGGTGCGCGTCCGAAGCCAGCGGTCGGTTTCGGTTTCCAGATCCGTCGACGTCTCGCGGGCAGCATCAATGAGCCGCTGCGCCATTAGGTCATGGTGATCGCGGCTTACGACCTCGCGCCCAAGTGTTTCGGTTGCCTGCCATTTCCCCTTCTGAAGCTCGAGCCACCCGGCGACCAACAGAGTCAAAATCTCGTGCTCTGTCGCGTTGTTCAATACCTGTGAGACAAACCGATTCAACAAACCCTGATCGTTGTTTTTCTTTATGGTTTCTGCACATTCGATCACCAAGTCTTTTGCATGAGCACCGGGCCCATCAAGAAGTCTACGCCGCCTGAGATAGGTCGCGTTTTTCTCACAAAGCGACTCGATGATTTCTGCACAGTCGACATCGCCTGTGTCGTAAAGCAATTTGGTGTTGTTGCGCGTTATAGGCATTGCGGCTGACATAGTGACAGACCGCGACATCAAATCAAGTATGCGCTTGGACGACAAAAATATCGGCAAGGAAATGAAAAAAGTGAACCGGGACTCTGGGCTAGGTTTGCATCAAAAACACAGCCCAAACAGCCTCTGCCGTCACGGCGCCCACGTGGTCTAAGGTATTTCATTAACAACCGGTCAGAACCCGACCTCATCCGAGCAGACCGCAACTAACCTGCTGCGCGCACTGTCCAAACAATTCATGCTCAGGCGGTGCACCACCAGCCCCTCTTATTGCAGAGTGTCCCATGCCCCCAACCATCATATGGGGGAACCGACATTCCGACGCCAAGGCAATACTGGCCAGACCCAATTTTCTGGCCGGAAAGACGAATGACCTCGGGACGGCCTCTAAGTACGTGAAGGCGATTGATTATTCCTGGGCGCGAGCTTCACAAACCCTTTGTTCACCTCATGACGAGCCCTTCCAAAAAAAGACGATCACGAACCAAAAGGATATTCTATCGGCTTACTTCGCCAGCGAAGCTTATTCTGGAAGGTTCAACAATGCAGTTGTCAACGCGACGGCCCGCCTTTGATTTGGTCACCCAAAACACAAGTGGCGTGAAATGTGCCGACAGCCTGCTGATCAGTTCGAGCGAGCTGTTCAACTACACCGTTCAAGGTTTCCGCCACCAACAGTGCGAATTGAAACATGGTCGGTGCTTCAAGGACCGATGGCGAGCGTTCTTCCGGTACCTCCCTTCGTTCTCCCATCAAGTTGATCGTGGCCTGAGTTGTTGTCAGAGTACCGGCCGCCAACAAGATTATGGCCCGGACACCTTCTACCGTTCAGTTAAACACTCTGTTGAAGGTAGAAATGTTGTCGACACCCGCATTCGTCCCTGTGTGTCGGACATAAAAACCAGCCCGCAGTTCAACCGCACACCCAATGCGTAGGTCATAGAAGACTCCGTTGCTGCTGTACGACCTTCTATTGTACCGTCAATTGCTCGCCCGTTGCCCGAATTCTGCTTCCTACAACCGGGCAGCCTGCGCATAGTCCAGACCAGTTGCGGCAGCAACATACCAATCATCAGGTCAAAATCCGTTCGAAACGTCGAAACCGGCCCAGCCCACCCCATACTGGTGTACCTCTGCCCAGGCATGAACCGCATCCTGCGTCTCGGCTTCGCTCATCATCAGGTAGCCCGGGACATAGCGCGTTGGCAGGGCAATCTTGCGAGCATATGTGATGAAGATATGGGCGTGGTCCTGGCACATGCCGCTGCCCGCCTAAATGGTATCTTCCGCGCTCCGGTCTGGGCGCGAGCTTCTGACCACAGTATCGTAAATGTGGAATTTACTACTTCATTCTGAAATGTTCATCAGTTCTGCCTGTTCTGAGATTAAGAAACATCCTTGGAATAGGGAGCTTGTGATCCATCAGAACGACGAAGGAGTGCACGCGCTAATAACTTTGCAAGGCGTGTCTCCTGCATTTCGAAACCTGTGCGGCAGTATACTCGAGAAATAGTATGCGTCTCCGGGGCCCAGCACCCTGGACTGCCCATCTACGGTCACTTCAAGGCGACCTTCTATCACAACCGCGCATTCCTCTCCTTCGTGCGACAGTTCAGCCCGACCCGAGTCAGCACCGACATCGTACTCCTCTATCAGCATCTGCAACTTCCGATTTCGGCGTTCACCCGCAACAAGAAGATACGAAACACCTGTTGATCCAAGATCGCGCATGCTGCTGTGGGGAAAATAAAAGCTGTCCTCGTTCTTGAGTTCGAAGCTGAAAAAGAACCCCAGATTGACATCAACGCCCGCGAGGATCTTCTTGAGCAGTGCCACGGAAGGCTGAGTTGACCCGCTTTCGATCTGGGAAATCGTCCCGCTACCTACTCCTGCGCGCTTGGCCATCTCGCGCTGGCTGAGGCCCTTTGAAGTTCGAATCAATCGTAGCCGCCGGGCTGTTTCCAGATCAGATGTCGAAGAGTCAGCCATCGTGATTTCCTGCTTTTGATCGAAAGCACTTTAGGAGGGGTGGGTCTGTTTTTCAATGACTTACAGAAACCCACAAAGCCGGGTGTGCGGAACGCCGTAACTCTGCAAGGATTTGGCACCAAATGAAAATCTGCTTCACGAGGAATGGACGTGCTCGATCAACCCAACACAATGTCATCGTTTTGGATGCCGTTTTCGGCCAATCGTGATTTCCTTCGCGAGCCCCGCATGATTCAGTCAGCCGAGGGGATGTATTACACCAGTTCTGATGGTCGCAAGGTCATGGACGGGACGGCCGGACTGTGGTGCGTTAACGCAGGTCACCGTGATCCGCTGATCGTTGATGCGGTGCAGAAGCAGGTGCACGAGCTGGATTACGCACCGAATTTCCAGTTCTCCCACCCTCAGGCGTTTGAGTTGTCGGCAAAACTGACAGCGATGATGCCTGAGGGATTGAACCACGCCTTCTTCACCAACTCCGGCTCCGAGTCCGTTGATACGGCGCTCAAGATCGCGCTGCACTACCACCGGATGCGCGGCGATGGCGCGCGCACGCGTTTGATAGGGCGTGAGCGGGGTTACCACGGCACTGGTTTCGGCGGCATATCGGTTGGCGGCATCGTCAAGAACCGCATGCACTTCGGAACGCTTCTGACTGGAGTTGACCATCTGCGTCATACGCATGACCTGGAGAAAAATGCCTTCTCACGCGGCTGCCCGGAACATGGCGCTGAGTTGGCGGATGACCTGGAAAGATTGGTCGCGCTTCACGATGCCTCGACCATTGCAGCGGTGATCGTTGAACCGATGGCCGGGTCCACCGGTGTGCTTCTGCCGCCGAAGGGATACCTGAAGCAGCTGCGGGATATCTGTGACCGTCACGGTATCCTGTTGATCTTCGACGAAGTCATTACTGCTTTTGGTCGTTTGGGTGCAGCGACCGCATCAGAGTATTTTGATGTAAAGCCCGACATCATCACGACCGCCAAAGGCCTGACCAATGGCGTTATTCCGATGGGCGCGGTCATAGTGTCCGACAAGATCTATGACTCGGCCATGGAAAACGCCGATGCGCCAATCGAGCTGTTCCATGGCTATACCTATTCCGCCAATCCGGTTTCTTGTGCCGCAGCGCTGGCGACTCTGGAAAGCTACAAACAGAATGATTTGTTCCGACGCGCCGCCCTGCTGTCTCAGCCTTGGGAAGATCAACTTCATAGCCTCAAAGGCCTGCCGAATGTCATTGATATTCGCAATCTGGGCCTTGTCGGAGCAATCGAACTCGCGCCGCGTGACGGCACTCCGGGTGCGCGAGGCTATGACGCCATGAAGCGTGCCTGGGAAGCTGGAATCATGATCCGAGTTACTGGTGACATCATCGCCCTGTCACCGCCACTGATCATCTCCGAGCCTGAAATAATGACCCTTTGCCAAACACTTGGTGAGGTATTGGCTGATCTGCCATAACCCCTGACTGCTAATCCAAAAGGACTGACATCATGAAAGATGCATCCCCGATCGCTTTGATCGGCCACTACATTAATGGCCAAATCACTGTTCCTTCCGGCGAAAACACTCAGCCCGTGTTCAACCCCGCAACCGGTGCTCAAACCGGTGAAGTCTCACTGGCGAGTGTCCAAACGGTGGACGATGCAGTGGCCGCCGCCAAAGCGGCATTCCCAAAATGGTCGAACACACCACCGATCCGCCGCGCCCGCCTGATGAACAATTTCCTGGCCCTGGTGCGTGAGCATAAGGACGAATTGGCACGCGCCATCACGGTCGAGCACGGCAAGGTGTTCACCGACGCTCAGGGCGAGGTTGAGCGCGGTATTGATATCATCGAGTTTGCCTGCGGCATTCCGCAACTCCTCAAGGGCGATTACACAGAGCAAGTCTCCACTGGCATGGACAACTGGACCACGCGTCAGGCGTTGGGTGTTGTCGCCGGGATTACTCCCTTCAACTTCCCGGTCATGGTGCCGATGTGGATGTTCCCGATCGCCGTCGCCGCAGGCAATACGTTCATCTTGAAGCCGTCACCAACCGATCCGTCCGCATCCCTGTTTTATGCGGACCTGATGCAGAGGGCTGGTTTCCCCGACGGTGTGTTCAACGTCGTTCAGGGTGACAAGGTCGCCGTTGATGCTTTGCTGAAAAATGGCGACGTCAAGGCTGTGTCCTTCGTCGGTTCGACACCGATTGCCAACTATATCTACGAGGTCGGTGCGCGTCACGGCAAGCGCGTTCAGGCGCTGGGTGGCGCAAAGAACCACATGCTGGTGATGCCGGACGCTGACATGAACAAAGCCGCCGACGCACTGATCGGCGCGGCCTATGGCTCGGCCGGAGAGCGCTGCATGGCGATCTCGGTTGCCCTGCTGGTTGGCGATGCCGCCGACAAGTTGATGCCGGTCCTGAAAGAACGCGCCGAAACCTTGAAGGTCAAAAACGGTCTTGAGCTAGACGCCGAGATGGGCCCGATTGTCACCGCCGCCGCGCGGGACCGGATTAAAGGGTACATAGACTATGGCGTCGAAGAAGGTGCGGATCTGCTGGTCGATGGCCGCGACTATACCGTCGAAGGGCACGAGGAAGGCTATTTCCTTGGCGGCACCCTGTTCGACAACGTTACGCCGGACATGAAGATCTACAAGGAAGAGATTTTTGGCCCGGTTCTGTCCTGCGTCCGCGTCTCGAGTTTCGCGGAAGGCCTGCAACTGATCAACGACCACGAGTTTGGCAACGGCGTGTCACTGTTCACCCGTGACGGCAATGTAGCGCGTGAGTTCGGTAAGCAGGTTCAGGTCGGCATGGTCGGCGTCAATGTTCCGATCCCGGTTCCGATGGCCTGGCATGGTTTTGGCGGCTGGAAGAAGAGCCTGTTCGGCGACATGCACGCATATGGCGAAGAAGGCGTTCGTTTCTACACCAAGCAGAAATCCATCATGCAGCGTTGGCCCGAAAGCATCTCGGACGGTGCCGAGTTCGTCATGCCAACCGCAAAATGATCATTCGGTCAGAGGAGTGAAGAACATGTTCATTGGCGTTCCGAAGGAAATCAAGAACCACGAATACCGTGTTGGCTTGACCCCCGAGAGTGTCGCGGAATTGGTTTCGCATGGTCATAACGTCATTGTCGAAACCAATGCCGGGGCTGGTATTGGTGCGGATGACGAGGCGTATCGCGCCGCTGGTGCGGAGATCGCCGCAACCGCAGGCGACGTCTTTGCCAATGCTGAGATGATTGTGAAGGTGAAGGAACCTCAGGCGGTAGAGCGCGCCATGCTGCGTGAAGGTCAGATTTTATATACCTACCTGCACCTAGCACCCGACCCGGAGCAGACTAAGGATCTGGTCAATTCGGGCGCGGTCTGCATTGCTTATGAAACCGTCACAGACGACAATGGCGGGCTGCCATTGCTGAAACCGATGAGCCAGGTTGCCGGTCGCATGTCGATCCAGGCCGGTGCAAGTGCTTTGGAAAAGGCAAAGGGCGGTCTGGGTGTCTTGCTGGGTGGGGTGCCCGGCGTGAAGCCCGGCAAGGTCGTGGTTATCGGCGGTGGTGTCGTTGGCTTCAACGCGGCCCAGATGGCCGTCGGCCTGCACGCGGACGTCACCATTCTGGACCGCAACCCTGCGGTTCTGGAAAAGCTGGAGAACCATTTCGAGGCGTCGGCCAAAGTTGTCTATTCGACCAAGGCTGCACTGGAAGAAGAGGTCACCAACGCAGATCTGGTTGTGGGTGCGGTTCTGATCCCGGGTGCTGCTGCACCCAAGCTGGTCACACGTGAGTTGATTTCGAAAATGAAACCCGGTGCGGTCGTCGTGGACGTGGCGATCGACCAGGGCGGCTGCTTTGAAACGTCCAAAGCCACCACTCATGCCGAGCCCACCTATGTTGTCGACGATGTTGTTCATTACTGCGTCGCCAACATGCCGGGCGCAGTCGCCCGAACGTCAACCTACGCACTGAACAACGTAACGCTCCCGCACGCTCTGGCCATCGCCAACAATGGCTGGAAGCAGGCGCTTGCAGACAATCGTCACCTGATGAACGGCCTGAACGTGGCCCATGGCAAGGTGACCTACAAGGCTGTGGCCGATGACCTCGGATACGAGTTCGTCGCCCCGGAACTTTGCTGACATCAGCAAATCAACGCCCGCTCCAGCACGCCGCTGGGCGGGCGTTACTCGTCAACCAGGAGGAGATAACCGATGAGTTTTAATAAGTTTACCACAGGTATGGCAGCAGGAGCACTGAGCGCCCTAATGTCGACTGCTTCATTCGCGGAAGACATGACTCTGCGTTTTGCCGGCGTATTCCCGATCGATCATCAGGGCACGAAGATGATGGAACAGGTCGCAGCGGATGTTGCAGCTGCGAATGTCGGCCTGAAGGTCGAGGTTTTCCCGGCAAACCAGTTGGGCTCCGGTGAGGCGCTGTTCGAAGATGTTGCACGTGGCAATATCGATCTGGCCTCGGCGTTTATCTATGCCGACACGGATCCGCGTCTTGAGTTTCTATCCATGCCGTTCCTGCTTGGGGGTTGGGATGACATGGAGAATACCCTGCTCAACATGGATTCCGAATTCAACACCATCCTGCAAGAGATCACCGACGAATACGGTGTCCGCGTGATGGCGCAGAACCCTGAAGGCTTCATTGGGATTGTCTCGTCGCAAGAGCCCGAGAACTGGAACACGTTTGACGACAAGGGCATGAACATTCGTGTCTGGTCGTCCAGCGTCGTGAAGTCGATGGTTGAAGAATTGGGTTACCAGGCAACAACCATGGCATGGGGCGACATCTTTCCCGCACTTCAGGCCGGTATCGTCGATGGGGCGATCTGCTGCACCAAGACCGCGACCTACTCAATCTTCGCCAAGTCGGATGTTGGCACCCATTTTGTCGAATACAACTCGATCTCAGAGCTGACTACATTCTACGCGTCGCAGCGGACACTCGACAAACTGAACGACGAACAGCGTGCCGCGCTGCAAGTTGCGATGACCAAAGCCTCGGAAGACTTCTTTGCATACAACCGTGAGAATGACGAAGTCTTCGGTCAGAAATTGCTCGACAAAGGCTACACCATCCTGCGCCTGAGCGACGAAGAACAGGCTGCGATGGCCGCTCATGTTCAGGAAACGGTCTGGCCCGCGATGGCACAAAACGTCGGTCAGGACATCATCGACCGCCTGCTGGCAGCTAAAGAACAGCAATAAACCTAAAGAAAAGGGCCAGCAAATCAGTTGGCCCTTTTTTGGTCTTTAGCTCAACAAAGGGAGGGAGAAAGATGTCTAGTACAGAAGCTGAACGTCCATTGGTCGTCGAAAGCGCAGAAAAGAAAAGCTCTCAAAAAATCACTGACGAGCTGCCGGTCGTAATTGGGTATCCATTGAAAGCAGTGGCGTTCGTCATGAGACAGATCGTTATGTTTTCAGGTTTCCTGATGGCATTCACGTTTGGGGCCGTTGTTGTCATCCGGTATGGATTTGGTGGCGATCTTTTTGCCTATGAAGAATGGCTTCTGGGCATCAGCATCATCGGCTTTTTTGCAGGTGCTGTTCTGGCTTCTGCCCGCAACCTGCATATCAACGCGGACATTCTTGGCATTGTGATCCAAAACCCCCGATTGATCTGGTGGCGCGGCTTTGTCGTTCTGACAGTCGAGGTGCTGGTAATTCTGTTTCTTATGTATGCGTGTTACGTCTCGCTCATCGATGACTTCTCTTTCCCTCGACTGCGCGCAACCCCGGTGCTGCGTATTCCGTTTGTGACCTGGCGGATTGGAATCATGATTGCCTTTGGCTTCATGGCAACGTTCACGGCTGCATACTTGTACGTGCATATCCGTAAGGGGCTTGGCCTTCCCTTGAGATCGGAAATGCAAAAAGGAGAAACCCAATGATCATCGGAGGAAGTCTTCTTATTGTCTGTTTCATGCTGCTATTGGGCGTCAGCGTATATGTAGCATTCGGATCGGTTTTGATTTTCATCGCCATTGTCGGAGATCAATCCATCACCGGTTATTTGCCGACCGGCTCCACAGGCATCCGCTCACTGGTACTTCTGGCGATCCCGCTCTTCATGATTGCAGGTGGCATCATGGAAAAAGGTAAAATTGCCGCCCCGCTCGTCTCACTGGCTGAAATGTTCATTGGCCATATCAAAGGCGGTCTGAGCGCCGCGGGGGTATTGGCCTGTGGGGTTTTCGGCTCCATCTCTGGTAGTGCAAATGCGACGCTGACCTGTATTGGCGGCATCATGATGCCCCACCTGAAAAAGGCCAACTATCCCGGTGGGCAATCGGCTGCGCTGATCGTGGCGGCCAGTCCGTTGGGCCTGTTGATCCCGCCCAGCTCGTCGCACATCCTGTATGGCTGGGTTGCGCAACAGCACGTACTGAAATGCTTCTTGTCCACAGTCATTCCCGCCATCATCCTGATCACGCTTCTGATTGTGGTCAATCAGTTCATGCTGCGGAAATACGACGCCATCAATCTGACGGAACGCCCCAAGCCGTTTCTGCCGACATTCGGGGTACAGGCGCGCTTGGCCGGACCAGCGCTTATGATGCCACTCATCATTCTTGGTGGGATCTACGGTGGTATCATGACGCCGACCGAGGCCGCCGGTATCGCCGTGGTCTACTCGATCCCGATCGCGATTTACTTCTACCGTGGCCTGACCTGGAAAACGCTGGCTCAGACTATCCAGAACTCAGGTGTTACGATTGGCGTGGTCATGGTCATGATCTTCATGGTTCTGATCGTGTCGGACAACCTGATCTCCCAGGGCGCGCCTCAGCTGGCCAAGGACCTGGTCTATTCCGTGTCGGACAACCCGGTCGTCATACTTCTGATGATCAACGTCGTGATGATCCTAATCGGGATGCTGATGGATGACATTTCGGGTCTTCTTCTGGCGACACCGATCTTGCTGCCCATTGCGCAGAGCACTGGAATGGACCCGATCCATTTCGCGGCTGTGATTGGTGTGAACCTGGGTATGGCGAACATTACACCCCCCACAGCACCCCTGCTCTATCTTGGTGCTCAGGTTTGTGATGAGCCGGTTTCCCGCATGTTGTGGCCGACATTAATCTTCATTGTCTTTGCCTGGCTTCCAACCTTGATGCTGACAACCTTCGTACCAGAGTTGGCTCTCTTCTTGCCGGACCTGCTGCTCAGTAGGTAGCCGCGGGAAAACCAACAAACGCAAGACAACCAAAAAAGCGCGCACCCCGTTCTTACGGTTGGGGTGTGTGAGAGCTCTCTCAAAATGGAAGTGCGGAGAGACTTGCTTGTGGACGAAAACCGAAAACCTTCAACAAGGGGTTAGAAATGTACAATAACATCTTGGTAGCGCTGTCTCTTGAGCATGGCATCAGTGATCACGCACTTTCGGCGGCACACGCCCTTGTATCCGAAGGTGGAAAGATCATAGCGGCACATATTCACGAACCACCAAACAGACAGATAATGTACTATATGGATGACGGGATCGCCGAAAAATCTCTCCAAAAAGCAAAGGCGCGCTTAGCTGAACGCCTGAAGGACGAAACCGAGGTTTCTTCAGTTCTTCTTGAGAGTCAATCCGCCGGTCGGGCAATCACCGAGTACGCGAACAAGCATGGTATCGACTGTATTGTCCTTGCGTCGCATAAACCCGGGATGAAGGAGTTCTTTCTGGGATCAACTGCAGCCCTCGTCGTTCGCCACGCTCGGTGTTCGGTGCATGTGCTCCGCCCATAAAGCTTACGGTTGTACCCGATCGCTCAACGCAAGCAATTGTGCCTAACTCCTCCGGCTTCTGTAGCTTGTCGTCTCAAACCGTCGTAGAGACCACTTGTCATGCTCGCACCTCAATCACCATCAAACGATGAAAAGCAGTCTGGGAAGCTACGGAAGCACGAGTCGCAGCTTTGACAATAACGGCACCTTTGATGATCCTGACCGGATTTGCACTGACGTAGGCGACGGCGCCCCGGATAACTCCTGCCGTTTCCAGCCGCCTGATACCCCGCCAGGTCGCGGGCAGCGACTTGTTCAAAGATCACACCGGCGATCCCCTACCTATGCCCAATATTATGTTGGGTAAATCCGGGCCTTTGGCGATTCCACTTTGAGAACGCATCTACTTGACCGCAATCGCGAAGGTTCAGTGCATCTCGAACAACTCATAGCAGGGTTTCACAAGCGCCTCGCGGAACTCTATGAACGCGAAGTGGCAAATATGCCTGCGAGGTTTGGCGCCTCATCGTCGTTCTCCATGGAACGCAACAAGAGCTTCAACTCCACTAGGGTCAGGACTCATAGCCAATAGATGACGAGTGCTGCGAGGGCGATGGCTGACAGGAAGACCTTCGGGCACCTGTCGTAGCGGGTCGCC